>CAZEZY010000019.1:0-25248 GCA_964516635.1 uncultured Tepidimonas sp. | reverse complement strand
GGGGCGGGGTGTGTTTCATGGCGGGCTCCGCGGCTGAGGTGGGGAATGGGGTGAATCATCCGCACCGTCTGCCCCCGTTCCAACCGGTTTGAGATGAATGGCCGGCAGGCGGTGTGAATCGACGCCCATGTGGCGTGAAATGTGGTGCAGCCCTTCGGCTACCATGGTGGCTTTGCCAGACGACGACTGTATGGATATTGTTTTGCTGCTCAAGGCCGCCGTCATGGGCGTGGTGGAGGGCCTGACGGAGTTTCTGCCCATTTCCTCGACCGGTCACCTCATCCTGACGTCCACGCTGCTCGGCCTGGAAGGGGAAAAAATCAAGGTGTTCGAGGTGGTGATCCAGACGGGCGCCATCCTGGCCATCGTCTCGCTCTATATGCAGCGTCTGCTGCAGACGGTGGTGGACTTGCCGCGCGAGGCCCGTGCCCAGCGCTTCACGGGCAATATTTTGCTGGGTTTCTTTCCGGCAGCTTTGGCGGGGGTGCTGTTCATTGACGTGATCAAGGGCGTGCTGTTCAACCCGCTGGTGGTGGCGATCGGTTTCATCGCCGGTGGCGTGGTCATGCTGTGGGTGGAGGCCAGGCAGGCGCGCCAGCCGGCCCAGCGGATTGACGATGTGGACAGCGTGAGCTGGCGCGACGCGCTGGCCGTGGGGCTGATCCAGTGCCTGGCGCTGATACCCGGGGTGAGCCGTTCGGGGGCCACGATCATCGGGGCCATGGCGTTGGGGTTTTCACGGCGGGCCGCGACGGAATTCAGCTTTTTCCTGGCCATTCCGATGCTGTTTGGTGCCGCTGCTTATGACCTGTTCAGGCACCGGGCGCTGCTGAGCCTGGAAGACCTGCCGTTTTTCACGGTCGGGCTGGTCGTCTCCTGGATATCGGCCTGGGCGTGTGTGAAGTGGCTGATGCGCTACGTGACCAGCCACACCTTCGTGCCGTTTGCCTGGTACCGCATTGCCTTCGGGACGCTGGTGTTGCTCACCGCCTGGGGCGGCTGGGTGAACTGGACGCCCTGAAACCCGTCAACAACCTGGAAGCTGCGCAATGCGCGGTCGATGGCCGCAGCGGTTTCCTCGGGCCGTTCCATGGGGAAGAGGTGAGTGCCTTCGACCATCTGGAGCCGGTCGCTCGGGGTCTTGCCCACCAGTTGATGGGTCATGACCATGCCCACCTGTCGCATTTCGGCCGATGCCGTGCCCCCCACAAACGCCACGGGACATGGCAGCGGGTGGCGGCGCAGCAGCCGGTCCAGGTTGTGGGGCAGGGTGTTGTAGATGCGGGTTTCGACCTCGCGATCGAAGGTGAGCACTCGGCGGGTACCACTGTGGGTGGCCACATCGTGTGTGCCGTGAGCAATGTAGTCGCGCAGCACCCGAGGGTCCCAGCGGGCAAAGCTTTTCTTCTGGGCGAAATGGGCCAGGGCTTCCTCCGCGCTGGCCCAGCTGTTGCGCCGCGTTCGGCTGACCTGTCCGGGTGACAGGGCCCCGATCAGGCGGGTGTGTTTCGCGGCTTCCAGTGCACGGGCACGCCAGCCGCCCAGCACGGGGGAGTCGAGCATGACCACGCCGGCGACAGGCCGGCCGGCAAGGATCGGGTGCTTGGCCGCGCACATCAGGCTGAGAAAGCCGCCCAGCGAGTGTCCCACCAGGAACAACGGCCCGGTTCCTTGGGTGGTGTGGTTGACCACGAAGTCGGCCAACTGCTGAACCAGATGGGGCCAGTTGCTGGTGACCGGATAAGCCGGATCGTGTCCGTACTTGTCAACCGCGACGGCCTCATGGCCACGGGCGCGCAGGGCATCGAGCATCACTGTGTAGGTGGCGCCAGGAAAGCTGTTGCCGTGTGAAAAGACCACCAGCGACATCAGATCAGTTTTTCTTTGGGATTGCTGATCTTCTTCAACGGGGCGTGCCGGGCGCTGCCTTCCATCAGGGGGGCTTCACTCGGACGGCCGTCCCAGGCCGGGTGGTCGATGCTGTCGAACACCTCGCGCAGGCGTTGCCCCCAGGTGTCGTGCAGCATGCGGAAATAGGGGTTGGCGTCGTCGATGCAGACGATGCGGTCACTCTGCAACTGGTCTGCCTTGTACACGGCCATGTCCAGCGGTAGCCCCACCGACAGGTTGGACTTGAGTGTCGAGTCCATGGAAATCAGCACGCATTTTGCGGCTTCATCGAGCGGGGTGTCGGGGGTGATCACCCGGTCCAGCACCGGCTTGCCGTACTTGCTTTCCCCGACCTGGAAGAAAGGGGTTTCGGGCGTGGCTTCGATGAAGTTGCCCGGCGAATACACCTGAAACAGCCGCATGGCTTCGCCACCGATCTGCCCACCAAAAATCATGCTGACGTTGAAATCCACGCCAGCGCGTTTGAGCGACTCGCCATCTCGCTGGTAGACATGGCGAACGGCCGAGCCCAGCACCCGGGCGGCGTCGAACATGCTCTTGGCGTTCCAGATCGTGATCGGTTCGCCCTTGTCGGCGTCTTTCAGTTGTTCGACCTGCAGAATTTCGCGGATGGATTGTGAAATGCTGAGGTTGCCCGCCGACAGCAGGCACATGAAGCGGTCGCCCGGCTTCTCGTACACAATCATCTTGCGAAAGGTGCTGATCTGGTCGAGCCCGGCATTGGTGCGGGAGTCGGACAAAAAAACCATGCCGGCCTTGAGCTTGACGGCAACGCAATAAGTCATAAGCGCATTTACCTGAGAAACAAGAGGAGGATGCTAGCAGAGCCGAGTCACTGACCGCGCACCACGCCCTCGCGCCGAGGGTCGGCGGCACCCGTCAGACCTTGCCGGTCACGCTGCAACAGGTTCAATCCACTCGTCATGGCCGTTTCGCGGACCTGATGACCGCGGGCTTTGAGTGCCTCGACCACGTGGGTTGGGTAACGACCCGCTTCCAGCAACACCGGCCCACCCAGACTGCCTGCATGGGGGAGGTGCAAGGCTTCGCGGGCATCCTGGCCCCAGAGATGGGTGGCCAGCAGGGCACGGGCGGTGTAATGGATGATGAGAGCCCCACCCGGGCTCCCCAGGCTGGCCAGCAGTTCACCCGTTGCATTGTCGAACACCAGGGTGGGAGCCATGGAAGACCGCGGGCGCTTGCCCGGTTGAACGCGGTTGGCAACCGGCCTGCCGGCATCGTCTGTCGGGCGGAAGCTGAAGTCGGTGAGCTGGTTGTTCAGCAGGAAGCCATGCACCATCAGGCGCGAGCCAAAGGCAGATTCGATGGTCGTGGTCATGGCCACGCTGCGCCCCTGGCTGTCGATCACGCTGAGGTGGCTGGTGCCTTGCTCGGGTTGCGTCGTCATGCTGCCCCAGGCCACGGCTTCGTGAGACGGGTTGCCGGCCGGTGCGGTGGGCATGGCCGTGTCCCCGATCAGCTGCGCCCGGCGCTGAAGGTAGTCGGGCCGGAGCAACTGCAGCCAGTCGCCACCGGGGGGTGCCACAAAAGCCGGGTCGCCGATGTAGCGGGCGCGGTCGGCAAAGGCCAGACGGCTGGCTTCGGCGTACTGATGCAGTTCTTCTGCCATCAACGGTGTTGCCGTGGGCCGATGGGCCAGCATGCCGAGGATCTGGCCGATGGCGATGGCTCCCGAAGAGGGTGGCGGAAAGCCGCAAAGCCTGATCACCCCCCGGGGGGTGTGCCAGGGGTGGCAGAGCGGCTCTCGCTGGAGGGGTTGGTAGCGGACCAGATCCTCCAGGGACAGACCGCCAGGCCGCACCGGGTGATGCTGCACCTTGCGCACCATGGCTTCGGCGATGGGCCCTGTGCTCAGACAGCGCGCACCCAGCGCGGCCACGCAGCGCAGCGTTTCGGCCAGTGCCGGGTTGCGCAGACGGTGCCCGACGGGCCAGGGCTGGCCTTGCGGGTCCAGAAAATAGGCGGCGGCTTCAGGGTCGTCGCGCAGGGTGTTGTCGGCCTGGAGCAGGGTGTGCAGTCTCTCCGACACGAGGAAGCCGTGTTCGGCAAGCACGATGGCAGGGGCCATCAGCCGACCCCAGGGCAGTTGGCCATGCCGGCGATGGGCCATTTCCAGCATGGGGAGTACGCCAGGCACACCCACCGACAAGCCGCTGGCCACTGCCTGGGCGAACGGCAGGGGCTGGCCATCGGCCTGGAGAAAGAGCCGCTCGTCGGCCGCCGCAGGGGCGGTTTCCCGACCATCGTAGGCATGTACAGCCTGCCCGTCGGCATGCAGCAGGAAGGCCCCACCGCCGATGCCGCTGGACTGGGGCTCTACCAGCGTGAGGACCATCTGGATGGCCACGGCGGCGTCCACGGCCGACCCACCCTCGGCCAGCACCCGGGCGCCGGCTTCGGCCGCCAGCGGGTGTGCGGCGGCTACCGCAAAGTGGCTGCCGCGCCACAAGGGCTTGGGCGTCCAGCCACTGGACCCCTCGGGTTGCAGGGTGGGCGACAGGCCTTGTGCCTGAACGACCCCCGTGAGCGCACTGGACGCCATGGCCAGCACGACCACGGTGGCGTTCAGGCGCCGGATGATGTTGGACAATTGCCACATGGAGGCACCTTAGCACACCCCTGGAAGCCATGAGCAAAGCGTTTACCAGAGAATCCGATACCGCCGACGATGACGACCTGCCCGAGGGGCCCGCCCTGCCGGCAGGGGGCAAGAACTACATGACGCAGGCCGGACATGACCGCCTGCGCAGCGAACTGCTGCACCTGCTGGACGTCGAGCGCCCCCGCGTGGTGGAGGTGGTGCACTGGGCGGCCAGCAACGGTGACCGTTCGGAAAACGGCGACTACCTCTACGGCAAGAAGCGCCTGCGCGAGATCGACCGGCGTATCCGCTTTCTGACCCGGCGGCTCGACATCGCGGTGGTGGTCGATCCCTCACAGCATCAGGGCAAGGACCAGGTGTTTTTTGGTGCCACGGTGACCTTTGCGCGGGAAGATGGCAGTGAAAGCACCGTGACCATCCTGGGCATCGACGAAGCCGATACGGCGCTGGGCCAGATCAGCTGGGTGTCGCCAGTGGCCCAGGCCCTGCTGAAGGCGCGCGAAGGCGACGAGGTGCGGGTACGCACCCCCAGTGGCTGGGAAACCCTGGAGGTGATGGAGGTCAGTTACCCGGGCGCGTCGGCCGGATGCGCTGTGCCTTGATGACCGACGGCGTGCGCTTGAGTTGACGCAGCACGTGGGCCAGGTGGACCCGGTCCCGAACGGCCAGGGTGAAACGCAGATCGGTGGCCACCTGAGCGGGCTCTTCGCCCATGTGGATGTGGGTGATGTCGGCTTCGGCGGCCGCGATGGCAGCGGCCACCTTGGCCAGCACGCCTTTGCCGTTGTGGACGGTGACCACGACAGAAGACTCGAACAACCGGGAAGGGTCTTCGGCCCATTCCACTTCAATGAACCGCTCGGCGTCGCGGTGCAGCAGCTTGCGGCCGGTGGGGCAGTCGTCGGTGTGAACCACCAGGCCTTCGCCCTTGCCCAGGTAGCCGATGATGCGGTCGCCGGGAACCGGATGGCAGCAGCGGGCGTACTGCACCGAGGCACCTTCGCTGCCGTCCAGGGTGACCACCCCCTGGGAGGGTTTGTCTTCGGTGGCGGCACCAAAACGCTCCTGGCTGATGAGCAGCAGATCGGGCTTCTGGCCCCCTTCAGCCAGCAGGGCCGCCAGCTTCTTGCTGACCATGCTGGCAATGCGTCGGCCCAGGCCGATGTCGGTCAGCAGTTCGCTGACGTGGCGGTTGCCCGTGAATCGAAGCAGCTTGTCCCACACGGCATGGTGGGCTTCGTCGTCGGCAGGCAAGGCTGGTATGCCCTCGGCCCTCAAGGCCTGGCGCAGCAGACGCTCGCCCAGCGCCAGCGATTCTTCCTCGGCCAGGGTCTTGAGGTGATGGCGAATCTTGGAGCGTGCTCGGCCGGTCCTGACAAAACCCAGCCAGCTCGGATTGGGCCGGGCGTGCGGTGAGGTGATGATCTCGACCACGTCGCCATTGTTGAGTTCGGTGCGCAGCGCGGCCTGCTCGCCGTTGACCTTGGCGCCGATGGCGCTGTTGCCGACGTCGCTGTGGATGGCGTAGGCAAAGTCCACCACCGTGGCCCCCCGCGGCAGCGACATGATCCGGCTCTTGGGCGTGAACACATAGACCGAATCCGGAAAGAGGTCGATCTTGACGTGATCCCAGAACTCGGCCGCGTCGTGGGTTTCCTGCTGGATGTCGAGCAGCGACTGCAACCACTGGGCGTTGAGGTCCTGGGAGGCGGGGCTGTCGGGCTCGGTGGCTTTGTACAGCCAGTGGGCGGCCACACCGGACTCAGCCACCACGTCCATGGTGTGGGTGCGCAGCTGGAATTCGATGTTGGTGCCGAAAGGGCCCACCAGGGTGGTGTGCAGCGACTGGTAGCCATTCATCTTGGGAATGGCGATGTAGTCCCGGAACTTGCCCGGCAGTGGCTTGTAGAGCTGATGCAGGATGCCCAGTGCCTGGTAGCAGTCCAGCAGTTCGGGCAGGATGATGCGGAAGCCGTAGATGTCGGTGACCTGGGCGAACGACAGGTGCTTGAGGTCCATCTTGCGGTAGACCGAGTAGAGGGTTTTTTCGCGGCCGACGATGCGAACCTCGATCCCGTGGCGGTGAAACGCGTTTTCCACTTCGCCCTGCACGCGGGCAATCAGATCGCGCCGGCGGCTACGGGATTTTTCCAGGGCTTTCGACAGCGCCTGATAGCGCCAGGGGTGCAGGTGTTTGAAGGCGAGGTCCTGCAGTTCCCGGTAGTTGTTGTTCAGGCCCAATCGGTGGGCGATAGGGGCGTAGATTTCGAGCGTCTCGCTGCTGATGCGCCCCCACTTGCTGCGAGGCATGTCACCCATGGTGCGCATGTTGTGGGTGCGGTCGGCCAGCTTGATGAGGATGACGCGCACATCTCGGGCCATCGCCAGCAGCATCTTGCGGAAAGACTCGGCCTGGTTTTCCTCGCGGCTGTGGAATTCGAGTTTGTCGAGCTTGGTGAGACCGTCCACCAGATCGGTGATGTGCGGCCCGAACCGCTCGGTCATGTCGAGCTTGGTGATGCCGCAGTCTTCCAGCACATCGTGCATCAGGGCGGCACACAGGGCCTGGGCATCGAGTTTCCATTCGGTGCACTGCTGGGCGACCGCGATGGGGTGGGTGATGTAAGGGTCGCCGTTCTTGCGGATCTGGCCCAGATGGGCTTCGTCTGCAAACCGGTAGGCCTGACGGACCAGATCGATTTCGGTCGGGCTGAGGTAGTCGAGGCGGGCCTCCAGGGCTGCAAAGCTGGCGGCAGCGGCACTGGCAGCCGCCTGGGCAGGACTCGCAGCAGGAGGGGTCATCACTTCGTCTGTCATCCCCCTACTTTAGCGGCTCCTGTCGGATTTTGCCGACACTTTTGTGTCAAACCTGACCATTGAGATGATTAAAAAAACAAAAGCACCGCCAGGGCGGTGCTTGTTGAGGGAAGGCCTTGCCTCAGATGGGCACTTTTTTCAGCATCTCGATGCCGACCTTGCCTCCGGCAATCTCGCGCAGGGCCGTGACGCCGGCCTTGTTGCGGGTTTCGATCTTGGGGGTGTGGCCCTGATTCAGCATGCGGGCGCGGTAGGTGGCGGCCAGCACGAGCTGAAATCGGTTGGGGATCTTTTCCAGACAGTCTTCAACGGTGATGCGTGCCATGGGGGCTCCGGTAAAAATTCAGCCTATGTGGAGGGCCCTGAAGGTGTCGGCCCGGGCGCGACGCTGAGCAACCACCTTGAGGCGTTGGGCGTGAGCAATGGCCTTGAGGTCAAACAGGGCCCGCTCGAACATCTCGTTGATTATAACGAAGTCGAAGCGGTCAACGTGCGCCACCTCCTTGGCGGCATTGCGCAGGCGGAGTTCGATCACGTCCTCGCTGTCTTCGGCTCGGCGCATCAGCCGTGAGCGGAGCTCTTCCCAGCTGGGCGGCAAGATGAAGATGAGAACGGCGTTGGGAAACGTCTGTTTGATCTGGATCGCGCCCTGGTAATCGATTTCGAGCACGATGTCGGCACCCGCAGCAATCTTGTCCTCGATGGCCTTTCGGGAGGTGCCATAACGGTTGCTGTGCACGTGGGCCCATTCGACGAATGCGTCGTTGGCCACCATGCGGTCGAACTCGTCGTTGCTCACAAAGTAGTACTCGCGCCCGTGCACTTCCTGACCCCGTGGGGCCCGGGTGGTGTGGGATACCGAGAGCTCCATGCGCGAATCGACTTCCAGCAGGGCCTTGACCAGACTGGATTTGCCCGTCCCGCTGGGGGCCGCCACAACGTAGAGATTGCCGGGATAGTCCATGATCATTCGAGGTTCTGCACTTGCTCGCGCATTTGTTCGATGAGCACTTTCATGTCAACCGAGATGCGGGTGAGTTCCAGGCTGGAGGATTTGCTGCCCAGGGTGTTGGCTTCGCGGTGAAGCTCCTGGATGAAGAAGTCGAGCCGCTTGCCCACTTCGCCGCCCTGGCCGATCAGGCGTTCGATTTCATCGAGGTGGGATTGCAGCCGGGTGAGTTCCTCGGCCACATCGATGCGGATGGCAAATGCCGTGGCCTCGCTCAGCGCCCGTTCCTGCGCGGCCGTGGCGGTGGCATCGGCATGCCCCATGCCCAGGGCCTCCTGCCAGCGCTCCAGAAAACGCTGCCGCTGCCACTCGACCAGCAGAGGCACCATGGGCTGGGCCTGGGTGGCGAGGGCGCGCAATTGCGAGACACGGTCCAGCAACATGCGAGCGAGGCGTTCGCCTTCACGGTTGCGCGATGCGGTGAATTCCGCCAGGGTCTGTTCGGCCAGTTCCACGAGTGCCGGGGCGAGGTGGGAGGCTGGCGGCTGGGAGCGCCCCAGGGCCTGCAAGGTTTCGGCCACCGACAAGGGGCGGGCCGATGGCAGCCAGCTCAGTACCTGGTCCTGGATCGCGATGATTTTCTGGAGGTCACCCAGGGAGGGTGGCCTCAGGGGGTTCTCGGTTCGGCCTTCCAGCCAGGCCCTGACTTCAACCTTGCCTCGCTTGAGGCGGGCGCCGATGAGGTCACGCAGCGCTGGTTCTGCCGGGCGCAGCTCGTCGGACAGTCGGAATCCCAGGTCCAGAAAGCGGCTGTTGACGGAGCGGATTTCCATGCCGATCGCGACCGGCGAGGCCGCCGTGGACGACGTCGTCGCCGGGGGCTGACTCTGACCCGTCGCGTAGCCGGTCATGCTGTAAACTGGCATTCAAAACTCGCAGTCTGTATGCAACGTTGTTGGGGGTTGCAGATCCTTCGATTATGTCAAAGACCAAACCCGCGCCCCTGCCCCCTGACACACTCATCGGCGGCTACCGGATCATTCGCCTGCTGGCGGCCGGTGGTTTCGGGCTGGTGTATCAGGCACTCGACAGTGCCGGCCAGAGAGTCGCGCTCAAGGAGTACCTGCCTGCTGCGCTGGCGGTTCGATTGCCCGGCGAACTCCTGCCCGCCGTGCCCCCTGAAAAACTCTCGCTGTATCGCCTGGGTCTGAAGAGCTTTTTCGAGGAAGGCCGCGCGCTGGCCCAGATTTCACACCCCACCGTGGTGAGCGTGCTCAATTTCTTTCGCGAGAACGAGACGGTCTACATGGTGATGAACTACCTGGAGGGGGCTTCTCTGCAGGAGTTCATCGTCACGGCCCGTGACCTGAAGCGCAAGAAGATCCTGCGTGAGGCCACCGTGCGCTCGCTGTTCGACGAAATCCTGCGTGGTCTGCGAATCGTGCATCAGCACAAGATGCTGCACCTCGACATCAAGCCCGCCAACATTTTCATCACCGACGAAAACAAGCCGGTGCTGATCGATTTTGGCGCCGCTCGCGAGGTTCTGAATACCGAGGGCAATTTTCTCAGGCCCATGTACACCCCCGGCTTTGCCGCGCCCGAGATGTACAAGCGCAACGCCGACATGGGGCCCTGGACCGACATCTACGCCGTCGGCGCCTGCATGTACTCCTGCATGCAGGGATATCCGCCGCACGATGCCCCGCAACGCCTCGAAAAGGATCGCCTGGCTCTGGCCATGACGCGGCTGCGCGGCCTCTATTCCGATAACCTGATCGAGGTGGTTCAGTGGTGTATGTCACTGGACCCGCTGTCGCGGCCGCAGTCGGTGTTTGCGTTGCAGAAGGAGCTCAACCGCGAGGAGGAGCCCACCTTCACGCCCCCAGGGCTGGTCGACAAGTTGCGAATCGGCCTGGGCGGGATTCTGGGCAGCAAAACGGCGACGGTCATGGAAACCACCGAGCGCTCCAGCTTTCACGACCTATGAAATTCACGGTCTATCAGGTCAGCCGCAAGGGTGGTCGCCCGATCAACGAGGACCGCCTGGGCTACACCTACAGCCGGCAGGCGGTGATGCTGGCCCTGGCCGATGGCATGGGGGGGCACCCGGAAGGTGAAAAGGCCGCCGAAATCGCGGTGCGGGTGTTCACGCAGCAGTTTGACGCTCAGGCCAGGCCAGACCTGGCCGATGCAAGGGTGTTCCTCGAGTCCACGCTGCTGGCCGCCAACCAGGCCATTGTGGATTACGCCCATTCTCAGGACATGGTCGACAATCCCCGAACCACGATGGTGGCGGCTTTGATTCAGCACGGTTGTCTGAGCGCGGTGCATTCGGGCGATTCCCGTCTGTACTGGGTCCGTCAGGGGCGTCTGGTGCAGCGCACGCGCGACCACTCCTACCACGACAAACCCGAGCTTTTTCGCCAGCTTCCCCCCGGCATCAACCCCGGCGTGCTGTTCACCTCTCTCGGTTCCGACACCCAGCCGCTCTACGACACCCTCGGCCCCCTGGAGGTCTTGCCCGGTGACCGGTTGTTGCTCTGCTCCGACGGCCTGTGGTCGGTCATGAGCGACGATGACCTTGCGCTGGCGCTCCATGGCATGCCGCTGAAAGACACGGTGAATGCCCTCGCCGACGAAGCCGTGACCCGCGGGGGGCGCCATGGCGATAATGTGTCCATTGTGGGGCTGGAGTGGGAAGTGTCTGACGGGTTTGAGCCCACCGAGGTCATCCCCTCCGATTACCTGACCGATTGGCCATCTGCTTCCTCTTTTGGCGACCTGGACCCTCATACCATCCCGGATCTGGCCGATTTCGATGAAGACTCGATTCAGCGATCCATTGAGGAAATCAACGAGGCCATCCGCCGTACCACCCCGCGCAAGCGGGATTTCTGACATTCTCCCATTCATGACCCTGACGCCTGCTTCCATCGACAGCCCGCGAACACGCCACGATGGCCGTCGCCCCGACCAGCTTCGCCCGGTACGCATCACCCGGCAGTTCACCCGCCATGCCGAAGGCTCGGTGCTCATCGAGTTTGGCGACACCCGGGTGCTCTGTACCGCTTCGGTGGAGGAGAAGGTGCCTCCGCACCAGAAAGGCACGGGTGAGGGCTGGGTAACGGCCGAATACGGCATGCTGCCCCGTGCCACGCACACCCGCAGCGCGCGTGAGGCGGCCAAGGGCAAACAGAGTGGGCGCACCCAGGAAATCCAGCGACTGATCGGTCGCTCGCTCCGGGCCGTGTTCGACCTGCGTCTGCTGGGGGAGCGCACCCTCACCCTCGACTGCGATGTGCTCCAGGCCGATGGGGGCACCCGAACCGCGGCCATCACCGGTGCTTTCGTGGCGGCTCAGGACGCCGTTCACCAGTTGCTGGCTGAAGGCAAACTGGAGCGATCGCCAGTCCTTCACCCGGTGGCCGCCATTTCCGTCGGGATCGTGCAGGGGATGCCGGTCCTTGATCTGGATTACGTCGAGGACTCGGGCTGTGATACCGACATGAACGTCGTCATGACCGGAGCTGGTCACTATGTCGAGGTGCAGGGCACGGCCGAGGGCGCCGCCTTCAGTCGGGAAGAAATGAACCAGTTGCTCCTGCTGGCCGAGCAGGGCATCGGTGAACTCATCGCGCTGCAGAAGGCGTCCCTGTCGGGCGCCGATGTGGCTTGAGAGGCGGCGCATGACATCGGGTCACCGGCTGGTGCTGGCATCGAACAACGCGGGCAAGCTGGCCGAGCTTCAGGCCATGTTTGAGCCGCTGGGCGTGACGCTGGTGCGGCAGGCCGACCTGGGCATTCCGGAGGCCCCGGAGCCGCACCGCACCTTCGTGGAAAACGCACTGGCCAAGGCCCGTCATGCCAGTGCGGCGAGTGGTCTACCTGCGCTGGCTGACGATGCCGGCCTGTGCGTCGATGCCTTCGGCGGGCAGCCGGGTGTGGACACCGCCTATTACGCGACCCGCTTCGGTTACGACAAAGGCGATGCCAACAATGTCAAGGCCCTCCTCGAGCAGATGCAGGGGCTGACCCAGCGCCGGGCGGCACTGGTGAGCACGCTGGTGGCCGTCCGTTCGCCGGAAGACCCCGAGCCGCTGGTGGCGACCGGTCGCGTCAGCGGACGCATCACCGAGGCGCCCGTGGGCGACAACGGTTTTGGATTCGACCCGGTGATGTGGATTCCGGCCTTTGGCCAGACCTTTGCCCAGTTGCCCACCGAGGTCAAGAACGCCCACAGCCACCGGGGCAAGGCGGCTCGGGCCATGCTCGAACTGATGCGCGAGCGCTGGTATGCCAGCGAGTAACGCACAGGTGGTGCAACTGCACCGGCCTGGCACCCTGCACCTGTCGGCCTTGCCACCACTGAGTCTGTATGTGCACCTGCCCTGGTGTCTGAAAAAATGCCCCTATTGCGACTTCAACTCGCATGAATGGGGTGCCGCCCGAGGCGACGAGGGCGATCTCCCCTGGCAGCGATACCTGCTGGCTTTGCGGACCGACCTGGAGTCCAGCCTGCCCCTGATCTGGGGACGCACCGTTCACAGCGTGTTCATCGGGGGGGGGACCCCCAGCCTGTTTCCACCAGAGGCCATCGATGCGTTGCTGTCAGACGTCCGCAGCCTGTTGCGGCTGGAGGCCGATGCCGAAATCACCCTGGAGGCGAACCCCGGCACCTTCGAAAAAGACCGTTTCCGGGGTTTCCGGCAAGCCGGGGTGACGCGCCTGAGTGTGGGCGTGCAAACGTTCAACGACGCACACCTCCAGGCCCTGGGACGGGTCCACGACGGGGCACAGGCCCGGGCAGCCCTGGAGGAAGTGGCCAGCCATTTCCGCACCTTCAACCTGGACCTGATGTACGCCTTGCCCGGCCAGACCCTGGACGATCTGGCGCAAGACCTGACCGTGGCGCTCTCGTTTGCCCCGCCTCATCTGTCGGTTTACCACCTCACGCTCGAGCCCAACACCTGGTTTGCCAGACACCCGCCCGAACTGCCAGACGACGACACCGCCTGGGACATGCTGGACCTGATCACCCAGCGCACGGGTCAGGCGGGAATGGAGCGCTACGAGGTATCGGCCTATGCCAGACCCGGACACCGTTGCTGGCACAACACCAATTACTGGCAATTCGGGGATTACCTGGGTATCGGGGCGGGTGCACATGGCAAGCTGAGTTTTGCCCATCGGGTGCTGCGCCAGGTCCGCTGGCGTGAGCCCCGTCTGTACATGGAACATGCCCTCAAGGGGCAACCGTGTGCCTCCGAGTCAGAGGTGAGTGCGTCCGATCTGCCTTTCGAGTTCATGCTGAATGCCTCTCGCCTGCGGGAGGGCTTCGATCTGTCGCTATTCGCCGAGCGCACAGGCCTGCCGGCCATCCGGCTCGCCTCTGCACTCGATGAAGCCGTGCACAAGGGCTGGATCGAGCGAGATGGGCAGCGGGTGAGACCCACGGAACGGGGATTCGACTTCCTGAGCGATGTCCAGGCCCTGTTCCTGCCCTGAACCCATCGCACACGCGGTCGCCTCCAGTCCATAATGGACTCAGCGAGGTGAGCCATGTTTGCAATCTACGGCACGTCAGGACTCATGTACCGGGGCCCCATGGAGGACCTTCGGAAGGTGGCGCCCACCTTGCGGGTGGCCAGGCTCAGACCGCTGGAGCCAGCGAGCGATGACCCGGCGTCACCCCAGATGCCGCCAGCGGCCCATGAAGGTGAGCGCCGGGCGACGCAGGCCCTATCGGCGTATGGGCGGGTGCAACATCCCCCGGTGGACAGGCGACCACTCCAGCGGGTGGGGGATGTGATGCACCCTGACCCGGTGGTCCTCAGACCACACACCACCGTCCGACAGGGCTGGTGGACGCTGTATGACCACGGCGTCGGTCAGGCCCCGGTGGTGAACGAAGCGGGTGCGGTGGTGGGGTTGCTCAGCCGGGCGGAGTTGATGCAGCCCGAGCGTTTGCCCCGTCCGGATGGCCTGGCCATTGCCTGGCAGGCGCTCATGGCGCAGTCCGTGACGCAGGTGATGGTGTCGCCGGTGCCTTGTGCGACACCCGAGACCGAATTGCGGCGGCTGGCGCAGGTGTTGCTGGACACCGGGTTGCAAGGTTTGCCCGTGGTGGATCCCGATGGGCGGCCCGTGGGATTTGTCGCACGAAGCGACATCCTGAAGGCGGTGGTTCACGATCCACCGCTGGATCTGTGGGCCGGCTGACTTCAGAAACCGGCGACAATACCCGTTTACGCGACCGCTGAAGAACCGTAGCTGTGAACCCCACCGACAAATCCACGACTTCCTCCCTCGACCTCTCGCAACTCGATGCCCTGACCGGCGGTGCCTTCACTGCGCCGACTTCCGGGGAGCGGGCGGCCAGGCTGCGCGAATGGCTGACATCGGCCCCTTCCGACGATCGGATGGCCGATGTGTTTCGCGAGATGTCGCACCGCGACAAGGGCGCTGCCAAGGTGCTCAAGGAAAAGCTCGACGACATCAAACGCGCCAGAGCCCAGGATGCGATCGCGTCCGAGTGGGCAGGCAAGGCGCAGGTGCTCCTGGCCCAGCCGCGGCTCAACCTGGCCGATGCCATGGCCTGGCAGCGGGATGCCGCCAAGGCCGGGGCGCCTTTGTCTCGTGAGCCACTGGCCGGGCTGAAGCTGGCGCTGGCGGAGCGCATGAAAGCCATCGAAGATCTCCAGCATCGCGTTCAGGTGGAGCGAGAGGCGGCCGTTCTGCTGGCCCAGCGGATTGAAATCCTGTCCACCAAGTCCTGGAAGGAAGCCCAGGCAGCGCTCACGTCGCTGCACGCCGATGTCGGCGAATGGCAGAACCGGGCGACTGCCTTGCCGGAAGAGAAGGAATGGGCCAGCGTGGAGCCTCGTTTTCCCTCTCAGCTGGAATCCTCGAGGGTGCAACTCTCTGTGGTGTGGGAAGCGTTTCAGGAGGCGTTGTCGCTGGCCGTGGCGGCATCTGAAGACCCGCAGGCTGCGTTGCCGGCCGTACCCGTGTGGGCCGACGAACTGCGTCAGGCCCGTGGCGAGGCATCGCCGGCTCCCGCGGTGGATCCCGCCGAATCGGCTGCCCGACGGGCTCAGGCTCAGGAACTGGTGAAGGCGGCCCTGGAGGCCCTGACCCGGGAACTGGCCGAAGGTCATGCCAAGACGGCACCCAAGGCCGCAGGCCAGTTGCGCCAGTTGCTGAAAGACCACGGCCGGTACATTTCGGCGGAACTGGAACACGACGTTCAGGCGGCCATTGCCCGAACCGGCGAACTGGAAGGGTGGCAGCGCTGGCGTGCCGACCAGCTTCGCGAAGAACTGCTGGCCAAGGCCGTGGCGCTGGTGCAGGCCCCGGAAGGTCAGCGCATCGGTGGCCGAAAAATGCAGGAAACCCTGCGCCAGCTGCGTGAACAATGGAAGGCCACCGACCAGGGGGGCGCACCGAACCATGCCCTGTGGAAGAAATTTGACGAAGCCTGCAACGAGGCACACAAGGTGGTGGAGGCCTGGTTAGGGCAACTCAAGCAGCAGAACGAAACCAACCGCCAGCAGCGGCTGGGTCTCATCGAGGAAGTGAAAGCCTGGACGCAGGCCCACGCAGAGACCGACGACTGGAAGCAGCAGATCCGCGATCTGCACACCTTTGCCGAGCGTTGGCGCCAGTCGGGTCATCTGAGCGAGAAGCTGTTTGCCGAATTGCAGCCCATGTGGAAGGAGGCGATGGCGCAGGCCCACACCCGCCTCGAGGCGGCTCAGGCCGGCAGCGTCGCTCGCCGGCAGGCCCTCATCGAGGAGGCGCTCAGACTGGGGCAGGCGCCCGTGTTGCGCATTGACGCCGTCAAGGCATTGCAATTGCAATGGCAGCATGAAGCCCATGCGGTGCCGCTGGACCGCCGACAGGAGCAGAAACTCTGGGAGGCTTTCCGCCAGCCCATCGACGAGGCCTTTGCCCGCAAAACCGCCAGCCGGGAGCGTGTCAGCGAAGCCCTCAGCGCCCACGACAAAGCGGTGCTGGATGCTTCCAAGGCACTGGATGCTGCCAGCGCGGCCGGTGATGCCCAGCAGATCCGCCAGGCCATGTCTGCCCTGGAGGCCGTCTTGCGTGCCGAGTCGGCCAAGGCAGACGAAGCGTCAGCACCATCCACGGCCGACACGCGAGCCGCCGCTTCCGATGCAGAGGCAGGAGCGTCGGCTCAACCGGCGAAGAAACTGGTGGCGATGCGGGGCGACGACCGTCCGGGCATGCAGAAGTCCGCACCCGTAGCGGCTGCCCGTCCTGGGCCGCGTGACAGCCGTGGCCCAGCGCGTGACAACCGCGGGACGGGTGGCGCCCGTTTTGCGGAGCGGGTCGAGCGCGAGCCTCGTGGCCCCCGGCTGGGTGATGCGGCATTCCGTGCCCAGCGCCAGGCCATGGAGCAGGCCGAACTCGCCCTCAGGAAGCTGGCGTCCCAGGCCCATGGTGAGGCCCTGGTGCAACTGCTGACCGCCTGGGAGCAGCGGCAACCCGATCAGCTGCCTGCCGCGCAGGCCCTGGGTGGCAAGGCGGCGGCTTCGGCTCGACCGGCCTGGCTGGCAGCCCTGACAGCGACGCCTGTAGCGGCCGGGCAGCCGGTGGCCGAAGCGTTGCTGCGTCTAGAAATGGCGGCTGAGGTGCCCACGCCAGCCCAGCACCTGGAAGAGCGGCGAGCGCTTCAGTTGCGTCTGCTGACGCGCCGCAACGATCCGTCCCCTGCCCAGACTTGGGTGCAGGACACGGCAACGGTGTTGTCATCGGCCTTCTCGGCCGATTCCGCCCGTCGCCTGCAGGCCGTGCTCAAGGTACTGTTGCGTCGTTGACCGGTGAGGGATCTGGATGCCTGAAAAAGGCGTCGAGCAAAGGCACCAGATCACCAAATTCCTCGTTGAAGCGTGGGCGGTTGACAAAGTAGGCCTCGCAGGCCACGGCAAAAAATTCGGCGGGTGACTGAGCGCCATAGGCATCGAGCCAGGGTGGGGCCGTGCCAAACCGGCTGGCCATCTCGACATCGCGCACCAACCGCTGGTAGGCCTCCGACCAGCGGCGATGCCACAGGTCTGCCGCTTCCGAGGGTGTCAGACCCATGTATCCCCTGGGCAGCTTTGGGCAGCCATTGGCTTCTTCCCATTGGCTTTTGTGTCGCATGTCGATCAGGTGGGCGAATTCGTGGATGACCAGGCTATGGCCGGTGCTGACGGATGCTGCCGTTCCTCGAACATGCTTCCAGGCCAGCATCACGGGCCCACCGTGCATGGCTTCACCGGCCAGCGCTTCCTGGTAGTGGTGGACCACCCCGGCATCATCCCGCACCTCCCGCTCGGCGACCACCTCGTCAGGGTGGATGACGATACCCACGAACCGCCGGTACCAGTCGAGGCCGGGTAAGCCCCAGTGGACCCAGGGCAGGCAGGCCTGGGCGGCTACCGTCACGGCCATCTCGTCGGTGATCACCAGACCATGGGCACCGGTGAACTCTTTGTCAGCCAGAAAGCGTTCGCAAAGTGGCTTGAGCTGGTGCCGTTCCCAGGGTGGCAAGGCGGACAGGAAGGGCTGGGCCGACACCACCCGTTCCCAAAGCGCTGTGGGTATGGTGGGCGTTCCTCCCAGCCATCGGGTCAGGGTTCGCCCCCATCGGCTGTGCTTCCAGACTCGCCATGCGCGTGGCCCGGGGTTCATGTTGGCAGCGGTGTTCGGCACCAGTCACCATCGGCCCGGATGTTCAGGATTTCGAGCCGGGGTGGGTGGGCGCTCGCGTCCCAGTCGCTCAGCACAAGCCGCCGGTGTCCATGGCCGAAATCGTGTTCGGCGGGCCGGTGCGTGTGTCCGTGGATCAGGGTCTGGCAGCCGGTGCGTTGCAGCCAGTCCACAGCCGTTTGGGTGTCTACATCCGCAAATGTCTCGCCGTGGGTGTGTGTGTCGCGTTTGCGCTGCTCGCTCTGTTCGCGAAGTTGGTGGGCAATGGCTTCGCGTGCCGGTAGCGGTTGCGACAGAAACGCTGTCTGCCATTCGGGATGGCGCACGCGGGCCCGAAAGGCCAGGTAATCGGAGTCTTTCAGGCACCAGGCATCGCCATGGCTCAGCAGCCAGCGGATCTGGCCGAGTTGCAGCACGCAGGGGTCCTCGATCATCAGGCAGCCACTCGCCTCGGCAAAGCCGGCACCCAGCAGAAAATCCCGGTTGCCGTGCATCACATGCACAGGAACTCGGTGGGAGGCTGCATGAAGCGCCTGAACGCAGTGGCGCACAAACCGGTGTTCCGGGTGGCTGTCGTCAGTCAGGAGGACGTCATCGCCCACCCACACTTCGAACAGATCACCGAGGATGAAGAGGGCGTCAAAGCCGCCCGCTGCCAGGTACTGCTCGAATGCGGCCGACGTGGCAGGGTCTCGGGCCTGCAGATGCAGGTCCGAGATGAAGTCGACCCGCCGCCAGTGGGTCGGCCCCTGGATCGTGGCCCAGGTATTCAGATGGCGACCGCCTTTTCAATGACCACATCGTTGACCGGCACGTCGTCGTGGAAGCCTTTGCGGCCCGTCTTGACGGCGCGGATGGCGTCCACGATCTCGGTGCCACCGACCACCTTGCCGAAAACGGCATAGCCCCAGCCCTGCATGGACGGTGCGGTGTGGTTGAGGAAACCGTTGTCGGCCACGTTGATGAAGAATTGCGCGGTGGCCGAATGCGGCGCCTGGGTGCGGGCCATGGCCAGCGTGTATTTCTGGTTCTTGAGGCCGTTGTTGGCTTCGTTTTCGATCGGCTCCAGGGTCGGCTTCTGTTTCATGCCGGGTTCGAAACCCCCGCCCTGGATCATGAAGCCGTCGATCACGCGGTGAAAGATGGTGTTGTCATAGTGGCCGCTGTTCACATAGGCCAGGAAGTTTTCGGTGGACCTGGGTGCCTTGTCGGCATCGAGTTCGACCGTGATGACGCCGTGGCCGCTGATGTGCAGTTCGACTTGAGGATGGGCCATGGTTTATTTCTCCAGAGTGGCTTTGATGAGGGTGACAGGTTCGACGGGCACATCGGCATGCATGCCTCGGCGAGTCGTGGGCACGGTCCGGATCTTCTCGATCACGTCCATGCCACTGACGACCTTGCCGAAAACGGCATAACCCTGACCGTCCTGGGAGTTGGGCTGGTCGAGAAAGGGGTTGTCCTGCACGTTGATGAAAAACTGCGAGGTGGCCGAATTCGGCACCATGGTGCGGGCCATGGCAATGGTGCCCTTGAGATTTTTCAGGCCATTGCGGGATTCCAGGGGGATGGGATCGCGGGTTGGCTTCTGCTGCATGGCGGGCGTGAAACCGCCGCCCTGAATCATGAAGTTGGGGATGACTCGGTGGAACACCGTGCCGGCATAGTGTCCCTCCTGAACGTACTGCACGAAATTGGCCACCGTCCGCGGGGCCTTTTCCGGGTTGAGTTCGAGGACGATGTGCCCGAGGCTGGTTTCCAGCGTGACACGGGGCGCTGGGGATTGCGCATGCACTGCACCGTGCCACAGCACGGGCGCAAGCAGGGCGGAGACGATCAGGCGATGCACGTGTCGGCGTTGGGTCATGGCAGGTCTGAGAAAAGGGTCAACGGGTTTCGGAAGGGTTCAGCAGTCGCTCGACAGCCTGGAGTTGCCTGGAAGCGTTGCCGCTATCCGGGCCGGCACGCAAGGCGGCGCGGTAGGACTCGGCGGCCATCTGAAGGTACACATCGCCCAGGTTGCGGTGGGCCGTGCCATATTGCGGATTCAGCCGGATGGCCGTTTCGAGCGCCTCGCGCGCCTTGGCCAGCTGCCCCTGAGCGGCATGAATGACCGCCAGGTTGTTGTAGGGCTCGGGGAGTTCGGGATGGTCCCGGATGAGGCCCTGGAAGGTGTTCGTCGCGCCTTCGATGTCGCCCTGGCGCTGGCGGATCACACCGCGAAGAAAGCGCATCTGCGGGTCTTGCGGCTTCTTGGCCAGCCAATCGTCGGCACCCGAAAGCGCTACACCCAGTTCGCCCGCATTGAGCAGCCGGTGCACCTGATCGTAAGGGGCGTCCTGGGCGGAGGCCGGTCGGGCCACCATCCAGCAGGCGGCGGCCAGCCAGATCGTCAGTGCCAGAACCCAGCGGCGTGGCAAAGGGCGAAAAGGGGAGGGCGAGAGGGTGTGCATGCGGCTGGTCGTGGGGGCAATGGAGCCTGGGAGCCGGCCCCGATATACTCGAAAGATTGTATCTGAGGGGTTCACGCCCCTGCCTGTCCTGATGACTTTGCGCATTTACAACTCCCTCACGCGTCGCGTCGACGACTTTGCGCCACTGGAGCCTGGCCACGTGCGGATGTACGTCTGCGGCATGACCGTTTATGACCTCTGCCACCTCGGGCACGCCCGTTCCATGGTGGCTTTCGACGTGGTGCAGCGCTGGCTCAAGGCGATGGGTTTCCGCGTGACCTACGTCCGCAACGTCACCGACATCGACGACAAGATCATTGCGCGCGCCCTGAAGAACGGTGAAACCATCCGCTCGCTCACCGACCGCATGGTCGAGGCCCTGCACCAGGATGCCGATGCCCTCAAGATCGAGCGACCCACCTTCGAGCCGCGTGCCACCGAGTTCGTTCCGCAGATGCTGGGCCTGATCGGCGCGCTCGAGCGCAAGGGCCTGGCCTACCGGAGTCCCAACGGCGATGTGAACTACGCGGTGCGTCAGTTCGTGGGTTATGGCAAGTTGTCGGGCAAAAGCCTCGATGATCTGCGTGCCGGCGAGCGCGTGGCGGTCGACGATGGCAAGCAGGACCCGCTGGACTTTGTGCTGTGGAAGGCCGCCAAGGCCAGCGAACCCGACGAAGCGAAGTGGGACAGCCCTTATGGACAGGGCCGGCCGGGCTGGCACATCGAATGCTCCGCCATGAGCTGCGAGATGCTGGGCGAAAGCTTTGACATCCACGGCGGCGGTGCCGACCTGCAATTCCCGCACCATGAAAACGAAATCGCCCAGAGCGAGGGCGCAACCGGCCAGCCGCTGGCCACGGTGTGGATGCACAACGGCTTTGTGCGGGTGGACAACGAGAAGATGTCCAAAAGCCTGGGCAACTTCTTCACGATTCGTGAAGTGCTGCAAAAATACGACGCCGAGACGGTGCGCTTCTTCATCCTGCGGGCGCATTACCGCAGTCCTTTGAATTACAGCGATGCGCATCTGGACGATGCCCGGGGCGCGCTCAAGCGCCTGTACACCGCCCTGGAGGCCGTGCCCGCTTCCGAGGGGGTCATCGACTGGGCCGAACCGCATGCCGCCCGCTTCAAGGTCTCAATGAACGAGGACTTCGGCACGCCTGAAGCCGTTGCCGTGCTGTTCGATCTGGCTGGTGAGGTCAACCGCACCCGTTCATCGGAACTGGCGGGTTTGCTCAAAGCCCTGGGTGCCACCCTGGGTGTGCTCCAGGAAGACCCGAAAGCCTTTCTCCAGGCGGGAGCGGCTGGTGGGCTGGACGCGGCATCGATTCAGTCGCAGATCGACGCGCGAGCGGCCGCCAAGGCCGCCCGGAACTGGGCCGAAGCCGATGCCATACGCCAGACCCTGCTTCAGCAGGGCGTGATCCTGAAGGACGGCCCGGCGGGCACCACCTGGGAACGGGCCTGAGACCCCCATGACACTGGTTCCTTCTTACTGGGCCGAGGCCTGCGACCATCTGAAGCAGCACGACCGCGTGATGAACAAGCTCATCCCGCAGTTCCCGGATGTCTGCCTGCAGTCGCGCGGTGACCCGTTCACCACCCTCGCGCGCAGCGTGATCGGGCAGCAGATTTCCGTGAAAGCTGCCCAGGCCGTGTGGGACCGTTTTGCTGCGCTCATGCCCCGCATGGAGCCGGCCCAGTTGCTGCGCCTGAAGGTGGACGACATGCGTGCGGCCGGCCTGAGCGCCCGAAAGGTCGAGTACCTGGTCGATCTGGCCCTGCATTTTGACAACGGCAGCCTGTGCCCCGACGCCTGGCTGTCCATGGATGACGAGGCCGTCATCAAGCAACTGGTGGGCATCCGGGGCATTGGTCGCTGGACCGCGGAAATGTTCCTCATCTTCTACCTGATGCGTCCCAATGTGCTGCCCCTGGACGACGTGGGGTTGATCCGGGGCATCAGTCAGAGCTATTTCTCGGGCGACCCGGTCAGCCGGAGCGACGCGCGCGAGGTGGCGGCCGCCTGGGCCCCCTTCTGCAGCGTGGCGACTTGGTATATTTGGCGCTCGTTGGACCCGGTGCCGGTCGCCTACTGACCGACGCCCGACACAGACACGACCACAGGAGTCATACCTTGGCCAAGAAAACCTTTCTGGATTTCGAGCAGCCCATCGCGGAGCTGGAATCCAAAATTGAAGAGTTGCGCTATGTCCAGACCGAATCGGCCGTGGACATTTCTGAAGAGATCGAGCAGCTCAGCAAGAAAAGCCAGCAACTCACCAAAGACATCTACAGCAGCCTGACGCCCTGGCAGGTCACCAAGATTGCCCGCCACAGTGACCGACCCTACACGCTGGACTACGTGCGCGAGATCTTCACGCACTTCGTGGAACTGCATGGCGATCGCCATTTCGCCGACGACCTGAGCATTGTGGGCGGCCTGGCGCGTTTCAATGGCCAGCCCTGCATGGTGCTCGGCCACCAGAAAGGCCGAGACACCCGGGAGCGCACCGCGCGCAATTTCGGCATGACACGCCCCGAGGGCTACCGCAAGGCCCTGCGACTGATGAAGCTGGCCGAAAAATTCAAGCTGCCGGTGTTCACCTTTGTGGACACGCCGGGCGCCTATCCCGGCATCGACGCGGAAGAACGCGGTCAGTCCGAGGCCATCGGCCGCAACATCTTCGAAATGGCGCAGCTCGAAGTGCCCATCATCTCCACCATCATTGGTGAAGGCGGTTCGGGTGGTGCGCTGGCCATTGCCGTGGCCGACCAGGTGCTGATGCTGCAGTATTCGGTGTATTCGGTGATCAGTCCGGAAGGCTGTGCGTCCATTCTCTGGAAAACCAGCGATCGGGCTTCAGACGCCGCTGAAGCGCTCGGCATCACCGCGCACCGCCTGAAAGCCCTGGGCCTGGTTGACAAGATCGTCAACGAACCGGTGGGTGGTGCGCACCGCGATCACAAGCAGATGGCCGCCTTCCTCAAGCGAGCGCTCAATGACGCGTATCGCCAGGTGGCCGACCTCAAGACCCAAGAGTTGCTGGATCGGCGCTACGCGCGCATCAACAGTTACGGTCGCTTCAACGACACCAAGGCCGACAGCCGCGGCAAGGGATGACCCCCCGTGGGCACAAGCCCTGCTAGCGATTGGGCCGGCCACCCCGGGCTGCCCGTCCTGCGCCAGGCCATCGCTGACTGGCCTGACGGCATCCTGGGGGTGGCTTTCAGTGGTGGAGCCGATTCAACGGCACTCCTGCTGGCCATGCATCACTTGCAACCGGGTCGCGTGATGGCCTTGCACGTCAACCACGGTCTGCAAGCCGCCGCTGACGGTTTCGAGCAACATGTGCAGTCCTTCTGCCGTGTGCATGCCATTCCCCTGCAGGTGCAACGGGTGGCGCCCAGGCTGGGCCGTGGTGTGAGTGTGGAAGCATCCGCCCGGGATGCCCGATATGTCGCCCTGGCCGACATGGCCAGGCATGGGGGCGTCTCATCGGTCTGGCTCGGTCAGCATCAGCAAGACCAGGTCGAAACCCTTTTGCTGGCCCTCACCCGGGGGGCGGGTCTGCCGGGCCTCGCGGGCATGCCAGAACGCATGGAGCGGCACGGGGTGGTTTTTGTTCGTCCCTGGCTCGGTGTCTCGGGGCAGGCCCTCAGGGCATGGCTGGAAGCGCAGCCGATCGCACCGGTCGATGACCCGACCAACCAGGACCCGCGTTACACCCGCAATCGCATCCGCCACCGCCTGCTGCCGGTGCTGCAGGACACCTTTCCCGCCTATGCCGACACGTTTGCTCGCAGCGCCCGGCATATTGCCCAGGCCCAGTGTCTGCTGGAGGAAGTCGCCCGAAGCGACATGGCTCTGGTCGGCAACCCGCCCGAGATACGCCGTTTGCAGACGCTCACGCTGGCTCGCCAGGCCAATCTGCTGAGGGCCTGGTTGCGCGAGGTGGGGGCCCGGCAGGCCAGCGACGCCCAACTCAGGCAGCTACAGCGTCAGCTGGCGGCCTGTACCACCCGAGGCCACCGGATACACCTGAAGGTCGGCGAGGGCTTTGTCCGGCGCACAGGCGAGGTGCTTGTTTTTGAACGGGCATCGTCGTCGAATCTATAATCGAAAGCTTTGCGTCGGGCTGCCGGCGTCGCAAAAACCTTTCTGTCCGGCGCTTATTCCCTTACCACATGGCACTGATCGTTCACAAGTACGGCGGCACCAGCATGGGCTCGACCGAGCGCATCCGCAATGTCGCCAAGCGGGTCGCCAAGTGGCATCGCGCCGGTCACCAGATGGTGGTCGTGCCCAGTGCCATGAGCGGCGAAACCAACCGCCTGCTGGCTCTGGCCAAAGACGTGGCCCCCGAGAAGCCCGCGACCGCTTATTACCGCGAGCTTGACCAGTTGGCCGCCACCGGTGAGCAGGCATCGTCCGCGCTGCTCGCCATTGCGCTCCAGGCCGAGGGCGTGGAGGCGGTCAGCTTTTCCGGCTGGCAGGTACCCATTCGCACCAACGACGCCTACACCAAGGCCCGCATCGAGTCGATCGACGACGCTCGGGTGAAGGGCGAACTGGCCGCAGGCAAGGTGGTCATCATCACCGGCTTTCAGGGTATTGATCAAGCCGGCCATGTGACCACGCTGGGCCGTGGGGGTTCCGATACCTCGGCCGTGGCCGTGGCGGCGGCCATGGGCGCGGCCGAGTGCCTCATCTACACCGACGTGGACGGTGTCTACACCACCGACCCGCGTGTGGTGCCCGAAGCCCGCCGCCTGGC
>CAZEZY010000018.1:0-25457 GCA_964516635.1 uncultured Tepidimonas sp. | reverse complement strand
CGCCATGAAGGCGCCCACCCTGATCAACCCTTGCCTGTATGACTGCTCCCATCACCCCAGGGCGGACCTGCCCCCTCTCCTACCACTACGGACCCAGCGTATTCAGCCAGCCCACACCCGCGCACCTCACCGACCTGGAGGTGCTGTACGTGGTCGGCGGCCTGTACGGCAATGAGCTGGCGCTGCATGAAGTGCTGCGTCTGTTCGAGGCCGAACGCGGCCGCAAGCAACTGGTCTTCAATGGCGACTTTCACTGGTTCGACGCCGACCCTGACCCATTCGCCCGCATCCAGCGGACGGTGCTCGGTCATTCAGCGCTGCGTGGCAATGTCGAGACCGAACTGGCGCAGGACACGCCCCTGTCGGACGCCGGGTGCGGGTGCGCCTACCCCGACTGGGTGGACGACGGGGTGGTGGACCGGTCCAACCGCATCCTGCAGCGCCTGTGGACTGCGGCCACACCCGAGCACCGAGTCCAGCTGGCCGACTTGCCGATGTGGCAAACCGCGACGGTGGGCGATATGCGCATCGGCATCGTGCATGGCGACGCCGAGTCGCTGGCGGGATGGGGCTTTGCGCAGGAACACCTGTCCGACAGCGCCCATCGCGACACCGTGCGCCGCTGGTTCAGCGAGGCCAGCGTGGACGCCTTTGCCTGCAGCCACACCTGCCTGCCCGTGATGCAGGCCATCCGCCGCCCAGGCCTCGCCTCGCCGGGCTGGATTCTCAACAACGGGGCGGCCGGCATGCCCAATTTCCAGGCCGATCCGGCGGGGCTGCTGACCCGGATCGCGCTCACCCCGCCACCCGGTCATGTGAGCCGGGCAGGGGTGAGGTGCGGTCCCGTCTACCTCGATGCCTTGGCCATCGACGTGCCCGCCGACGCGGTGCAGCAACGGTTTCTGGCGCAATGGCCGCCCGGCACCGATGCCCACGCCTCCTACTTTTCCCGCATCGCCTCGGGCCCCCGTTATCACCCGCATCAAGTCGTTCGACAGGAGGATTGAACATGCTCGCCATCGTCGGAGGCACCGGCCTCTATGAACTCCCCGGATTGCACATCGAGGAACGCATCCGGCTGACCACCCCCTTTGGAGAGCCGTCAGGGGATATCCTCAAGGGGAACGACGGCAACAACCCGATTCTCTTTCTCGCCCGACACGGATCGGGGCACCGTCTGCTGCCGCACGAGGTGAACTACCGCGCCAACGTCTTCGCGCTCAAGCAGGCCGGCGCCACGATGCTGCTGGGGTTTTCTGCCGTCGGCAGCCTGGCCATTGAGGTCAAGCCCGGCGATCTGGCCATGCCGGAACAGTACGTGGACTGGACCCGCGGCCAACGCCAGCGCACCTTCTTTGGCGGGGGCGTGGCGGCCCATGTCTCGACCGCGAAGCCCGTGAGTGCGGCGTTGGTGGACGCGGTGCAGGCCGCGGCCCAGCGAGCAGGCCACGCGGTACACCGTGGCTTGACCTACGCCTGCGTGGAAGGCCCCCGCCTCGGCACGCAGGCCGAAAGTCACCTGCTGCGCCAGGCCGGCTGCCACCTGGTCGGCATGACCAATGTGCCCGAAGTCTTCCTGGCCCGAGAGGCACAGATGGCCTACGCCACCTTGGGCCTGGTCACCGATTACGACTGCTGGCTCGACGATCCCGAGCAGCACGTCAGCGTGTCAGGCATTTTCGAGCTGTACGGGAAGACGCTGGGCAAGGCCGCGCAGGTGCTGGATGCCCTGTTGAGCCATCCTTTGCCCGAGCCAGAGACATCCATCCGGACGGCCCTGGGCACCGCCATGCTCACGCCCGACTCGGCCCTCTCGCCCGAACAGCAGGCGATGATGGAAGTGCTCAGGCGTTGAGCAACCCATCGGCCTCAGTGCTGATCGATCTGAATGCCCGGCTCTGATGTGCATCGCCAGCGTCACCATGAGGCAGCGACGATCAGGTCAGGCCAGGCTGACGCCGTAACGAATACGCCCACTGCAGCACACCAGCACGGCCACATTGCCCATTGTGACGATGTGAGTCAGCTCAACTGGCGCAGCACGCTCACCCCACTCCCCCGATAATCCCCCCATGCCATTTGACGTGATCATCGTCGGCGCCGGCGCCGCGGGCCTGTTCTGCGCGGGCGTGGCGGGCCAGCGCGGCCTGAAGGTGCTGCTGATCGACCATTCCCCCAAAGTCGCCGAAAAGATCCGGATTTCGGGCGGAGGCAGGGCCAATTTCACCAACCGAGACCTCGACCCACGCCAGCCCCACAAGCATTTCCTCGGCGACAATCCGCACTTCTGCCGCTCCGCGCTGTCGCGCTACACCCCCGCCGATTTCATCGACCTGCTGCAGCGCCACGGCGTGCCGTTCCACGAAAAGCACAAGGGCCAGCTGTTTTGCGACCGCTCCGCGCAGGACCTGATCGACGTGCTGCTCCAGGAATGCGAGGCCGGCGGCGTGACCCGCTGGCAGCCCTGTGCGGTGCAAGGGGTGGCGTTTTCCGACGCCGACCCAGCGACCCCTTACACCCTGCAAACCGACCAGGGCACGGTGAGCGCCACCTCCCTGGTCGTCGCCACCGGTGGCCTGTCCATCCCGAAAATCGGTGCCACGGATTTCGGTTTCCGGCTGGCGCGCCAGTTCAACCTGAACGTCATCACACCCCGCCCCGCCCTCGTGCCGCTGACCTTCGACCCCGAGGCCTGGGCGCCCTTTGCCGAGCTGTCGGGCCTGGCCCTGCCCGTGCGGATGGCCACGGGCGACAAAAAGCACCGCCAGGTGTTTGACGAAGACCTGCTGTTCACCCACCGGGGCCTGAGCGGACCGGCCGTGCTGCAGATTTCCAGCTACTGGCAACCGGGCACACCGCTCGGCATCGACCTGCACCCTGAAGCCGCGCTGGAACCGCTGCTGCAAGCAGCCAAGGCCCGCTCACGAAAGCGGTTGCCCAACGAACTGGCGCATCACCTGCCCAGCCGGCTGGCCGACACCTGGACCGCGACCCGCGCCGACTGGCAGCGTCCCATCAACGAAACGCCCGACAAGGCGATGGCCCAACTGGTCGACAGCCTGCACCGGTGGACGCTCACGCCCACGGGCACCGAGGGCTATGCCAAGGCGGAAGTGACGGCGGGTGGCGTGGACACGCGGGAGCTTTCGTCCCAGACCATGGAGTCCAGGCAACCCGGGCTGTACTTCATCGGCGAGGTGGTGGACGTGACCGGCTGGCTGGGTGGCTACAACTTCCAGTGGGCCTGGGCCAGTGCCCACGCCTGCGCTCAGGCCTTGCCAGCACCCCGGCGCGACACCTGATCCAGGGCCGACTCCAGCCTGTCACACAGGTGGCGGAGCACCTCGATGCGCGACCAGAGCTTGTCGTCCGACGCCACGATATGCCAGGGGGAAACCTGCGTGGAAGTGCGATCGATCATCTGTTCCACCGCTCGTTCGTAGAGCGGCCATTTCTCCCGATTGCGCCAGTCGTCCTCGGTGATCTTGTAGGTTTTGTGCGGGGTGGATTCACGCGCCCGGAAGCGCCGAAGCTGCTCGTCGGGCGTGATGGCCAGCCAGAACTTCACGATCAGCACACCGGCTTCGCTGAGTTCCTCTTCGTATTCGTTGATCTCGCCGTAGGCGCGCATCCAGTCCTGGGTGGTGCAATAGCCCTCCACCCGCTCCACCAGCACCCGACCATACCAGGAGCGGTCGAAAATCACCGCTTTTCCATGAGCGGGAATGTAACGCCAGAACCGCCAGAGATAGGGCTGGGCGCGTTCGTTCTCGTTGGGCGCCGCCACCGGCACCACCCGGTAGAAACGCGCATCCAGCGCCTGGGTGATGCGCCGGATCGTGCTGCCTTTGCCGGCAGCGTCCATGCCTTCGAACACCAGCGCCAGCGAGCGGTGACGCATCCGTGGATCACGGCTCAGCAGCGCCAGGCGACCCTGAAGCTCTTCCAGCGCTTCTTCGTAGTGCTTGCGCTTGATCTGCCGCGTGTAATCCTGGGTGGCCAGCAAGCCTGGCCCGTCGATTGCCAGCGTCGATGGCACTTCGGGCACCTGCTCCGCCGTGCCTGCCGGTGCATTCGGGCGGTCCAGTGTGCGTTTCAACACATCCAGCAAGTGCTGGCCTGCCGCCAGGCAGCGATAGGCCGGGTCGCTGCCATCGATCACAAGCCAGGGCGCTTCCCCGATGCTGGTCTTGCGCAGGGCCTCGTCGGCAACGCGAACCATGTCGTCATACAGCTTCAGATGCTGCCTTTCCTGTTCGGTCACCCGCCACGCCGTCCGGGGATCCGACTCGAGTGCCTTCATGCGGGAGCGGGCCGCTTTCTTCGACAGATGGAACCACAGCTTGACCACCACCACCCCCTCGGCCACGAGCATGCGTTCGAACTGACGTATCCGTTCGAGGCGATGGACCAACCGATCGTGTGACTCTCCATCCTGCACATGCGCCAGGATCGGGTCGGTGTACCAGGAGCCGAAGAGCATGCCGATGTGCCCTTTCGGGGGCAGCACCTGCCAGAAACGCCACATTTCCGGGTGCAACCGGTCTTGTTCGGTCATGGGACCGAAGGCTTCGGTACGGATGTGGCGGGGGTCCATCCATTCGTTGAGGATGTTCACCGTTTCGCCGCGTCCGGCACCGTCCACCCCATTGACGAGTATCACCACCGCGGAACGGCCATCCTTGAGCAGGCGATACTGCGCATCCAGCAACGCAGGACGCAGACGAGCCGACTCCTCCTTCCAGCGCTTCTTGTCCACCTGGTGTCCGATTTCAGCCGATTCGAACATGTGCCGACCCCTCTTCGTTGCATCACCGTCAAAGAATGTAACTCGAAACACGCCAGATCCCACACATGTCGCTATAATGGTGAGCTTTGCTGGCAAAGCCCCGTCGGCCGTGATCACCTGATGACGGGGGAAAACTTGCCGCAGCGCGGGTTCAGGGCCCGATCTTCCCTGGACACCGGGCGCGGCGCATTTCGGAAACCATTAGCTAATGACCACCATCCGCGTTAAAGACAACGAACCTTTTGACGTCGCTCTGCGCCGTTTCAAGCGCACCATCGAAAAGCTGGGCCTGCTCAACGACCTGCGCGCCCGCGAGTTCTACGAAAAGCCCACCGCCGAGCGCAAGCGCAAGAAAGCGGCCGCCGTCAAGCGGCACTTCAAGCGTGTGCGTTCCATGCAGTTGCCCAAGCGCCTGTACTGATCGCTGGCGGCATGGCCGTCCACTGCTCACAAGCCCGCACGAGGACGCTCAGGCGGGCTTTGTTGTTTCTGCCCTTCATCCGATGCCATCATCATGACCCTTAAAGAACAGATCACCGAAGACATGAAGGCCGCCATGCGGGCGAAAGACGCCGATCGCCTGGGAACCATTCGTCTGCTGCTCGCGGCCGTCAAACAGAAGGAAGTCGACGAACGCACCTCACTGGACGATGCCGCCGTGGTGGCCGTGGTAGACCGGCTCATCAAGCAGCGCAAGGATTCCGTGGCCGCCTACGAGCAGGCGGGGCGCACCGATCTGGCTGACCGCGAAAAAGCCGAAGCCACCATCCTTCAGACCTATCTCCCCGCGCGCCTCGACACCGAAGCCATCCAGGCGGCGGTGCTGGCCATCGTGACACAGCTCAGCACCGAACTCGGACGCGCTCCCACCGCCGCCGACATGGGGAAACTCATGGGTGCGGCGAAAGCCCAACTGGCGGGCAAGGCCGACATGGCTCAGGTGTCGGCCGCCGTCAAGGCGGCGCTGTCCAGCCCGGCCTCATGAATGGCGTTGCCGCGAACGCACCGGTGGGTGTGTTCGATTCGGGCGTGGGCGGCCTGTCGGTGCTGCGCGAAATCCACGCCCAGCTCCCACAGGAAGCCCTGATGTATGTGGCCGACTCGGGCCACGCCCCCTATGGCGACAAGCCCACGGCGTACATCGAGGCCCGGGCCACCTGCATCATCCGCCACCTGCTGGCCGAAGGCGCCAAAGCGATTGTGGTCGCCTGCAACACCGTCACCGGGCTGATCATCGAGCACCTGCGGCAGCGGTTTGACGGCCTGCTCATCGTGGCCATCGAACCGGCCGTCAAACCGGCTGCACTCGCCACCCGTTCCGGGGTGGTGGGCGTGCTGGCCACCCGGCAGACGGTGGCCAGTCCAGGGCTGGCACGGCTGGTTCAGGCACACGGCCAAGGCCGGCAGATCCTGCTTCAGCCCTGCCCCGGCTGGGTGGAAAGGGTGGAGGCCGGTGCTCTGGACGATCCGGACACCGAGTCGGCCGTCCGCCACTTCGTCCAGCCGCTGCTCGACCAGGGAGCCGATACCCTGGTCCTGGGATGCACCCACTACCCCTTCCTGGCACCGGTCATCCAGCGTCTGGCTGGCCATGAGGTTCAGGTCATCGATCCTTCTGGCGCTGTGGCCCGCGAACTGGGTCGACAACTCGCTGTGCGCGGCCTGGCTGCCCCCGCCCTGGCTTCGCTGCCCGCCGTGCGTTTCTGGACCAGTGGCGAGGTTCAAAGGGCTCAGGTCGTCATGAGCCGCCTCTGGGGAAAACCCGTTGCCGCTGAACCCCTGACCCGCTGCTAAGATGGCCGCCCTGCCAGATCAGCCTTCACGCCGGTGCTCAAGACCGCAGACGACCGTCTCAATCGGGCGAAACACCAGGGACGCAACCGGTCAGTGGTCAGCTCCCGGCCACTTTCATCCGGCTGATCAGGACCGAGCCCACATGCTTGGCGCCATAGGCGTATTCGTCGGCACCCACGGCCGCCACGTCCAGAAACATGTCTTTCAGATTGCCCGCAATCGTGATTTCCTGTACCGGAAAGGCGATTTCACCGTTCTCGACCCAGAAGCCTGCTGCGCCTCTTGAATAATCCCCCGTGACGTAGTTCACCCCCTGGCCCATCAGTTCGGTCACGAACAGGCCCGTACCCAGCTTCTGAAGCATGGCCACCAGATCGTCAGACTCGCGGGTCTCTCGGCTACGCAGATACAGGTTGTGTGAGCCTCCGGCGTTGCCGGTGGTGCGCATGCCGAGCTTGCGGGCCGAATAGGTACTCAGAAAATAGCCCTTGACACAGCCGGCGCTCACCACCTGGCGCGCCACGGTTTTCACGCCCTCGTCATCGAATGGGGCACTGCCCTTGCCTCCCAGAATCAGGGGATCTTCGAACAGGTCGATGTGCCTGGGAAAGACCTGACGACCCAGGCTATCGACCAGAAAACTCGTCTTGCGGTACAGGGCACCGCCACTGATCGCCTGCACGAACGCCCCCAGCAGACCCGCGGCGGCCGGGGCTTCAAACAGAACAGGACATTCGGTGGTGGGAAGCTTTCGGGCGTTCAACCGCGACAGCGCCCGTTCGGCGGCATAGCGGCCAACGGCCTCCGGGCTGGCCAGGTCGGCGGGGTCGCGCATGGAGCTGAACCAGTAATCGCGCTGCATCTGGGCACCTTTGCCCGCAATCGGCGACACCGACAGGCTGTGCCGGGAGCTGGCATAGCCACCCCGGAAAATCCCCTGACGCCCACGCTCGCCCCCGCGCATGTGTTCCGTGAAGAAATGCGATTGCTGCGCCGACACCCCAGCCCCTTCGCTGTTGGTGATCTTCCGGCTGGTGGCCATGGCCGCCGCTTCGCAACGCATGGCCAGGGCCACGGCCTCTTCGGCCGAAATGGCCCAGGGATGAAAGAGCTCCAGATCGGGGTAGCTGTTGGCGACGTCCTGCTCGTCTGGCAGGCCGGCCACCGGATCTTCGGCCGTGAAGCGGGCAATGTCGTAAGCCGCCTGAACCGTCTGGCGAATGGCGTCCGGCCCGAAATCGGAGGTGGAGGCATTGCCGCGACGCTGCCCCAGGTAAACCGTCACGCCCAGCGACTTGTCCCGGTTGCGCTCCACGTTTTCGAGCTCGCCCTTGCGAACCGACACACTCAGTCCGGCACCTTCCGACACCTCCACCCCGGCATCACTGGCACCCAACTGTCGGGCATGGGTCAGGGCCAGGTCGGCCAGCGCCTCGAACTGCTCGGGGTGATACTGAAATCCGGCTTCAGGGGCGGGGAAGGAACGGGCTTGGGCCGCGGTGGTGCGCGGCGCGGGTGATCGGGTCTTTTTCATGCTGGCGGCTATGATACTTGGATGGCAAGAAAACCCACCAAAGGCTACTTCGTCAAAGGCCATTTCGTTGCGGAAGGCAGCGAACTGGACCTTGAGCTCAAACGCGAACTCAAGGGCGATGTCGAAGTCAGCAAGACCGATCTGAAGAAACAGAGCGACCGACTGCAGCGGCTCGGCGAGGACCTGCTCACCTTGCGGCAAGGGCTGATGGACAAGCTCGACCTGCCGGACAAACTGGTCGACGCACTGGCCGAAGCCCGACGCATCACCAACTTCGAAGGCAGACGCCGGCAGATGCAGTTCATTGGCAAACTGATGCGCAAGCTGGAGGATGAAACGGTGGCGGCCATTGAAGCCGCCCTGGAAGTGCAGCATCAGGGCAGCGCAGCCGACACCCTGAGACTCCACCACGCCGAGCAATGGCGTGACCGGCTGATTGCCGACGACCAGGCCTTGCAGGACTGGCTGACCCTGGACGCCGACGCCGACCTGCAACGCCTGCGTTCGCTCATCCGGCAGGCCCGCAAGGATGCGCAGGAAACAAACGCTGCCGAACGCCCCGGCGAAGCCCAGCGACACGGCAAAAGCTATCGTGAAATCTTCCAGATCGTACGCACCCGCCTGGATGCCCAGGCTCAGGAACAACCATGAGCACCCACGACCCTGTCAAGATCGGCATCGTTTCCGTGAGCGACCGCGCCAGCACGGGCGTCTACGAAGACAAGGGCCTGCCCGCTCTCCAAGCATGGCTGGGCCGCGCCCTGAAAAACCCGATCACCTTCGAGCCCAGGCTCATCCCGGACGAACAGCCCATCATCAGCCAGACGCTGATCGAACTGGTGGAAGCCGGCTGCGCGCTGGTGCTGACCACCGGTGGCACCGGCCCCGCCCGGCGCGATGTGACCCCCGAGGCCACGCTCGCCGTGGCACACAAGGAAATGCCCGGTTTTGGTGAGCAGATGCGCCAGATCAGCCTGCAGTTTGTCCCCACGGCCATCCTGTCTCGCCAGGTGGCGGTCATTCGCGACCAGACGCTCATCATCAACCTGCCGGGGCAGCCCAAGAGCATCGCCGAAACCCTGGAAGGCCTGAAAGACGCCGACGGCAAACCCGTGGTGCATGGCATTTTTGCGGCCGTGCCCTACTGCATCGACCTGATCGGTGGACCGTACCTGGAAACCAACGACGACGTCTGCAGAGCCTTCCGGCCCAAGAGCGCCATCCGCCCTGCGGCTCAGGCCTGAGCCCCCGGCCTCACTTGCCCACGAGATCGTTGAGTTTCTGGGCCTCGAAATGTTCGACTCGGGCCGCATCGGCTGGCAAGCCGGGTGCCCGGGCACACGACAGCTTTTCGATGGCCTGCCACAGCAACGCGATCTGGTGCTCGTGACCGGCCGCGTTGTCGATCAGGCCACGCATGGCCTGGGACAGCGGGTCGTCGTTCTGCGTCACACCGTAAGCCGAGAATCCCATCTTGGAGGCCACCTCCTCTCGCCGGGCATCGGCTTCCGCCTGAATGATGCGTGCCGGGTTGCCCACGGCCGTGGCTCCCGCCGGCACCGGCTTGGTCACCACCGCGTTGCTGCCCACCTTGGCACCGTCGCCCACCACAAAGCCGCCCAGCACCTTGGCCCCTGCCCCCACCACCACGTTCTGGCCCAGCGTGGGATGGCGCTTCTCACCCTTGTACAGCGACGTACCGCCGAGCGTGACGCCATGGTAGATGGTGCAGCCATCGCCGATTTCGGCCGTCTCGCCGATCACCACACCCATCCCATGGTCGATGAACACGCGGTTGCCGATGTGGGCGCCGGGGTGGATTTCAATGCCTGTGAGCCAGCGGTTCCAGTGCGAAATCCAGCGGCCCAGCCATTTGAAGCCGCTGTTCCAGCAACGATGGGCCAGCCGGTGAAAAACCACCGCATGAAAACCCGGGTAGCAGGTGATCACCTCCCAGCGCGAACGAGCCGCCGGGTCTCGCTCCAGGATGCAATCGATGTCGGACTTCAATCGGGCAAACATGGGTGCAGTCTAGCGCTTCGCACGCGCGGCGGTTTGCAGCATGGCACGCGCCACCCCGCGAAGGATGTGGACTTCGGCCTCGCTGGGCTGAGCCCTGTTCAGGAGCTGGTTCAGGCGCGGCAGCAGCTTCTTGGGTGCGGCCGGGTCAAGAAACTCCACCGCCACCAGCGCTTCCTGCCAGTGGGCCAGGAGACCGGCGATGGCCTGGGCATCGGCGGGCCGATCGGCAGGGGCCACCGACCCGGCTGGCGCACCTGTTGAAACGTCTGCTGGCCATCCGCCGAGCGCCATCCGCCACTCGTAAGCCACCACCTGCACCGCCGCCGCGAGATTCAGCGATCCATAGTCTGGCGCGGTGGGAATCCGCAGACAGGCATGGCAGCGGTAGACATCCTCGTTTCGCATGCCGTACCGCTCCGAGCCAAACAGGAAGGCGATCCCCCCACCGCTGGCCAGCGCGGGCTCCCGGCACCAGCCTGTCAGGTGTTCTCGGGGCGCACGGGTGAGCGGTCCGAAGTCCCGAGGCGTCATGGCGGTGGCACACAGGTGGGTCATGCCGACCAGGGCCTCGTCCAGTGTGTCCACCACCCGGGCCTGAGCCAGCACATCGGTGGCACCGCTGGCGCGGTCCACCGCCTCCTCGCGCTGCAACACATCGGGCCAGCGCGGCTGGACCAGCACCAGATCGTCAAAGCCCATCACCTTCATGGCGCGCGCCACGGCCCCCACGTTGCCGGCATGGCTGGTCTCGATGAGGATGAAACGGGTGGCGGGATGCAGAGACGTCATTCGAAAGTTGCACCGACCGAATGCGGCCAGTAAAATGAGGTATTGTCGCTGTCATCGCACAGCCCCCTGTTGCTCCTCACACAATTCATGTCCTCCCATCTGCACCCCATGCTCAACGTGGCCATCAAGGCCGCGCGCGCCGCCGGTACGGTCATCAACCGTGCCTCGCTCGACATCGAGTCCGTTCGCATCTCTGCCAAGCAGACCAACGACTTCGTCACCGAGGTCGATCATGCGGCCGAGCAGGCCGTCATCGAAACGCTGCTGGCCGCTTACCCGGATCACAGCATCTGGGCCGAAGAATCCGGTCGCCGGGAGGGCAAAGGCCACCAGGGTCGCCGCCATGTCTGGGTCATCGACCCGCTGGACGGCACCACCAACTTCATCCACGGCTTTCCCGTTTACTGCGTCAGCATTGCCCTCATGGTCGATGGCCGCACGGAGCAGGCCGTGGTATACGACCCCACCCGCAACGACCTGTTCTGCGCCACCCGTGGCCGCGGCGCTTACCTGAATGACCGCCGCATCCGCGTGGCCAAACGCACCCAGCTCAAAGACTGCCTGATCAGCACCGGCTTTCCGTTTCGGCCAGGTGACCACTTCCAGACCTTCATGCAGATGCTGCAGGACGTGATGCCCAAGGTGGCCGGCGTGCGCCGCCCGGGTGCTGCCGCGCTCGACCTGGCTTATGTGGCCGCCGGATTTGCCGACGGCTTCTTCGAAACCGGCCTGAGCCCCTGGGACGTGGCCGCGGGCGCCCTGCTGGTCACCGAAGCGGGTGGGCTGGTGGGCAACTTCACCGGTGAAGCCGACTTCCTGGAACAACGCGAATGCATGGCCGCCAACCCGCGCATCTATGGCCAGATGGCCAGCCTGCTGGGCAAGTACAGCAAGTTTGCCAGCGCTGGCGACAAAGCCGCGGTTCGCCAGGCCGGCCCATTGCATGTGGACACGTCCCCTGTCGAAACACCCGATGGAAACACCGACTGATACCAGCCGGCTGCCTGGCGAAGCGAGCCCCTTCTGGATTCATTACCCGCTCGACATCCTCCAGCAGTATCTTCAGCTGTCGAAGCATGGCGAACGCCTGCGCCTCTGGTACAACGGTGCAGACTCGATCGTGACCGTGGTGCTGGCAGTCCATGACAGCGGCCACCTCGTTCTGGATGTGGGCCCGGACCCTCGCACGAACCAGAAGGTGCTCGCGGCGCAGCAGATCGTGATGAACGGCCAGCTCGACGGGGTGGAGCTCAAAGGCCCCCTGGGGCCTCTGAGTGAGATCACCCACGACGGCTTGCCGGCGTTTCTGTCGCCTTTGCCCCAGCGCCTGCATCGCCTTCAACGACGCGAATTCCACCGGGTGGTCGTCCCGGTCGGCCTGGCGGTCAAGCTCGCGATCCCTGAGCGCCCCGTCGTTTCGACAAACTCGAGTGGCTCCAGGATTTCGCGCCAGACCGTCAAGATGCTGGATATCTCGCTGGGTGGCGTGGCTTTCGAGAAACCAGCGGGTCTGGGTGCGTTGTCGTCGGGCTTGATCCTGCCCGACTGCCACCTGCAACTCGATGACCTGGGCATCATCAATGCCGATCTGGAAGTGCGGTACGAAGTCGCCATCCACAGCCGAAGCGGCACCCACCGCTACAGAGTGGGCTGCCGTTTCCATCGACTGTCGACCGGTGCCGACAACCTGATCCAGCGGTTCAACAACAGGCTGGAACTCGATCAGAAAACGCCTGGGCCAGCGTGATGAACCCAGCGGCACCGATGCACAAAGCGCTGGTGGGGCACACCCCCATGATGCAGCAGTACCTCCAGCTCAAGGCGGACTTTCCTTCCACCCTGCTGTTTTACCGGATGGGGGACTTCTACGAGCTGTTTTACGAAGATGCCGAAAAGGCGGCCCGGCTGCTGGACATCACCCTCACCCGGCGTGGGCAGTCGGCTGGTGAGCCGGTGGTCATGGCGGGTGTGCCTTTCCACTCGGTCGAGACCTATCTGGCCCGGCTCATCAAGCTGGGGGAATCGGTGGCCATCTGTGAACAGATGGGCGATCCGTCCACGTCAAAAGGACCCGTGGAACGGAAAGTGGTGCGCGTGGTCACGCCTGGCACGCTGACCGACGCCGAACTGCTGAACGACAAGACCGAATCGCTGCTGCTGGCCGTTCACCCGGGTGCACGGCACACCTGCGGCCTGGCGTGGCTCAGCCTCACCCAGGGCATCGTTCACCTGGCTCAGTGCCCTCGCGACGAACTCCGGAGCTGGATCGTTCGCATCGGCCCCAGCGAGCTGCTGCACAGCGCCGAAGTCACGCCCACTTTCGAACAGGAACTGCAGGAACTCCAGCGGCAATGGCCCGCACTGGCTGCCTCAGGCGCTGGGGCGCGCCTGAGCCTGGCCTTGCGACCCGCCTGGAGCTTTGATGCCGGACTGGGCCAGCGCAAACTGTGCGATCAGTTGCAGGTGGCCAGTCTGACCGGCTGGGGCGCGCAAGATCTGACAGACGCGCACGCCGCCGCCTCGGCCCTGCTCGACTACGCCGAACACACCCAGGGCCGCACCCTGGCCCACGTGCGCCAGTTGCAGGTGGCCCGGCCACAGGAACTGGTGGAACTGCCCGCCACCACTCGCCGCAACCTGGAACTGACACAGACGCTGCGGGGCGAAAGTTCGCCCACACTGTTTTCGCTGCTCGACACCTGCTTCACCGGCATGGGCAGCCGGTTGCTCAAGCGCTGGCTGCTGGAGCCCCCGCGCGATCGCCAGCCGGCCCGTCAGCGGTTGCAGGCCATCACCACGCTGCGTCAAGGGCTGGCAGAACCGCTGCGTACGGCCCTCAAGGGCACCAGCGATGTGGAACGCATCACCGCCCGGACGGCCTTGCGCCAGGTCCGCCCACGCGAACTGGTGGCGCTGGGGCACACCCTGGAGCGCACACGCGAACTCGGCCTGCGGCTGGAGCAGGCGCTCCACAACCTGGCCACGGCTTCCACCGATGGGAGCCCCAGCCTCCTGCTGACCGAAGTGGCCAGCCGTCTGCTGCCCCCGCCGGATGCGGTTGACCTGTTGCAGCGCGCCCTGCTGCCCGAGCCGGCGGCCCTGGTGCGTGATGGCGGGGTCATTCACCATGGCTTTGATGCCGAACTCGACGAACTGCGCGCCATCCAGAACCATGGCGACAGCTTTCTGCTCGAGCTCGAAACGCGCGAGCGCGAGCGCACCGGCATTGCCAACCTGCGTGTTCAGTACAACAAGGTGCATGGCTTCTACATCGAAGTCACGCAGGGCCAGCTCGACAAGGTGCCCGCAGATTACCGCCGGCGTCAGACGCTCAAGAACGCCGAGCGATTCATCACCCCCGAACTCAAGGCCTTTGAAGACAAGGCTCTCAGTGCCCAGGAACGTGCCCTGGCGCGGGAAAAATGGCTCTACGAAGGTCTGCTGGACGCCTTGCAGATTCACATTCCCGCCCTGACAGCCGTGGCCCAGGCACTTGCCACCCTGGATGCCCTGTGCGCGCTGGCTGAACGGTCGGTCACGCTCAACTGGCAGGCGCCTGAGTTCGCCATCGAGCCCTGTATCGAAATCCGCGGCGGACGGCACCCGGTGGTGGAGGCGCGGCTGAACGAAACCAGCGGAGCCCCCTTCATCCCCAACGACACGGTCATGGGGCCCAAAGCCCGCATGCAGGTCATCACCGGCCCCAACATGGGCGGCAAATCGACCTACATGCGCCAGGTGGCCGTGATCGCGCTGCTGGCCAGCATGGGCAGTTACGTGCCCGCCCAGCGCTGCCGTCTGGGGCCGCTGGATGCCATCCACACGCGCATCGGTGCGGCCGACGACCTCGCCAACGCCCAATCCACCTTCATGCTGGAGATGACGGAAGCGGCGCAGATCCTGCACAGCGCCACCCCTCACAGCCTGGTGCTGATGGACGAGATCGGCCGTGGCACCTCCACCTTTGACGGACTGGCGCTGGCCGGCGCCATTGCCGCCCACCTGCATGACAGGGTCAAGGCGTTCACCCTGTTTGCCACCCACTACTTCGAACTGACGGAATTTCCCGCCAGCCACCACGCCGCCGTGAACGTGCATGTGAGCGCCGTGGAAGGCCAGGGCCGCGACATCGTGTTCCTGCACCAGATCGAACCGGGGCCTGCCAGCCGCAGCTACGGTGTGCAGGTGGCCCGGCTGGCGGGCGTGCCAGCGAGCGTGGTGCAGCATGCCCGCCATGCCCTCGAAGCGCTGGAAGCCCACAGTGCCAGCACCCAGCAGCAGGTGGACCTGTTTGCCCCGCCACCCGCCACCCAGGCGCCAGAGCCGAGTCCGGTGGAACGGGCGCTGGCCAACACCGATCCCGACCGCCTCAGCCCCCGAGAGGCACTCGAGGCCCTCTATCGGCTGCGGCAAATGCTGCCAACCGTTCTGGCACCAGACAATTCACCCATACCCCCATATCCGGAAAAACCCCTGCTTCGGTAAAATGGACAGGAATAGGCTAATATACCCAACGGAGTATTCATGAGCACCGCAGTCCACGCATTCAATTTCGACAAAGCCCGCTTCAACATGATCGAACAGCAGATTCGACCCTGGGAAGTGCTGGATGCCCGTGTGCTGGCGCTGTTGTCCGAGGTTCGCCGTGAGCAGTTTGTTCCTGCGGCATTCCAGTCACTGGCGCTGGCCGACATGGAAATCCCGCTGTCCAGCCCCGCCGTCGAGGGCGAATGCATGCTTCCACCCAAGGTCGAAGCCCGAGCCCTTCAGGACCTGGATCTCCAGCCCACCGACAACGTGCTGGAGATCGGTACCGGCTCCGGCTACATGGCGGCCCTCCTGGGCAAACTGGCTGCCCGCGTCCTCTCCATCGAAATCCAGCCCGAACGGGCGAAGCAGGCTCAGGCCAACCTGCAGTCGGCAGGGGTGAACAACGTCGAGGTCAGGGTCGCGGATGCCGCCGCGAACCGATTTGCCGCCTGTGTAGCCGCCGCGCCCTACGACGCCATCCTCATCAGCGGCTCGGTGGCTGAAGTGCCGGCCGACCTGCTGGCGCTGCTCAAAACCGGTGGCCGACTGTTTGCCGTGGTGGGCCAGGAGCCCATGATGCGGGCGACCCTGGTTCGCCGCAACGGCGAGGCGGCCTTCCACACCGAACAACCCTGGGACATCGTGGTGCCTCGCATGAAGCACTTTCCTGAGCCCAGCCGCTTCCAGTTCTGAACGGGGATGCCGGTGATCGACCACATCCGCCCCGCTCAACTTCCTGACTGGATTCGGCAAGTCCGGGATAACGGCGATCCGCTGCCCATCGTGCTGGATGTTCGGGAGCCCTGGGAAGTCCAGATGGCCAGTGTCAAGGCCGAGGGCTTCCAGTTGCTCACCCTCCCCATGGCTTCGATTCCCATGCGGCTGGCCGAACTGCCCCGCGATCAGGCCATCGCCTGCCTCTGCCACCATGGCGGGCGCAGCGCGCAGGTGGCATTTTTCCTCAAGAACCAGGGTTACGACCAGGTGGTCAACATCAGCGGCGGCATCCATGCCTGGTCTGCCGAGCTCGACCCCACCGTCCCTCGCTACTGATTCCGACGCCCCTACCTAGGACGCCCACGACATGACCGAACGACATGCCCACCCCCAGACCGTGAACAACGCGTCGCCTCGTCAGCGGGTACCCCAGGGGGTGAGCGGCACTCTGTCAGCACTCGGTCTGGCGGTCTTGCTGTCGGCCGGTCAGGCGCAAGCCCAGAGTCTCAAGGAACTCTACGAAGCCGCACGCGGCTACGACGCCAGCTACCTTGGCGCACGGGCCCAGTTCGAGGCCGACAAGGCCCGAGCTGAACAGGCGAGAGCCGGGGTGCTGCCCTCGGTGAATTTGAGCGCCGGCGCCAACTGGACCCACACCGACACCAGCACGGCGGGCTTTGATCGAACCCGGAACAGCCAGAATGCGCAGGTTGAAGCCAGGCAGCCCCTCATTCGCCCGGGCAATCGCATTTCACTCGAGCAGGCACAGAAATCGCTCGACATTGCGCAAGCCCGTCTGACATCGGCTGAACAAGACCTGATTGTTCGCACGGCTCAGGCTTACTTCGACGTGCTCGCCGCTGAAGACACCCTGACGTTTGTGAAGGCCCAGAAAACAGCGGTCAGCGAGCAGCTCGCAGCCGCCAAGCGGAATTTCGAAGTCGGTACCGCCACCATCACCGACACGCGAGAAGCCCAGGCCCGGTTCGATCTGGTCACTGCGCAGGAAATTGCCGCTGAAAACGATCTCCGGGTCAAAAAGCTCGCCCTGGATCAGCTCGTGGGTCGCTCCAGCACGCAACCCTGGCGCCTCGCCACCGGTGGCCAGTTGCCACCGGTCCAACCCGTCGGTGTGGATGCCTGGGTGAACCGGGCCACGGCCGAGCACCCCCAGGTTCGTTTAGCCAGCACGGCCCTCGACATTGCCCAGCTGGAGACCCGAAAGGCCGAAACCGCCAAGGGACCTACCCTGGATGCGGTGGCCCAGTATCAGGTGGCCCGTGGTGCGGGGCAGTCACCCCCTTTCAGCTATGCGCGCAGCAACAACGCCACCGTGGGCGTGCAGTTCAACCTGCCCCTCTACACCGGCGGGGCTGTCCAGAACCGCATCGCCGAAACACTGGCCCTCGAGGAACGCGCCCGCACCGACCTCGAAGCGGCCCGCCGTGGCATTGCTCAGGCCACCCGTGCAGCCTATTTCGGCGTGCAGTCCGGCATCGGTCAGGTACGGGCACTGGAAGCGGCCGAAGCGTCCAGCCAGAGTGCCCTCGAAGCCAACCAGCTGGGGTACCAGGTGGGTGTGCGGATCAACATCGACGTGCTCAACGCCCAGAGCCAGCTGTTCCAGACCAAGGCCAGCCTGGCCCGAGCCCGTTACGACGTGCTGGTGGGCAACCTGCGCCTGAAACAGGCCAGCGGCGTGCTGCAGGCCGACGACCTCACCCCGATCAACGCGCTGCTCCAACCCTGAACCCGGCGAAGGGCGCCGCATGATCACCGCCCATTTTCGTCAGGTTGTGTACGCGCTTTCAGACGCACTCGATCTGGTCGGTGTTGACGATGTGGCCCATGGAAAACGGGTCGGTGTCATGGCGGCCGAATGCGCCCGAACCCTTGGCTGGTCAAGCGACGACATCCAGTTCGTGTTCGATCTCGGACTGCTGCACGACATCGGGGTGTCCGACACCACCACCCACCAGCATCTGGTGGGCGAATTCGACTGGGCGGGCTCTCAGGCGCACGCGGTGCACGGCCATGAGTTGTTGCGCCACTTCCGTCCACTGGCCGACATGGCCCTGCCGATCCGGCTGCATCACACCCGCTGGGATCGCATGGTCCAGGAAGGTGTTGAACCGCAAATCCGGCAACGCGCCAATCTCATCCTGCTCGTGGACCGGGTGGATGCCATGGCCGCCCCCTATCACGCCAGTGGCCAGGCCCTCAGACAGCGTCAACCCATCCAGCGCGAAATCGACGTCCGGCGAGGCACCTACTTTGATCCCGTGCTGGTCGATGCCTTTCTGCGTGTGTCGAGCCACGAGGCCTTCTGGCTCAATCTCGAACCTTCGGCGCTGGCTGGCTATCTGCATGACATGCTGGCCCATGCCAGACCCCTGAGCGCCACTCACGCCGAAATGCTCCAGTTGGCCCGGATCTTTTCTGTGATCGTGGACGCGAAGAGCCCCTTCACCCGCGAGCACTCCCTGGGGGTGGCCCGGGTTGCACGCCGGCTAGGGGGCTATCTGGGCCTGGATGACACCCGGCTCGATGAACTCGAGGTCGCCGGTCTGCTGCACGACCTTGGCAAGCTCCGGGTGCCCGATCACATCCTCGAAAAACCAGCCCCACTCGACGAAGATGAGCGACTGGTCATGAATGCCCACAGCTTCGAGACGATGCAGATCCTTCGGAAAATCGACGGGTTCGAAGCGATTGCCGCTTGGGCGGCCGATCACCACGAAGCGCCGGGTGGCGTGGGCTACCCGCACGGGCTGGACGGCGCCAGCCTTCCCCTGGAAGCCCGGATTCTGCGCGTGGCCGACATTTTTCAGGCCATGGTCCAGGACAGGCCCTACCGGCGTGGACTCGATCGGGAGGCCGTGGCGTCGTTCATGCAATCCCAAAGCGACCTCGGCAGCGTGGACACGACCATCACCCGGGTGCTGCTCGATCACCTCGATGAAATGATGACGACAGCCCTGCTGGCAGATCAGCAGGCATGAACGCTCACTGCCAGCCCTCGAATTGCATTTATTTGATAAATTTTGATATTTTTTATCATAAAATGGCGTGATTCATTCTGAGCAGAAGGCACATGGGCAACTCGATCAGAACACGATGGGCGCGAATCGGACTCAGTCCGTCGCTGCTGGTGTTCATGGTTGCCCTCGCGGGATTGCCATTCATGGCATATCACGGCCTTCAAGCCCACGCCGAACGAGAAGGGCTCCGAAATGCGCGTTTGATCAGCAATGTCATTTCAACGGTCAGAGGCTACTACTCCAGCGAAGTCGCCGGTCGAGTCATGTCGAGCGGAGGCGCCCCGGTGATCCTGAGCGAGGATTACCACCGCATTCCAGGTGCCATCCCCATCCCCGCCACCCTCTCGATCGAACTCGGGGAAAGGCTGCGGCTGGATGAGCTGGATCAGGGTTTTGGCATGTCCTTCTTGTCCGATGCCCCGTTTGCCAGCCGACAGCGGCCTGCCCTGGACGACTTTCAGGCCGATGCCTTGCGAACCTTCCGGCAAGATCCTGCCAGGGAAGAGGTCTGGCGGATTGAGACGCAGCCCACTGGCCATCATGTGCTCAGGCTGGCCATTCCCGTGCGCATGGAACCCACCTGCGTGTATTGCCACAACGGTCACCCCCAGTCTCCGGTGCGCAACTGGAAAGTGGGCGATATCCGGGGCATTCAGGATGTGTCGATCTCGCACAACCTCACGAAACAGTCTGGTGACGCGGTCCTCTTCGCTGCCTACCTGCTGTTTTTTGTGGGCTCGGCCGTTGCCGCCCTGCGCGAACACAAGAAGGCGAATGCACAGTTGCTCCGGTCGAACGACGAACTCCTGCTGTCCCAGAGCGACCTCAAAGACAGCGAGCAGCAACTCAAGGCCAAGGTCAACGAGCTCAACACCCTGACCACGGTGATGCAGAAGGCGCCGTTCGGCATCAGCTTTTCCGATCCACACCAGCCCGACATGCCGCTGGTGTACGTGAACGACGCCTTTGAGCTCCTCACAGGCTACGCAGCGTCCGATGTGCTGGGGCGCAATGCCCGTTTGCTGCAAGGCCCCGATTCCCACCCAGATGCCGTGCAACGCATCCAGGATGCGATCGACCGCGAAGACACTGCCGAGATCGAAATCCTCAACTACCGACAGAACGGGGAAGCCTTCTGGAACCGATTCCTGATCTTTCCGAGCCATGACGCCGATGGCCGGCTGCTCCACTGGGTCGGTTGCCATACCGACATCACCGACCTCAAGAAAAGCGAGGAGTCCCGTCAGGCCATGGAAGCCGAGTTGCAGGAATCGCTCAAGCTGGAATCCCTGGGTCTGACGATTGCGGGGATGGCTCACGACCTCAACACCCCCATCGGGGTGGCCATGACGGCCTGCTCCCACCTGGAGCAGACGGTTCGTCGCATCCAGAACGAGGCCGAAACCCAGGTGGTCACCCCCGAAAGCCTGGCCCGCTGGATACAGGGCATCACCCGCTCCACCACCCTGATCGGCAACAACCTCAACAAGGCGGCCACGCTGGTTCGCAGCTTCAAGCAGACCACGGTCGATGCTTCCCGCAACGAATGGCGGATGCTCGAGGTCCGGCCTTTCCTGGAAAGCCTGGTGGTGTCGGTTTCACCACTGCTCAAACGGTCCCATTGCACGGTCGAACTCCACTGTGGCGAAGCCGTGAAGCTCTACACCGAGCCGGGGTCGCTCATGCAGTCGATCACCAACCTGCTCGTCAACGCCACCATCCATGCCTTCGAAGGCCGGGACGACCGGCGCATCCGGGTGGTGGTGGACGACATGCCCGATGGCATCCAGTTGCAGATCACCGACAACGGCAAAGGCATGGACGATGCCGTGCTGGCCAAGACGTTCAGCCCATTCTTCACCACCCGGCGGCAAGCCGGCGGCTCCGGACTGGGCCTGTTCTCCACTCGACGGGCGGTGGAGCAAGTGCTGGGTGGCCGGATCAGCGTCAGCAGCCGACAGGGCGAAGGCACAGCCTTCGTGATCTGGCTACCCAGACAGCCGGCATCTGCTTCCCCATTCCCTCAGACAAAGGGTTGAATCACCTTGACCGTTCCGCCATGGACCCTTCTTCTGGTTGACGACGACCAGGACGTCATCGAAGTCAGCAAGCTGGTGCTGGAAGACATCGTGTTCGAAGGGCGCCCCCTGCGCATCCTCTCGGCCCGTTCGGGCCAGGAGGCCCGCGCGCGGTTCGACGCGGAGTCCGACATTGCCGTGGCCATGATCGATGTGGTCATGGAAACCGAGCACGCGGGGCTTGATCTGGTCGAGTATGTCCGCAAGACCCTGCAGAACAAGGACACCCGGCTCATCTTGCGCACCGGCAACCCGGGAGCCGCCCCGCCGCTCGACATCATCCGCCACATGGAGGTGGACGACTACAAGGAAAAGACCGAGCTCACGGCCGAGCGCCTGGAAATCTCCCTCCTCACGGCCTTGCGTTCCTACCGCAACATCAAGGCCAGCGGCACCAAGAGCCGCTTCGTGGCCAACATGTCCCACGAAATCCGCACGCCCCTCAATGCCATCATCGGCCTGTCCAACCTCGCGCTGCGTACCGATCTGCCAGAGCGCCCGCGCGATTACCTCACCAAGATCGAGTCTTCCGGCAAGCACCTGCTCGGCGTGATCAACGACATCCTGGACTTCAGCAAGATCGAGGCGGGTCGCCTGAAACTCGAACGCATGGAGTTCAACCTGGAGGTCTTGCTGGCCAACGTGATGTCGATGGTGACCCAGAAAGCCCAGGACAAAGGCCTCGAGCTCATTCTGGAGGTTTCGCCCGACATCGACCGGCGCCTCCTGGGCGACCCGCAGCGGCTCGCCCAGATCCTCATCAACTACGTCAACAACGCCATCAAATTCACCGAAGAAGGCCAGATCCATATTCAGGTGGAGCGGCTGAGCGTGAATCCGGCAGGCCGGCAGTTGCTGCGCTTCAACGTCATGGACACCGGGATCGGACTGACCGCCCAGGAAGCCAGCCGGCTGTTCATGGAGTTCGAACAGGCGGACCCGAGCATGACCCGGCGTTACGGGGGCACCGGCCTCGGGCTCGCCATTGCCCGCAACCTGACCACCCTGATGGGGGGCGATGTGGGCGTCACCAGCGAAAAAGGCCAGGGCTCGCATTTCTGGTTCACCGCCGAACTGGAGGCCTCGAAAAGCGGCCGCGAGCGCTTGCTCGTCCCCGATGAACGGCACTGGGGGCAGCGCGTGCTGCTGGCAGACGACAACCGGGTCACCCGCTCGCTGCTGGTCAGGGGGCTGCAGCGCATGCGATTCCAGGTGGACGAAGTGGAAAATGGCGAAAGGGCGGTCGAGGCGGTTCGTCAGGCCCAAGAGGCCGGCAAACCGTACACACTCGTCTTCACCGACTGGCGCATGCCCGTGATGGACGGGATCGCATGTGCACGGGCCATTCGGGGTCTGGGCCTTCAGGATCCCCCCGCCATCATCTGCATCACGGGGGCAGGTCATGAAGAACTCGATGCCCAGTCCAGCCACGACGATTTTGACGGCACCCTCATCAAGCCCGTGACCACCGAACAGCTGTTCGATACCGTCTGCGAGCAACTGGCCAAACCGGAACAGATGGAAGCCCGCCCATCGACTGGCCCGGTTCAGACCCGCGCGTCTGTCAACACGGACAACACCCAACCACCGCTGAATGGCGCCCGGATCCTGCTGGTGGACGACGACCGCCTCTACCGGCAGATCGGCAGCGAAATGCTACGGCTGGCCGGCATGGATTGCGAGGTGGCAGCGAATGGGGCCGAAGCCCTGGAAAAGCTGGCGTTATCGCCCTTCGATCTGGTGCTGCTCGACGTCCACATGCCCGTGATGGATGGCCATGCGACCGCCAGAAACCTGCGCTCCAACCCCGCTTTCGAATCCCTGCCCATCGTCGGCCTCACGGCCGGCACTTTTGTGGAGGGCGACACCTCATGGGTGGCCAGCGGCTTCAACGACCTGCTCACCAAGCCCATCACGCCCGAGCGTCTGTATGCCAAGCTGGCTCAGTGGCTGCCGGGCCATGCGGTGCCCACAACCGATGAACCAGCGACCCAGGATGCCGAAGCAGACGCGAACGCCTACGGGCATTTCGAGGAAGTGTGGCAACGGCTGCACCTCCTGCTGGATGAGGGCGACATCGAAGCCGGCGAATTGCTGAAACTCCATCAGACCCCCTTGCGCAAGCTGATGGGGGCCGACTTCACGAAGCTGCAGGCCTATGTCGAGGATTTTGACTTTGACAAGGCCGCCCATCTGCTGAGCACGCACAAGCCGGCGCAGGCTTGACACAGGTGAAAAACCCCAAGTGAATCCATCACTTGGGGGTTACCTTGGCGGCCCTTCAGGAAATCCCCGAAAGGTGCTGGACTCGGGTCTGAAGTCCGGCGATTGACGATAGACCGACCGGTCTATAGAATTTGACCTGTGACCACCCAGCGAACCCCAAAAATGCCAGGTGCAACCCGTGATCGTCTGGTTGACGCCATGCTGCATGCGTTGCGCACCAGGGGGTTTCATGGCGTCGGCCTCAGTGAGTTGTTGGTCGAGGCACAGGCGCCCAAAGGGGTGCTGTATCACCATTTCCCAGGAGGCAAGACCGAGTTGGCGGTGGCGGCCATCGAGCTCGTCATCCATCAGATCACCCAACGGCTAAGGCTTCTTTTCGATCGCTACGAAGACCCCGCGTTGGCTTTGACCGAATGGATGACAGACGCGCAAAAGATGCTGCTTGGCAGTGGCTATGAAGTCGGCTGTCCTCTGGCAACGATCGCGCTCGAGTCCACGGCGGAAGACAGGGCTATTCGACAAGCTGTCGCCCAGGGCTTTGAAGCGATACGGGCCACATTGAAAGATGCACTGACCGCAAGTGGCCTGGACTGCGCTCGCGCCGACAGCCTCGCGGCACTCATCGTCTCAGCTTACGAAGGCGGCCTGATTCAGGCACGGGTGGCGGGAAGCCACAAGCCATTTCAGGACACCTCCCTCATGCTGCTGGACATCTTGCAGGTCAATCTTTCCAGGCATCACTCATGAGTCCCTCTCTCTCAAGCGCCACGTCTGTTGTCCCTGACACCCCAGAGACCCTGCAACTCGTTGCCGCCGACGGCTACCGGCTTGGCGCCCTCCACTACCCGCCTGCCGGTCGGCTCAAAGGGCGCCTCATCGTCGCTGGTGCGACTGGCGTGCCACAAGGGTTCTACAAGCGCTTTGCCCTGTATGCAGCTGCGCGGGGCCTTGAGGTTTGGACCCTGGACTATCGGGGGATTGGGCTATCCAAACCCGCCAGCCTGCGCGGATTCGCGATGAACTACCTGGACTGGGCTCGCCTGGATTTGGCTGCCCTTCTGTCACATGTTGCTGCGCGAGGCGATGAACCCATTTGGATGATTGGCCACTCGTACGGCGGCCATGCGTTCGGTCTTGTCCCTGGCAAAGAGCGAGTGCAGCGCTTTGCCACATTCGCCACGGGAGCTGGTTGGCACGGCTGGATGCCAGCACGGGAGCGCTTGCGAGTCCTGTTCATGTGGCGGGTTCTCGGCCCGCTGATCGTCCGCACCCACGGGTATCTGGCCTGGAGTCTGCTCGGCATGGGGGAGGACTTGCCTCGCAACGTCTTTTTCCAATGGCGACATTGGTGCCAGTGGCCGCGCTACTTTTTCGACGATCCGGAGCAAGCGCATCTGGCCAAGCCGTTTGCCGAGGTCAACATCCCGATTCGCGCCATCAATGCGACCGACGACAAATGGGCGCCCCCGGCCTCACGCGATGCCTTCATGTCCGCCTATCAAAAGGCGGAACTTGAATTGCACACGATCGAACCCTCCGAATGGGGGATGTCAGGCATCGGGCACATGGGGTATTTCCGGCCTGGAGCTGAAACCTTGTGGCAAGAAACCCTCGACTGGCTGACGAGGCCCATCGAAGCTCCCCGAGACTGAACACGCCTACCGATCCGATGTTGCAATCTGGGCATGTTCTAGCCGATGTACTGAGTGGTCAGATGTGCTTGGGATTTGACGATAGGCAGCCGATACCCTGACTGAGCTGGCATTTGTGGCTTGTGCGTAGGGTAAGCCCAGACCGTGTGGTGGCACAAATGGTGACTCGCTTGAGCCATCAAGAAAAAAGCCCAAGCAAATCAATTGCTTGGGCTTTATCTTGGCGGAGCGAGAGGGATTCGAACCCTCGATGCGGCTCTACACCGCATACTCCCTTAGCAGGGG
>CAZEZY010000017.1:0-25549 GCA_964516635.1 uncultured Tepidimonas sp. | reverse complement strand
TCGGCAAGGGCCTGTCCAAGATCATGTCCAAGATGGGCGTGAGCACCTACATGTCGTACTGCGGAGCGCAACTGTTCGAGGCCATTGGCCTGAACACGGCGCTGGTGGACAAGTTCTTCACCGGCACGCCCAGCCGGGTGGAGGGCATCGGCGTGTTCGAGATCGCCGAGGAAGCCATCCGCATGCACAAGGCCGCCTTCGGTGACGACCCCGTGCTGGCCCACATGCTGGACGCCGGTGGCGAATACGCCTGGCGCACACGCGGTGAAGAGCACATGTGGACGCCGGATGCGATTGCCAAGCTGCAGCACTCGACCCGCGCCAACAACTTCAACACGTACAAGGAGTACGCACAGATCATCAACGACCAGACGCGCCGCCACATGACGCTGCGCGGCCTGTTCGAGTTCAAGGTGGACCCGGCCAAGGCCATTCCGGTGGAAGAGGTCGAGCCCGCCAAAGATATCGTCAGGCGGTTCGCCACCGGTGCCATGTCACTCGGCTCGATTTCCACCGAAGCCCACGCGACGCTGGCCGTGGCCATGAACCGCATCGGCGGCAAGAGCAACACCGGCGAAGGCGGTGAAGACCCGGCGCGTTACCGCAAAGAACTCAAGGGCATTCCGATCCAGCAGGGCGAGTCGCTGGCGTCGATCATCGGCCGCGACAAGGTCGAAAGCGACATCCCGCTGCTGGCGGGAGACAGCCTGCGCTCCAAGATCAAGCAGGTGGCGTCGGGTCGTTTCGGCGTCACCGCCGAATACCTGGTCAGCGCCGACCAGATCCAGATCAAGATGGCGCAGGGCGCCAAGCCGGGCGAGGGCGGTCAGTTGCCGGGCGGCAACGTGTCAGAGTACATCGGCTTAATGCGCTATTCGGTGCCGGGAGTCGGGCTCATCTCTCCACCGCCGCACCACGACATCTATTCGATCGAAGACTTGGCGCAGCTGATTCACGACCTCAAAAACGTGAATCCACGAGCGGACATATCGGTCAAGCTGGTTTCGGAAGTCGGCGTTGGCACCATTGCGGCCGGTGTGGCCAAGGCGAAAGCCGACCACCTGGTGATCGCGGGTCACGACGGTGGCACGGGGGCATCGCCCTGGTCGTCCATCAAGCACGCAGGCTCACCCTGGGAAATCGGTCTGGCAGAAACCCAGCAGACGCTGGTGCTCAACCGCCTGCGGGGTCGCATCCGTGTGCAGGCCGATGGCCAGATGAAGACCGGTCGGGATGTCGTCATCGGCGCACTGCTGGGTGCCGACGAGTTCGGTTTCGCCACGGCGCCGCTGGTTGTCGAAGGCTGCATCATGATGCGCAAGTGCCATCTCAACACCTGCCCGGTCGGCGTCGCCACGCAGGACCCGGTGCTGCGTGCCAAGTTCGCGGGCAAGCCCGAGCACGTGGTCAACTATTTCTTCTTTGTTGCCGAAGAAGTGCGCCAGATCATGGCGCAACTGGGCATCCGCAAGTTCGACGACCTGGTCGGCCGCGCCGACCTGCTCGATACCCGAGCCGGCATCGCCCACTGGAAGGCCAAGGGGCTGGATTTCAGCCGCCTGTTCTACCAGCCTGAAGTGCCCGCTGACGTGCCGCGAAAGCATGTGGACGTGCAGGATCACGGCCTGGACAAGGCACTCGACGTCAAGCTGATCGAGAAGTCGCGTGCCGCCATCGACAAGGGCGAAAAGGTCAGCTTCATGGAGGCGGCGCGCAACGTCAACCGCACCGTTGGCGCGATGTTGTCGGGCGAGTTGACACGTCACCATCCCGAGGGCCTGCCGGATGACACCTTGCGCATTCAGCTGGAAGGCACGGGCGGCCAGTCGTTCGGCGCCTTCCTGACCAACGGGATCACCCTGTACCTGATTGGCGATGCCAATGACTACACCGGCAAGGGTCTGAGTGGTGGCCGTGTGGTGGTGCGCCCGAGCATCGAATTCCGCAGCGATGCATCGAAAAACATCATCGTGGGCAACACCGTGCTATATGGCGCAACCCGCGGGGAGGCCTTCTTCCGTGGCGTGGCCGGGGAGCGTTTTGCCGTCCGACTGTCGGGCGCCACGGCGGTGGTGGAAGGCACCGGTGACCACGGTTGCGAATACATGACGGGTGGCACCGTGGTAGTGCTGGGACTGACTGGTCGCAACTTCGCGGCCGGGATGAGCGGGGGCGTGGCCTACGTCTATGACGAAGATGGCCAGTTTGCCCGTCGATGCAACACCGCCATGGTGGCGCTCGACAAAGTGGTGACCTCCGGTGAGCAGGAAGCCACCACCGACCGCGCCACCTGGCACCGAGGCCAGACCGATGAATCCCAGTTGCGCAAGCTGCTGGAGGACCACAACCGCTGGACCGGCTCCAGCAAGGCACGCGAGATTCTCGACAACTGGGCGCAGACGCGCGGCAAGTTCGTGAAGGTGTTTCCCACCGAATACAAGCGTGCGCTGGCTGAACTGGCTGCCAAGACAAATGCGGCCCAGGCCCCTGCCACCGTCTGAATCCGCTGAACCGAATCGAGGACACGAATCATGGGAAAAATCACCGGCTTCATGGAGTTCGAGCGCCTGGAAGAGGGCTACAAACCCGTTCCTGAGCGACTGCAGCACTACAAGGAATTTGTGGTGGGTCTGAGCGATGAGCAGGCCAAGGTGCAGGGCGCGCGCTGCATGGACTGCGGCACCCCGTTCTGCAACAGCGGCTGCCCGGTCAACAACATCATTCCGGACTTCAATGACCTGGTTTACCGTCAGGACTGGGAGAACGCGATCGCGGTGCTGCACAGCACCAACAACTTCCCCGAGTTCACCGGCCGCATCTGCCCAGCCCCGTGCGAGGCCGCCTGTACGCTGAACGTGAACGACGACCCGGTGGGCATCAAGTCCATCGAACATGCGATCATTGACAAAGCCTGGGCCGAAGGCTGGGTCAAACCTCGTCCGGCCAAAATCAAGACCGGCAAGAAAGTGGCGGTCGTGGGTTCCGGCCCAGCGGGTCTGGCCGCTGCCCAGCAACTGGCGCGCGCGGGCCACGACGTGACCGTGTTCGAGAAGAACGACCGCGTGGGCGGCCTGCTGCGCTATGGCATTCCCGACTTCAAGATGGAGAAGTGGCTGATCGACCGCCGTGTCGAGCAGATGGAAGCCGAAGGCGTGACCTTCCGCACCCGCGTGCTCGTGGCCAGCATGCCCGCCGAAGGCCCGGCGGCCAAAGTGACCAACGACGCGCAAGAGACCGTGACGCCTGAACAACTCAAGGCCGAGTTCGACGCCGTGCTGCTGACGGGCGGCTCCGAACAGAGCCGTGACCTGCCAGTGCCGGGTCGCGATCTCGACGGCATCCACTTTGCGATGGAGTTTCTGCCCCAGCAGAACAAGGTCAATGCCGGCGACAAGCTGAAAAAGCAGTTGCGGGCCGATGGCAAACATGTGATCGTGATCGGCGGTGGTGACACCGGCTCCGATTGCGTGGGCACCAGCAACCGCCACGGCGCGGCCAGCGTCACTCAGTTCGAGGTGATGCCCATGCCACCCGAGCAGGAGAACAAGGAACTGACCTGGCCCTACTGGCCCATCAAGCTGCGCACGTCCTCCAGCCACGAGGAAGGTTGCTCCCGTGAGTTCGCCATTTCCACCAAGTCGTTCAACGGCAGCAAGGGCAAGGTCACCAGCCTGACCACCGTGAACGTCGAGTTCAAGGATGGCAAACTCGTCGAGATTCCGGGCACCGAAAAGGAATACAAGGCCGATCTGGTGTTGCTGGCCATGGGCTTTACCAATCCGGTTGGCACGGTACTCGATGCTTTTGGCGTCGAAAAGGACCAACGGGGCAACGCCAAGGCCACCACGGATTTCGTTGGCGGCTACGAAACCAATGTCCCCAAGGTGTTTGCGGCAGGGGACATGCGCCGGGGCCAGTCGCTGGTGGTGTGGGCCATTCGGGAAGGCCGTCAGGCCGCTCGATCGGTGGACGAGTTCCTGATGGGTTTTTCCGACCTGCCACGCTGATTCTCGGGTTATCCCTTATCATTCGCAAGGCCGGCTTGCCCGGCCTTTGTCATTTCTGTCAACCATGTCTTCTCCCAATCTGGTCGAGTTCAACGATGTCAGCTTCGGCTACGGTGATGGCCCGGTTGTCCTCGACCGGGTCAGCCTGCGTGTGCCCCGGGGCAAAGTCACCGTACTCATCGGCGCCTCGGGCGGGGGCAAGACGACCACCTTGCGGCTGATCGGTGGGCAGAACCGGGCCACGGCGGGGCAAGTGTTGTTTGATGGTCAGAATGTGGGTCAACTGGATCGCAACGGACTGTATGCGATGCGCCGGCGCATGGGCATGCTGTTCCAGTTCGGTGCCTTGTTCACGGATCAGTCCGTGATGGATAACGTCGCGTTTCCTTTGCGTGAACATACCCGGCTGTCGGAACCCCTGATCCGTGACATCGTTCTCATGAAACTGCATGCCGTGGGACTTCGCGGTGCGCGTGACCTCATGCCCAGTTCCCTGTCGGGAGGCATGATCCGGCGGGTGGCGCTGGCGCGCGCGATCGCGCTGGACCCTGAACTCGTCATGTACGACGAACCGTTTTCGGGTCTTGACCCCATTTCGCTCGGCACAGCGGCTCGCCTGATCCGGCAGCTCAACGACACATTGGGTCTGACCAGCATCATGGTGTCGCATGAACTCGAAGCCACCTTTGCCGTGGCCGACCACATCATCGTCCTGGCCAATGGACGGGTCGCCCAGGAGGGTTCCCCCGACGACATCCGACACAGTGACAACCCTCTGATTCAGCAGTACGTGAAGGCATCACCGGAGGGACCGGTGCGTTTTCACTATCCGGGCCCCTCAGTTGCTGACGATTTTGGTCTGACACCCATGGGAGGATCCCGATGAACCGCTGGCACCCTGCAGAGCTGGGTCGGACAACCCGTGCCAAGCTGGCGGACATGGGTCTGGGAGCCCGGCTGTTCATGCGACTGGCCTTCGGCACGTGGGGCAGTTTCAGGCGCTTTGGTCTGATACGCGACCAGATCCATTTTCTGGGCAATTATTCCCTGGCCATCATCGCGGTATCCGGGCTCTTTGTGGGTTTTGTGTTTGGCCTGCAGGGCTACTACACCCTGCAACGCTACGGATCGTCGGAGGCCCTGGGTCTGCTGGTCACCCTGAGCCTCGTGCGCGAACTGGGTCCGGTGGTCACCGCTTTGCTGTTCGCGGGGCGTGCAGGCACCTCGCTCACCGCAGAGATCGGCCTCATGAAGGCCGGCGAACAGATCAGCGTCATGGAAATGATGGCAGTGGATCCCATCGATCGCGTGCTGGCCCCCCGTTTCTGGGCTGGCGTGATTGCCATGCCCTTGCTGGCGGCGGTATTCAGCGCCATGGGCATCATCGGTGGCTGGGTGGTCGGCGTGCTCATGATCGGTGTCGATGGCGGTTCCTTCTGGAGTCAGATCCAGGGTGGGGTTGATGTCTGGTCCGATGTGGGCAACGGCATCATCAAGAGCGTGGTGTTCGGTTTTGCGGTGACGTTCATTGCGCTGTTGCAGGGGTTTGAGTCCCATCCGACGCCCGAGGGAGTGTCGCGCGCGACCACCCGCACCGTGGTGATGGCCTCGCTGACCGTGCTGGGCCTCGACTTCATCCTGACCGCGATGATGTTCACGATCTGAAAATCACAAGGAGAATTGCGTGCCGCGTTCGAAAATTGATGTGTGGGTAGGCCTGTTCGTGCTCGTCGGTGGGGCAGCGATCCTGTTTCTGGCCCTGCAGGCTGCCAACCTGCTCAGCCTCAGCTTCCAGCCGGTCTACCGGGTGACGGCGATGTTCGACAACGCCGGTGGTCTCAAGCCCAAGGCCGCCGTCCGGAGTGCCGGTGTGGTGGTCGGAAGGGTTGAATCGATCGGATTCGATGACCAGACTTTTCAGGCGACCGTGGTGCTTGCGCTCGAATCGCGTTATGCTTTCCCCAAGGACAGTTCACTCAAGATTCTGACCAGTGGTCTGCTCGGCGAGCAGTATGTGGGAATCGAGCCAGGGGGCTCGGATGACAACCTTGCTCAAGGGGATGTCATCACGCTCACCCAATCGGCGGTGGTGCTCGAGAATCTGATTGGACAGTTCCTGTTCAACAGGGCCGCTGACGCGTCCGATGCGGGAGCAGAATAATTGAAAATCGCCATTCTTTCCAAAGTGCACGGCTTCCATCGCCTGTGGCGTCTGGCTGTCGTGATGACAGCCATGGGGGTGCTTTCGGGTTGTGCCACCGGTCCGGCAACTGATCCCCGAGACCCGCTTGAACCCTTGAATCGCAGCGTGACTCGCTTCAATGACGAGGTGGATGAGGCCGTGCTGAAACCGGTGGCGACAGCCTACCGCGATGCGGTGCCGTCACCCATCCGTACCGGGGTGAACAATTTCTTCGGGAATCTGCGTGATGTGTGGTCATTCGTCAATGCGGTGCTCCAGGCCCGACCACAGGAAGCGGCTGAAAATTTCATGCGGTTCAATGTCAACACCTTCCTGGGGTTCGGTGGCGTGCTGGACATCGCCTCCGACATGGGGATACAGCGCACCACCCTTGATGTGGGAACGACGCTGGGGCGATGGGGCGTGCCCTCTGGGCCCTATCTGGTCCTGCCCTTCCTCGGCCCGTCATCGGTTCGCGACGGGCTGGGTCTGGTCGCAGACGGTCCGGGCGATCTGGTGGCCCGCGAAGTGAATCATGTGCCCACGCGCAACACCCTGTATGCCTTGCGCCTGACCGATACGCGTGCCGGATTGCTTGGTGCCACCGATATGCTCGATACCATTGCGCTTGATCGCTATACCTTCACCCGGGATGCCTATCTACAGCGCCGTGAGGCACAGATCCGTCCCGACCAGGCGGCTCCTCGTTACGACCTGGAGGACTGAAAACGGTTGGGTCAAACGTGACAGCCGGTAACGGCGGGAACGCTGTCTCGAACGAGAGTCTCGAACGATCATGCAACACTTTGAAAAGTCGCCTCCTATGCACGACCGCATCATCACTCGCCGTCAGGGTCTTGCGACGGCTATCATCTCCCTTCTCCCGGGACTCTGGCCCCAATGGGCAGTGGCTCAGGAACCGGAAGCCCCTGATGCCCTGATCGGCCGAGTGGCGGGCGAGGTGATCGACCTTGTCAAGTCGGATCCAGCTCTGCGAAATGGTGACATGGCGCGCATCATGGATCTGGTGGACAACCGCCTGATGCCCCATGTCAACTTCACCCGGATGACGTCTTCTGCAGTGGGCCGGTTCTGGCGGCAGGCCACGCCCTCACAGCGCGAACGTTTGCAACAGGAGTTCAAGACACTGCTGATTCGCACCTACTCCGGCGCGCTGGGACAACTGACGGATCAAACCCTGGTCCTGCGCCCCTTCCGTGCCCGGCCAGAAGACAACGAGGTGATCGTCCGTTCCGAGTTGCGTGGTCGGGGTGAACCCATTCAACTGGACTATCGGCTGGAAAAGACACCAGCGGGGTGGAAGGTGTTCGATATCAATGTGCTGGGCATCTGGCTGGTGGACACCTATCGTGGTCAGTTCAGTCAGGAAATCACGGCCCGTGGCATTGACGGGCTGATCGCGGCGCTGGCCGAACGGAATCGATCGGCCGGGCGATCCTGAACCCTCATGATGACGATTCAAGCTTTGCCCGCATTGCCCTCCCGCCTCACTCACGTGGAGGCGGATGCGTTTGTCGGGCTTTGCCGTGACCGCCTTCGTGGACCGTCAGGCTCGACCGCTGGCCAGGTCTGGTCTGTCGATGCCTCTGCGCTGGATGTGTTCGATTCTTCGGCGCTTGCCGCTCTGCTGGGTGTGGCACGTCTGGTGCATCAGCAGGGCGGGCACCTGCATTGGCATGGCATGCCCAGTCGGCTCCGCGAACTCGCCACCCTCTACGGTGTGAGCGAATTGCTGCCCGCGTAAAATGTCGGGCCCATGCCAGCTGTTTCATTTCAGAACGTATCCAAAACCTACATCACTCCCCGAGGCGAATTCCAGGCCCTGAAGGGCGTGACGTTCGACATCGAGCCGGGCGAGTTCTTCGGCCTTCTGGGTCCCAACGGCGCCGGAAAAACCACCCTCATCAGCATTCTGGCCGGCCTTTCCAGAGCGAGTGGTGGTCATGTGACGGTCCATGGTGCGGATGTGCAGACCGATTTTGCACAGGCCCGTCGTCGCCTGGGTGTGGTCCCCCAGGAACTGGTGTTTGACCCTTTTTTCACGGTTCGGGAAGCGCTGCGCTTTCAGTCGGGTTATTTCGGCATACGCGACAACGGCGACTGGATTGACGAGTTGCTGGACGGACTCGGTCTGGCTGACAAGGCGAATGCCAACATGCGCCAATTGTCGGGCGGCATGAAACGACGGGTGCTGGTTGCCCAGGCGCTGGTCCATCAACCCCCCGTGATCGTGCTGGACGAACCCACGGCTGGTGTGGATGTGGAACTCCGCCAGACGCTCTGGCAGTTCGTTTCCAGACTCAACAAGCAGGGAAGCACCGTGTTGCTGACCACGCACTACCTGGAAGAGGCCGAAGCCCTGTGCGGCCGGATTGCCATGCTCAAGCAGGGTCAGGTGATCGCACTTGAAAAAACGGCTGACTTGCTCAGGCAGGCATCGGCGAAGGTCCTTCGATTCAAGACCGATCAGGCCTTGCCGGATGGACTGTCCGCCCAGGCTCGCGTGACAGGCCGCTTTGTGCAGTTGCCTGCCCACGACGCCGCAGAGGTCGAGCGGATTCTGGCCACTGTCCGAGAGGCCGGCTTGCTGGTGGAGGACATCGAAATCAGCAAGGCCGATCTCGAAGACGTCTTCCTGGACCTCATGACCGGGACTGGGGCGGCTAGCCCCTTGGCTGAACCGGGGGGCTCGTCATGAGTGGCTGGCAGACCCTGTTCTACAAGGAAATCCTGCGCTTCTGGAAGGTGGGCTTCCAGACGGTCGCGGCACCGGTCATGACAGCCATTCTCTACCTGCTCATCTTCGGCCATGTGCTGGAAGAGCATGTCAAGGTCTACGACCGGATCAGCTACACCGCTTTCCTGCTGCCTGGGCTCATCATGATGAGCGTCTTGCAAAACGCCTTTGCCAACAGTTCGTCTAGCCTCATCCAGAGCAAGGTGATGGGAAACCTCGTCTTTGTTCTGTTGACACCACTGTCGCACCGGGCCTGGTTTGTGGCCTATGTCGGTTCCTCCATTGTGCGAGGACTCGTGGTCGGCGCCGGGGTGCTGCTGGTCACCGTCTGGTTCACGGACCTCAGTTTTGAGCAGCCCTTGTGGATTGGGGCATTCGCCATTCTGGGGGCGGGGCTGCTCGGGTCGCTGGGGGTGATCGCGGGCTTGTGGGCAGAGAAGTTCGACCAGATGGCCGCTTTCCAGAATTTCATCATCATGCCGGCCACTTTCCTGAGCGGCGTCTTCTATTCCATTCATTCCCTCCCGGGCTTCTGGCAGACGGTCAGCCATCTCAACCCGTTCTTCTACATGATCGACGGGTTCCGGTATGGCTTTTTTGGTCAGGGCGATGTCTCACCCTGGCTGAGCCTCCTGATTGTGGGAACGGCCTTCATGGCGGTGGCCGGTTTTGCCCTGCACCTGCTCAAGACGGGCTACAAGATCAGAAACTGAAAGCCTTATCGATGACCGCTGAAGAACTGCAGAAACTGATTGCGCAGGGCCTCCCTTGCGACCATGTGGAGGTCTCGGGTGACGGACGTCACTGGGCGGCTGTGATCGTCTCGTCAGCCTTCGAGGGCAGGCGTCTGATCCAGCGTCACCAGATGGTGTACGCCACCCTGGGCCAACGCATCCAGACCGACGAGGTGCACGCCCTGTCGATGAAAACCCATACGCCGGCCGAATGGGCCAGCCAACACTGAGTCACATCCATGGATCAATTGCGCATCCGGGGAGGTGTCCGCCTGCAGGGCGACATCACCGTTTCAGGCGCCAAAAATGCGGCGCTTCCCGAGCTCTGTGCAGCCTTGCTCACCGACCAGCCGGTGATGCTGCGCAATGTCCCGCGCTTGCGAGACGTGGCGACGATGCGCAAACTGCTCGAAAACATGGGCGTTCTGACCCAGGTGCACGGCGAGCGAGGTGGGTTGACGCTGCATGCCGCCGACCCGGTTGATCCAGTCGCCCCCTACGATCTGGTCAAGACCATGCGTGCGTCCGTCTTGGTTCTGGGGCCCTTGCTGGCCCGATTTGGCCGGGCCAAGGTGTCCTTGCCTGGCGGTTGCGCCATCGGTTCCCGACCGGTGGATCAGCACATCAAGGGGTTGCAGTCCATGGGGGCCGAGATCGTGGTCGAACACGGCTACATGGTGGCCAGGTTGCCAGCCGGGCAGGCCCGTCTGAAGGGCGCCCGCATTGCCACCGACATGATCACCGTGACCGGGACCGAGAATTTCATGATGGCGGCGGCGCTGGCTCAGGGTGAGACCATTCTGGAAAATGCCGCACAGGAGCCCGAGGTGACCGATCTCGCCGAGATGCTGATCCGGATGGGCGCCAGGATCGAGGGTCATGGAACCAGCCGGATTCGTATCCAGGGGGTCGACCGACTTGATGGATGTGACCATTCTGTCGTGGCAGACCGGATCGAGGCCGGCACTTTCCTGTGTGCGGTTGCGGCCACCGGTGGCGATGCCCTGTTGCACCATGCCCGTGGCGATCACCTGGATGCGGTCATTGACAAACTTCGCGATGCAGGTGTCACGGTGGAAGAGCGTCAGGAGGGGCTGAGGGTCACTTCGCCGGGTGCGGCGGCCTTGCGCGCACAGACCTTTCGCACGACCGAGTACCCGGGGTTTCCCACCGACATGCAGGCCCAGTTCATGGCACTGAACGCCGTGTCGCAAGGGGCCAGCAGCGTGACCGAGACGATTTTCGAAAACCGCTTCATGCATGTGCAGGAACTTCAGCGTCTGGGTGCCCGCATCCACATCGATGGCCGTGTCGCCCTGGTGGAAGGTGTCGAACGGTTGTCAGGGGCAACGGTCATGGCGACCGATCTCCGGGCGTCCGCCAGTCTGGTGATTGCCGGTCTGGTGGCTGAAGGCGAAACGGTGGTGGATCGCATCTACCATCTGGATCGAGGCTATGACCAGATGGAAGTGAAGCTGCGCGCCCTGGGCGCCGATATCGAAAGGCTCTCATGAGTGCCACCCAGTTGACCCTGGCCCTGTCCAAGGGCCGCATTTTCGAAGAGACCCTGCCATTGCTGGCCGCAGCGGGCATTGAGGTGATGGAAGACCCGGACACATCGCGCAAGCTCATCCTGCCAACCAATCGTCCCGATGTGCGGGTGGTGCTGGTGCGTGCCTCCGATGTGCCCACCTACGTGCAGTATGGTGGGGCTGACCTGGGCGTTTGCGGCAAGGACACCTTGCTGGAGCACGAGGCCGAGTGGGGCGGAGCCGGCAACGTGGGCCTCTACCAGCCGCTGGATCTGGGGATTGCCCGATGCCGCATGAGCGTGGCCGTGCGCGCCGATTTCGACTATGTCCGTGCGGTTCGGCAGGGTGCCCGACTCAAGGTGGCGACCAAATACGTGGCCATCGCGCGCGAGTTCTTTGCCACCAAGGGCGTGCATGCAGACCTGATCAAGCTCTATGGCAGCATGGAGCTGGCCCCGCTCACCGGTCTGGCCGACGCCATCGTCGATCTGGTGTCCACCGGAAACACGCTCAAGGCGAACCACCTGGTCGAAGTGGAGCGCATCATGGACATTTCTTCTCGTCTGGTCGTGAATCAGACGGCTCTGAAGGTCAAGCGCGAAGCCCTTCGACCGATTCTGGAGGCGTTTGCCCGGGCCAGCGAGCCCCAGGGAGTGGTGGCATGACGAGTCGCAGCATTCAGGCCGCCCCATGGCGACTGAACACCGCCGAAGCCGACTTCGAGGTTCGATTCCAGCAGCGACTGCACTGGTCGTCGGAAACGGATGTGGCCATCGAACAGCGTGTGGCGGATATCCTGGCCGATGTGAAAGGGCGCGGTGATGCCGCTGTGCTGGACTACACCCAGCGCTTTGACGGCCTCAGCGCCTTAAGCCTGGCTGCTCTCGAACTGACCCAGGCCGAGTTGAAGGACGCTTTCGAAAGCCTGCCGGACGACCAGCGCGAAGCGCTGCAGCAGGCGGCCGACCGGGTGCGCCGCTACCATGAGGCACAGAAGAAAGCCAGCGGTGAAAGTTGGGCCTACCGCGATGAAGATGGCTCTTTGCTGGGTCAGAAAGTGTCGCCTCTGGACCGGGTGGGCATCTATGTGCCCGGAGGCAAGGCCGCTTACCCTTCTTCCGTGCTGATGAATGCCATTCCTGCCCACGTGGCAGGTGTGCCGGAAATCATCATGGTGGTCCCTACCCCGCGCGGAGAGAAAAACCCCCTGGTGCTGGCAGCGGCCTACGTGGCTGGCGTCAGCCGTGCTTTCACGATTGGCGGGGCTCAGGCCGTGGCTGCGCTGGCGTATGGCACCTCCACCGTGCCCAAGGTGGACAAGATCACCGGCCCCGGCAACGCTTACGTGGCCAGTGCCAAAAAGCATGTGTTTGGCACCGTGGGCATTGACATGATCGCTGGCCCCAGCGAGATACTGGTGCTCGCCGATGGCACCACCCCCGCCGACTGGGTCGCCATGGATCTGTTCAGCCAGGCCGAACACGACGAACTGGCCCAATCGATTCTTTTGTGCCCGGTTGCGGCTTACCTGGACGAGGTCCAGGCCGCGATCGACCGCCTGTTACCCACCATGCCTCGCGCCGACATCATTGCCAGAAGCCTGAGTGGAAGGGGTGCTCTCATCCTCACTCGCAGCATGGAGGAGGCTTGCGCCATCAGCAACCGGATTGCCCCCGAGCACCTGGAGGTCTCGAGCCGGGAGCCTCATCGCTGGGAGCCGCTGCTCAGGCATGCAGGCGCCATCTTCCTGGGTGCCTATACCAGTGAAAGCCTGGGGGACTATTGTGCAGGGCCCAACCACGTGCTGCCGACCAGTGGCACAGCCCGTTTCTCAAGTCCATTGGGGGTGTATGATTTTCAAAAACGCAGTAGCCTGATCGAAGTCAGCGAAACCGGTGCGCAGAAACTGGGTCGGATTGCATCGGTGCTTGCCCACGGTGAAGGCTTGCAGGCGCATGCCCGTGCAGCGGAAATGCGCCTGCGGTGATGCAGGAGGTTCCATGTCTGTTCGGTTCTTATCGATGTGGCCGCTTTGTTCGTCTTTTCGGCGTCGGCTGGTGTCATGGCCGGTCGGTACACTGGCCGCTCTCGGATTACTGACCGCTTCCTCCACCTGGGCGACCAGCGCTTCAGACCCGGCCGCGGCTTCCACTGGCCACTGCCCGTCTTTGCTCAACCACACCTTTCCCCGACTGCAGGACGAGAAACCCCAGTCACTGTGCCAATACAGTGGCAAAGTCTTGCTGGTGGTGAACACGGCCAGTTATTGCGGATTCACCAATCAGTACAAAGGACTGGAAGACCTGCATGCCCGATTCAAGGATCGGGGGCTGGTGGTGCTTGGCTTTCCTTCAGGTGATTTCTTTCAGGAAAAAAAGAGCAATGAGGAAATCGCCGAGTTCTGTGCCAACACGTTCGGTGTGCAGTTTCCGATGTTTGCCAAAAGCTCGGTTCGTGGGACTGATGCCTCACCTTTTTACAAACAGCTGGCCCAGCAGACCGGGGTCACCCCGCGCTGGAACTTCTACAAATACCTGATTGGCCGTGACGGACGGGTGGTGGCTGCCTTTGGCAGCACCACGAGTCCGACGGATCGACGGTTGCTGGCAGCCGTTCAGGAGCAGCTTTCTCGTCGCCATCCCTGATCGTTGAGGCCGATTCAGGCTCCGCTCAGGATGTCTCTGAGTGCAGCCACCAGGATGGCACACTGCTCATCGGTCCCGATGGTGATCCGCACAAACGGGTCGATTCGAGGTTGCCTGAAATGACGGACCACGATGGCGCGTTCTCGCAGAGCCCCGGCCAGATGGGCTCCATGGTGGGCAGGGTGACGGGCAAAGATGAAATTGGCCGCCGATGGCAGCACGTCAAACCCGAGTTTCTCCATCTGCTCTACCAGGGCTGTGCGCGTGCGGATGACTTTCCGGCAACTCTCGGCAAAAAAGGCCTCGTCTTCCACAGAGGCGACAGCACCGGCCAGCGCGAGTCGATCGAGCGGATAGGAGTTGAAGCTGTTCTTGACCCGCTCCAGTCCTTCGATCAGGTCCGGGTGGCCCACGGCATAACCGACCCGAAGACCGGCGAGAGAGCGACTCTTCGAAAATGTGTGAACCACCAGCAGGTTGGGGTATCGCTCCACGAGCGCGATGGCACTGTCTCCGCCAAAGTCCACATAAGCTTCGTCAACCAGCACAACGGCATCCGGGTTGCCGGCAACGATCCGTTCCACCGCATCCAGAGCCAGCAGACGGCCCGTGGGGGCATTCGGATTGGGAAAAATGATGGCGCCCGCCCGCCGTTCGTCATGGGGCAGGTAATCCTCCACTCGCACGGTGAAGTCGTCAGCCAGCGGCACCAAACGGTGCTCGATGCCATACAGACCGCAGTACACCGGATAAAAAGAGTAAGTGACATCCGGGAACCACAACGCCCGGTCCTGCTTGAGCAAGGCCTGGAAAGCGTGGGCCAGCACTTCATCGGAACCGTTGCCCACAAACACCTGGTTCGCTTTCACCCCGTGACGTTGCGCCAGGGCGGATTTCAGCGCATCGGCGTTCGGGTCCGGGTAGAGCCGCAAGGCGTCCGACGTGGCCTGGCGGATCGCTTCCAGAGCCTTGGGCGAAGGGCCGTAAGGGTGTTCGTTGGTGTTGAGCTTGACCAGGTTGTCCAGCTTGGGCTGTTCGCCCGGCACATATGGGGTCAGGCCGTGAACGACGGCACTCCAGAAGCGGCTCATGGATTTGAGAGGTGGGTGAGACGATGCCCGTATGGGACATGGATGGTATCATGGCCCTCCGATCAATCCTATGAAACATGGCCTCCATGCGGCTAGCCGAAGTCACCCGCAACACCCTTGAAACCCGCATCACCGTGCGTGTCCATCTGGATGGCACCGGTCAGTCTGCTCTGCAGAGCGGTATCGGTTTTCTGGACCACATGCTCGATCAGATTGCCCGTCATGGGCTGATCGACCTGACGGTACAGTGTGAGGGCGATCTGCACATCGACGGTCACCACACGGTCGAAGACATCGGCATCACCCTGGGTCAGGCGGTGGCCCAAGCCGTGGGCGACAAGAAAGGGATTCGCCGCTATGGTCACGCCTATGTGCCGCTGGATGAGGCATTGAGCCGCGTGGTGGTGGACTTTTCGGGTCGCCCGGGTCTGCACATGGATGTATCATTCACGGCCGGAATGATCGGTCAGCTGGATACCCAACTGGTATTCGAGTTTTTTCAGGGTTTTGCGAATCACGCAGGCGTGACCTTGCACATCGACAACCTCAAAGGTGTCAATGCCCATCACCAGTGTGAAACCATTTTCAAGGCGTTTGCGCGGGCCTTGCGCGTTGCGCTTGAGCTCGACCCTCGACAGGCCGGGGTGATTCCCTCCACCAAAGGTTCCCTGTAACCTCCTGACGCCGTGTCCGTTTGCCTGAACCGTTTTCAAAAATGAACCGACAGACCGTGGCCGTGGTCGATTACGGCATGGGCAATCTTCGCTCCGTGGCGCAGGCCGTCATCCACGCGGCGACGGCCGTGGATCATGTGGACGTGGTGGTCACGTCCGATCCGAAAGCGGTTCGCCATGCGCATCGCGTGGTGCTGCCTGGCCAGGGCGCAATGCCCGATTGCATGGCTGAACTGGCCCGCAATGGTCTGCGCGATGCCGTGCTGGAGGCCGCTGCCGCCAAGCCTTTGTTTGGCGTATGCGTGGGCATGCAGATGCTGCTTGATCACAGCGAGGAGGGCGATACACCTGGCCTGGGTCTGATCCCTGGTGAAGTGGTGCGCTTCCGTCTGGAGGGCCAGAGGCAGCCGGATGGCAGCCGCTACAAGGTGCCCCAGATGGGCTGGAACCGGGTGTTTCACGATCTGGGTCGCGGCAGAGCGCACCCGATGTGGCAGGGCATACCCGAGGGCAGCTACTACTACTTCGTGCACAGCTTCTATGCCCGCACGGCCAACCCGGCGCACAGTGTGGGCGAGTCTGACTACGGCCAGCGCTTCACCTGTGCCGTGGCACGCGACAATCTGTTCGCCACCCAGTTTCATCCCGAAAAGAGCGCCGATCAAGGACTGGCGTTGTACCGCAACTTCCTTCACTGGAACCCCTGAAAGCCATGCTGCTGATTCCTGCCATTGACTTGAAAGACGGCCAATGTGTTCGCCTCAAACAAGGTGATATGGAGCAATCCACCGTTTTTGGAGATGATCCTGCCGCGATGGCCCGAACCTGGGTCAGCAAGGGCGCGCGCCGGGTCCATCTGGTGGATCTGAATGGCGCCTTTGCCGGCAAACCCAAAAACGAAGCCGCCATTCGTGGCATCCTGAAGGAAGTGGGCGACGAGGTGGATGTTCAACTCGGCGGTGGCATCCGCGACCTCGACACCATCGAGCGCTATCTGGACGCCGGTCTGCGTTATGTGATCATCGGAACGGCGGCGGTCAAGAATCCTGGCTTTCTGCAGGATGCCTGCACGGCCTTCCCCGGTCACATCATCGTGGGGCTGGACGCCAAGGACGGCAAGGTGGCCACCGATGGCTGGAGCAAGCTCACGGGTCACGAGGTGGTGGACCTGGGCAAGAAGTTCGAGGATTACGGCGTGGAATCCATCGTCTACACCGACATCGGGCGTGACGGCATGCTCAGTGGCATCAACATCGAGGCCACGGTGAAACTGGCGCAGGCCCTGACCATCCCTGTGATTGCCTCAGGCGGCTTGTCCAATCTGCAAGACATCCGCCAGTTGTGCGCGGTGGAAGACGAGGGCGTGGAAGGCGTGATCTGCGGACGCTCCATCTACAGCGGCGACCTGGATTTCGAAGCCGCACAGAAACTGGCTGACGAACTGAACGGCTGAAAGTCGGATACCCATGCTGGCCAAGCGCATCATTCCCTGCCTGGACGTGACCGGAGGCCGCGTGGTCAAGGGCGTCAATTTCGTGGCGTTGCGCGATGCCGGGGACCCGGTGGAAATCGCCGCTCGCTACAACGAACAGGGTGCCGACGAACTCACCTTTCTGGACATCACCGCCACCAGCGACGGTCGCGACCTGATCCTGCACATCATCGAAGCGGTGGCTTCCCAGGTGTTCATTCCGCTGACCGTGGGGGGCGGGGTGCGCACCGTTGACGATGTGCGCCGTCTGCTCAACGCAGGCGCCGACAAGACCAGCTTCAACTCGGCCGCCATTGCTCGGCCGCAGGTCATTCGCGATGCCTCGGCCAAATATGGCTCACAGTGCATCGTGGTGGCCATTGACGCCAAGCGGCGCACTGCCTCGGACGAGCAGCGGCCGGATGCCCATGGGCAGCCCATGGGCCCGGGCTGGGATGTCTACAGCCATGGGGGCCGCAACAACGTGGGGCTGGATGCCGTGGCCTGGGCGAAGCAGATGGCCGATTTCGGCGCCGGTGAAATCCTGCTCACCAGCATGGACCGCGACGGCACCAAAGCCGGTTTCGACCTCGCGTTGACCCGAGCCGTGAGCGATGCCATCGACATTCCGGTGATCGCCTCGGGTGGGGTCGGCAACCTGGACCACCTGGCCGACGGCGTGCAGCAGGGTGGGGCGGATGCGGTGCTGGCCGCGAGCATCTTCCACTATGGCGAATACACCATTGCCCAGGCCAAGCAGCGCATGGCCGAGCGCGGCATTCCGGTGCGTCTGTGAAGGAGCACGCATGAACTGGCTGGACGAGGTCAAATGGGACGCACAGGGATTGGTGCCCGTGATCGCGCAGGAGCAGGCCACCGGCGACGTCCTCATGTTTGCCTGGATGAACCGCGAGGCCTTGCAGAAAACCGCTGAACTCGGCCGTGCCGTCTACTTCAGCCGTTCACGCGGCAAGCTCTGGTTCAAGGGCGAGGAATCGGGGCACGTACAGACCGTGCATGACATCCGCCTGGACTGCGACAGCGATGTGGTGCTGCTCAAGGTGACCCAGTTGGGCCACGAACCCGGCATTGCCTGCCACACCGGTCGCCACAGCTGCTTTTTCCAGCGATACGAAGCCGATGCCCAGGGGGGGCGCTGGCACCACGTGGAGCCCGTCCTCAAAGACCCGGAGTCGATTTACCGATGACCTCTTCCACCGACACGCTGGATCGCCTGGCCGCCGTTATCGAGTCTCGCAAACCTGCTCATGGTGGCGATCCCGAGAAAAGCTATGTCGCGCGCCTGCTGCACAAGGGGCCGGACGCTTTCCTGAAAAAAATCGGTGAAGAGGCCGGTGAAACCATGATGGCTGCCAAGGATCTCCAGCACGCGCAGGGCACGGCGCAGGCGCTCGTGGGCGAAGTGGCTGACCTGTGGTTTCACAGCATGATTGCGCTGGCTCATTTCGGTTTGAGTCCCTCTGACGTGGTGGCTGAACTGGCTCGCCGGGAAGGCTTGAGCGGCCTCGAAGAAAAGGCCCTGCGCAAAGCCCGGGAAAGGGATGGTGAAACATGAGCGACGATCGAACCCTGGATGTGGTGGCCAAAACGCCCGAACAGCTGGCCAGCCTGCGGCAGCTCACACTCGTCATCTACATCCTGTATGCCCTGTCCTGGCTGATCGGCATCAGTGCCATCGTTGCGATTGTCATCAACTACGTGAAACGCGAGGACGCAGCCGGTACGATCTATGAAAGCCATTTCACCTGGCAGATCCGCACCTTCTGGTGGGCACTGCTCTGGTGCGTGATCGGTGCGCTTTCCATGGTCATTCTCATCGGTTTCGCCATTCTCTTTGCCACGGCGGTCTGGTCCATCTACCGGCTGGTCAAGGGTTGGCTGTACTGGAACGACCGCAAACCCATGACTGTCTGACGTTCAAGAACGATTTGCCATGAGTCACGATCCCCACTGCATTTTCTGCAAGATCATTGCTGGCCAGATTCCCAGCCGCAAGGTGTATGAAGACGACGATGTCTATGCTTTCCATGACATCAACCCTTGGGCGCCTGTGCATTTCCTGATCGTTCCCCGGTTGCACATCCCTTCCATGGCACAGTTGTTGCCTGAGCATGAGCGACTGATGGGCAAGATCATGTTGCTGGCTCCTAGGCTGGCCATCGAACAAGGGTGTCAGCCGTATCCGGATGGCGGTTTTCGGATGGTCTGCAACACGGGTATCCAGGGCGGACAGGAAGTCCACCATCTGCACCTGCACGTGATGGGCGGCCCGCGTCCCTGGCTCAAAGGCTGATTGCCAACAGTCAGGGTCCGGCCTGGCTTGCAATTCCATCGGTTGTCACGCATATCTGGGACAATAAGCCGTTGCGTTCGGTCTGAACCTTGCGCCCGACTTAGAATCCTTTCAACATGGGGCTGGATCCCCGAACCTGGAGTTAGACATGGGTACGTTTTCCATTTGGCACTGGCTGGTCGTTCTGCTGATCGTGGTGCTGGTGTTCGGCACCAAGAAGCTGAAAAACATCGGTTCCGATCTGGGTGGTGCCGTCAAGGGATTCAAGGACGGCATGAAAGAAGGCGGTCACAACCAGGCTGAACAGACGGCCACGGCGCAGGTGGGCCAGGACAAGCCCGTCGCTGAAAAGGCCACGATCGACGTCGAAGCCAAGACCAAAAGCTGAAGGCCGAGGCCTCTGTCCCGCCCCCTGTCCAGGAGGCGAACCCTTTTGTTCTGAAGGCGCTGCATGATTGACTTGGGGATATCCAAGCTGGCCCTGATCGGGGTGGTTGCTCTGGTGGTCATCGGGCCGGAGAAACTGCCGCGCGTGGCTCGCATGGTCGGTACCTTGCTGGGCAAGGCGCAGCGCTATGTGGCCGATGTCAAGGCAGAGGTCAACCGTACCATGGAGCTCGAGGAGCTCAAGAAGATGAAGGAGTCTGTCGAAAACGCCGCGCGCGACGTGGAGTCTTCCATTCACCAGACCACCAGCGATTTTGAAAAAGAGTGGTCGGACGTCACCGCCGGTCTTGAAAACAGTGGCACGGCTTCGGCCCCATTCAATCCCACCGATGCGTATTCGATCGGTTCACCGGTCTACCCGGAATACCGCCATCCCAGGAAGAACTTCCGTCTGAAGCAGAAAGCGGTGCCGCAGTGGTTCAAAGCCCGTAACGGTTTGCGAACCCGCGCCCTTTCCGGGGCGGCACGTGTGGCCCGTTACCGGCCCAAAACCCGAACGTCCTGAGCGTTCACACATTCCTATCCATGGCAGACCCGAAAGACAAGGCTGACGAACTCGCCGGTACCGAACAGCCGTTTGTGCAGCACCTGATCGAACTGCGTGACCGTATGCTGTACGCGATCGCTGGCATCGTCGTCTGCATGATCCTGCTGGCCATCTGGCCCGGCGCGAGTGGGCTGATCGATCTCATCGCGGTTCCCATTCGAAACCACATGCCACCCGACATGAAGCTGATCGCGGTGGGGGTTTTCACGCCCTTCTTCGTGCCGCTCAAGGTATTGATGATGGCGGGTCTCCTGATGGCCTTGCCCTGGGTCATGTACCAGCTCTGGGCATTTGTGGCGCCAGGGCTGTACGCTCACGAAAAGCGTTTTGCCATTCCGCTCATCGTCTTTGGCAGTGGTCTGGCTTACATCGGCATTGCCTTTGTGCAGTTCTTCGTTCTCGACAAGATGTTCGGCTTCATCCAGGGCTTCACCCCGGAAAGCGTCAATGCCACGCCCGACATCGCCTCCTACGTCGAAGCCATCCTGTCGCTGTATCTGGCCTTCGGCCTGGCGTTTCAGGTGCCCATCGTGGTCATGCTGCTCGTGCGCTTCGAGATGGTGACGGTGGAAAAGCTCAAGGGATTCAGGGGGTACTTCATCGTGGTCGCGTTTGTGATTGCGGCCATCGTCACCCCACCCGACGTCATTTCACAGATCGCGTTGGCGGTGCCCATGATCGTGCTTTACGAACTGGGCATCATCGGCTCCCGGTGGTTTGCCAAATCCACCAAGGCCCCGGAAGCGTCCGCATCGGAAAACGGCTGATCAACGCTTCATCGTGAGCCGCCATTGGGGTTTCGTCGTCCGGGAACCACGGTCAGGTTCTGACGTGTGTCCCGTCGCTCGATCCCGATTTCGGCGGGCTGACCGGGCTTCAGGGCGGCGACCGCGCCCAGCAATCCGGCCACGTCGCGGATGGGTTGCCCTTCGATGTGAGTGATCACATCACCCGGTCTCAGGCCGGCAGCGGCAGCCGGTCCGTTTTGCAGCACCCCCGTGATCACCACGCCGTCGAGACTGCGGACACCAAAATGTCGGGCCAGTTCCGGATCCAGCTGCTGGGGCTCCACGCCCAGCCAGCCACGGGTGACGGTGCCGTCCTTCACGATGGATTCCAGCACATAGCGTGTGGTGGAGGTGGGAATCGCAAAACCGATACCCATGGATCCTCCCGATCGCGAATAGATGGCGGTGTTGATGCCCATGAGGTGTCCATTCACGTCCACCAAGGCACCACCGGAATTGCCAGGATTGATCGCGGCATCGGTCTGAATGAAGTTCTCGAAGGTGTTGATCCCCAGCTGGCTGCGGCCCAAAGCACTGACGATGCCGCTGGTCACGGTCTGGCCCACCCCAAAGGGATTGCCGATGGCGAGGACCACATCCCCGACTTCCAGCTCATCCGAGTTACCTAGCAGGATGACCGGCAGTTCACGGAGATCGATTTTCAGCACCGCCAGATCGGTTTCCGGATCGGTGCCGATCACTTGTGCGAGAGATCGGCGTCCATCGCTGAGTTGCACTTCGATCTCGTCGGCCTCGGCGATCACGTGGTGATTGGTGAGGAGATAGCCCTCCGGACTGACGATCACGCCCGAGCCCAGACCGGTCTGGGGCTGGCGGTTGATCTGGTCACCAAAGAAGAAACGGAACCACGGGTCTTCGGCATGCGGGTTGCGAGCGGCAGCCTTGCTGGTGCTGATGCTGACCACGGCAGGGGAGGCCATTTTGGCCGCCCCGCTGAGGCTGGTGGCCGCGACCAGTTCCGATCGCTCGAATCCGCTCATGTCGAACACCGGCACGATGCTGGCCAGTGTGGGGCGCTTGTCCAACCATTGCGGTTTCAGCGTCACCACGACAAACCAGATGGCCACCAACACCGTGACGGTCTGGGAAAACAGCAGCCAGGTACGTTTCATTCTGATCAAAACCCTCAAGCAACGCCGACTTGACCTGTATCAATACGTTCGCCGGTCTGTTCGTTACACAATGGCCTCCGTCAGCACCACACCAACGGAGTCTCCATGAAAGCGATTGTCGATCTTTTTTCGACGGATTACGGTTTGTTCAGCATGGCCGTCATCATCGGTGTCATTCTCATGGGTTTCTGGTTTTACCGGTTTTTTGCCAAGAAAATGGAAGAGTCCGAGCGGGAAGCCAAAAGGCTCGAGTCCTGAGCCCGTTGGGTGAGAAAATGAAGCCTTGCGACTTCCTTTTCTCTTTTCATGACGCAATCTCAGGCCTTGCTTTCCGAACCTCAATCCCCCCCAGGGGCCAGTCGACAGCAGGTGCTCAACGCCTTTCAGCAACTCCTGCTGCCCGAACGCTTCAAGGATTACGGGCCCAATGGCCTGCAAGTGGAGGGGCGCCCTCTCATTCGCCGGATGGTCAGTGGTGTCACCGCCAGCCGCGCCCTGATTGAGCGAGCCATCGATGCGCAGGCCGATGCCATCGTGGTCCATCATGGGCTGTTCTGGCGAGGTCAGACGGGCAGCATCACTGGCTGGATGAAACAGCGTCTTTCGTTGTTGCTGGCGCATGACATCAATCTGCTCGCCTACCACCTGCCGCTCGACGCCCATCCCTGGCTGGGCAACAACGCCCGGTTGGGGCAACTGCTCGGATTTCAACCGCCTCCCGGTGGGGACTGGGGCCGGTTTGGTGAGCAGGATCTCGGCTTCACCGGGATGGCCGATTTTTCAGGCCCGCAAGCACTGGCATGGCATGTGCAATCTCGATTGGGGCGGCAGGTGATCTGGGTCGGCGAGCCGGACCGTGTGATCCGGCGGGTGGGATGGTGCACCGGCGGTGCGCAGGGCTATTTCGAGGCGGCGATCGAGGCAGGGGTGGATGCCTTCCTCACTGGAGAGATGTCCGAGCCACAGGCCCATTACGCCAGAGAATCCGGCGTGGCATTCCTGGCCTGCGGTCACCATGCGACCGAGCGATATGGTGCGCCAGCCGTCACCGCGCACGTGGCAGAAGCGCTGGGGCTGGAGCATGTGTTCATTGACGTGGACAACCCCGCATGACCACTGCCTTGCCGGTTGCCATCAGCATGGGGGATCCTGCGGGAATCGGACCCGAGATCATCGCTCGGCTCTTTCGTCGCCGGCCTGAATGGTCGAGTCGGTGTGTGGTGGTGGGCGATCTCGATGTCATGCGGCGTGCCACAGCGATCTTCGATGGCATGCAGCCTGTTGCCGTGCTGGATGACTGGTCAGATGCCGTGTGTGTCCCTCCCGGGGCCCTGCCCGTGCTTCCCCGGGTCCGATTGAGGATGCCGGCGCCCCTCGGACAGGTGAGTGCGCAGGCCGGCCTGGCGGCCGCACAGGCCATTGAGCAGGGCGCACAGGCAGCGCTGGAAAGGCGTGTATCGGCGCTGGTCACCGCCCCCATCCACAAGGCCGCCCTGCATGCCGCCGGTATCGGGTATCCCGGTCATACCGAGTACCTGCAGGCATTGGCTGCCGCTCACCTGGGCAGGCCCGTCAGTGCGGTGCCGGTGCGCATGATGCTGTCGAGTCCTGAACTGAGTACGGTGCTGGTGAGCATTCATGTGTCCTTGCGGGCGGCGATTGAAGCGGTAACGACCGGCAATGTGCTGCAAACGATCCGGATTGCGGATCGCCATTTCCGCCAGGTCATGGGCCTGCAGCGCTGTCGTGTGGCGGTGGCCGGACTGAATCCGCATGCCGGTGAAGGCGGATTGTTTGGTGACGAGGAGACCCTCGTCATTTCGCCTGCGATCGAGCAGGCCCGAGCCGAAGGGATCGATGTGAGCGGCCCATGGCCACCCGACACGGTTTTCATGAAGGCACGGGAAGGTTTTTGTGATGTGGTGGTGGCGATGTACCACGATCAGGGACTGATCCCCGTCAAATACCTGGGGCTGGCCCATGGTGTGAACACCACCCTCGGACTGCCATTTCTACGGACCAGTCCCGATCATGGCACGGCTTTCGACCTGGCCGGAACCGGTCGTGCCGATCCATCCAGTCTCGAAGCGGCCGTTCGGGCCGCCCTGCCTCAACCGACTCCCTGAGCATCATGCGGGGGTATTGGCTTCGGAATCGCGGTTGCCATCCCTTACAATACGGGTTGACCCGGGTATGGGTGGTTCATTCGTACTCGCCGAGGTCTTGCACCAGAGTAGCCTAGTCACAGAAAGATCCCCATGAGCGAAGCCACCGTAGACAACGGCCGCCGAACCTGGCTGATCACCTCTTGCGCCATGGGTGGCGTGGGGGCAGCCGCCGTCGCCGTTCCATTCGTCAGTTCGTTTCAACCGTCTGAGCGCGCTCGTGCGGCCGGTGCATCGGTCGAGGTGGATGTGTCCGGCCTTCAACCTGGCGAGAAGATCGTGGTCGAATGGCGCGGCAAACCCGTCTGGATCATGCGCCGCACCGAAGAGCAGCTGGCATCGCTGGAGAAAATCGAGGGCCAGCTGGCCGATCCGAATTCCTTGCGCACCGCCTACCCGACACCTCCCTACGCCCAGAATCGGCACCGCTCCATCAAGCCGGAGTTTCTGATTGCCGTGGGCATCTGCTCGCATCTGGGTTGTTCGCCGATCGACAAACTCACGCCAGGCCCGCAGCCTTCGCTGCCGAATGACTGGCTCGGCGGCTTCCTGTGTCCTTGTCATGGCTCCACCTTTGACATGGCCGGCCGGGTGTTCCGCAACAAACCGGCACCCGACAACCTGGAAGTGCCTCCGCATTACTACCTGTCGGAATCCGTCGTGCTCATCGGCGAAGACCAGCAGGCTTGACCAGCTTTTAGAGGACCATCATGGCTGAATTCAAGGAAGTCTCTCCGAACGCCCCGGCAGGCGAAAAGCTGTTGAACTGGATCGACAACCGGTTCCCGTTGTCCAAGCTGTACAAGGAGCATCTCTCCGAGTACTACGCACCCAAGAACTTCAACTTCTGGTATTTCTTCGGTTCGCTGGCCCTGCTGGTGCTCGTGATCCAGATCGTGACCGGTATCTTTCTGGTCATGCATTACAAGCCCGATGCCTCGCTCAACGAAGCAGGCATCCCGGTGGCATTTGCTTCGATCGAGTACATCATGCGCGATGTGCCCTGGGGCTGGCTGATCCGCTACATGCACTCCACGGGTGCCTCCATGTTCTTTGTGGTG
>CAZEZY010000016.1:0-25618 GCA_964516635.1 uncultured Tepidimonas sp. | reverse complement strand
GGGATCTCGATGCCGAATTCGTCTTCGAGAGCCATCACCAGTTCCACGGTGTCGAGCGAGTCGGCACCCAAATCGGCCACAAAGGCTTTTTCGTTGGTCACCTGGGACTCTTCCACGCCGAGTTGTTCGGCAATGATTTTCTTCACGCGTGCTTCGATATCGCTCATATTTCCCTCTGAGGGTGGTTAAAAACAGTCACGCCATTTTAGCCGGGGCCCAGACGGCCCGAAAAAAACAGCCGGGGGCGAATGTTATCAGGCCATGTACATGCCGCCGTTGACATGCAGTTCCTGACCCGTCACGTAGGCCGCCTGCGGACTGGCCAGATAGGCCACGGCATGGGCAATGTCAGCCGGTTTGCCCAGATGGCCCAGTGGAATCTGATTCAACAGCGCCTGCTGCTGGGCTTCAGGCAAAGCGGCGGTCATGTCGGTCTCGATGAAACCCGGTGCGACGCAATTGACGGTGATGTGGCGGCTGCCCAGTTCTCGCGCGAGCGCTCGGGTCATCCCGGCCACGCCGGCCTTGGCGGCCGCGTAGTTGGCTTGCCCCGGATTGCCCGAAGCGCCCACCACGCTGGTGATGCTGATGATGCGGCCATAACGTTGCTTCATCATCGGGCGGATCACGGCACGGCTCATGCGGAACACCGCCTTGAGGTTGGTGTCCAGCACCGCGTCCCAGTCTTCGTCTTTCAGGCGCATGGCAAGCATGTCGCGGGTGATGCCGGCGTTGTTGACGAGCACATGCAAAGCGCCGTGTTCTTTCACGATGGCATCGATCAGGGCATCGGCCTCGGCGGCATGGGTTACGTCCAGCCTGGCGCCTTTGCAATCGGCGTGGCCGGCCAGGGCCTGGGTGATTTTGGCGGCGCCGTCGTCACTGGTGGCGGTGCCGATGACCTTGAGGCCTTGCTTGGCCAGTTGCAGCGCAATGGCAGCGCCAATGCCGCGCGAGGCGCCAGTGACCAGGGCCACCTGGCCGGCGAATGCGGTGTCAGACATGGTTTGGACTCCTCCAGTGTGTTGCCGGCTTCAGGCCAGCAGCGTTTTCACATCGGCCAGCGAGGCAGGGTCGTAAAGAGTGGCGCTCGCGAGTTCCGTGTCGATGCGCTTGACCATGCCGGCCAGCACCTTGCCGGGGCCGCATTCCACCACGGTGGCTATGCCACGGGCTTTGAGGGCCTGCACGCTTTCGACCCAGCGCACCGGGCCAAAGGCCTGGCGGTACAGGGCGTCACGGATGCGGTCAGCGTCGGTTTCCACCGACACGTCAATGTTGTTGAGCACCGGAATCTGAGGGACGGCGAAGGCGGTGGCGGCCAGTTTCTCTTTGAGCCGCTCGGCGGCAGGCTTCATGAGGCTGGAATGGAACGGCGCCGAGACCGGCAGTGGCAGGGCGCGCTTGGCCCCATTGGCCTTGAGCACCTCACAGGCTTTCTCGACGGCGGCCTTGCTGCCGGCAATCACGGTCTGGGCCGGGTCGTTGAAATTGACGGCTTCCACCACCTCACCACTCCCAACGGGGAAGGTGGACTGAGCCTGGGCACAGCCTTCGCGCACCGGATCCGCGGCCATGCCCAGGATGGCGGCCATCGCACCGGTGCCGACCGGCACCGCCTCCTGCATGGCCTGTGCGCGGAAACGGACCAGGGGTGCGGCCTGCGCCAGCGTCAGCACGCCAGAGGCCACCAGGGCGGAATACTCGCCCAGCGAATGGCCGGCCAGCGCGGCGGGCAGCGCACCGCCGTCAGCGCGCCATACTCGCCAGGCGGCCACACCCGCCACCAGCATCACCGGCTGGGTGTTGGTGGTCAGCGCCAGGGCTTCCTTGGGGCCTTCGTGGATCAGCCTGGCCACGTCCTCGCCCAGGGCGTCAGAGGCCTCTTTCAAGGTTTCGGCCACCACCGGATGGTCACCCCAGGCGTCCAGCATGCCAACAGACTGCGAACCCTGGCCGGGAAACACCATGGCGAATGTCATTTTTCTACTCCTCATCGATTTACAGTCGCACCAGCACGGCGCCCCACGTGAACCCGCCTCCCACGCCTTCCAGCATCAGCAACTGGCCGGGGCGTACCTGACCCGCACGAACCCCGTGATCCAGTGCAAGCGGGATGGAAGCAGCCGATGTGTTGCCATGGTCTTGCACCGTGACCACGACCTTGTCCATGGGCAGCTTGAGTTTGCGCGCCGTGCTCTGCATGATCCGGATATTGGCTTGATGCGGAATCAGCCAGTCGATATCTGCCTCTTTTTTGCCCGCCTTGACCAACGTGGCGCGAGCGGCATCTTCGAGCAAGCCCACCGCGAGCTTGAAGACGGCCTGGCCATCCATCTTGAGCAAGGGATCGCCCAGTATCTGCCCGCCGCTGACGGTACCCGGCACGCAAAGAATGCCCGTGTGACGGCCATCGGCATGGATGTCACTGGCCAGCACGGCTGGACCATCGCCCTCATGCGCCACCGCTTCAAGCACCACCGCTCCGGCACCATCGCCAAACAGCACACAGGTGGTGCGGTCGTTGAAATCGAGTATGCGGGAGAAGACCTCGGCGCCCACAACCAGGGCGCGCTGGGCTGCACCCGTCTGGATCATGGCGTCAGCCACGGTCAATGCATAGATGAAACCGCTGCAAACGGCCTGGACATCGAAGGCGGCACCCCCAGCGGCACCCCTCTGACCCTGAGCCGCAGCGGTCTCCGTCAGTTTGCGCTGCAGGATGGACGCCGTGGACGGAAACACCATGTCAGGCGTCGAGGTCGCCACGATGATGAGATCGATGTCGGCCACCTGACGACCAGCCGCCTCCAGGGCCTTGAGACACGCCTGCAGCGCCAGGTCGCTTGCATTGACCCCGTCGTCCACATAATGGCGCGCCCGGATGCCTGTGCGCTCGACGATCCATTCGTCGCTGGTCTCGATGCCTCGGCTGGCCAGCAGCGCCACCATGTCGGCGTTGGTCAGGCGACGGGGCGGCAGAAAACTGCCAGTACCTGTGATTCGGGAATAGCGTTTCATGTCAGCTTGCCAGGGGCCTGGTGGTCAGGCCGCTCATGCTTGGGGTTGGATGGTCGCCGTGGCGAAATCTGTCGGCGACATCAGGGGAGCCGCCTGTGCGATGCGCGCCCTGACCCTGTCCAGCAGTTCGTTACGGGCTGCATCATACGCGCGCACCAGGCATTGCTCGAACGCAAAGGCATCGGCCGATCCGTGGCTCTTGAACACCAGGCCGCGCAAGCCCAGCAGGGCCGCACCGTTGTAGCGGCGGTGATCCACACGGTGCTTGAAAGCGGCGAGCACGGGCCAGGCCACCAGGGCAGCCAACCGGGTCAGGAGGTTGCGGGAGAATTCCTCGCGGATGAACCCACCGATCATGCTGGCCAGGCCCTCACTGGCTTTCAGCGCGACATTCCCGACGAAACCATCACAAACCACGATATCGGTGGTTCCCTTGAACAGATCGTTCCCCTCGACGTTGCCGTGGAAATTGAGGTCACCCCGTTCAGCGGCCTGACGCAGAAGGACACCCGCCTGCTTGATGACGTCATTGCCTTTGATGACTTCTTCACCGATATTGAGCAGACCCACCGATGGCGCAGACTTGCCGCTCGCAGCGACCAGTGCAGATCCCATGACGGCAAATTGAAGCAGGTGCTCGGCCGTGCAATCCACATTGGCACCCAGGTCCAGGACCGTGGTGGCACGACCCTGGGCGTTGGGCATCTGGGATGCGATGGCCGGGCGGTCAATGCCCTCGATCGTCTTGAGCACGTACCGGGCGATGGCCATGAGGGCGCCCGTGTTGCCCGCCGAAACGGCTGCCTGTGCCACACCGGTCTTCACCTGGTTGATGGCGACGCGCATCGACGAATCTTTTTTTCGACGCAGGGCCACCTCGACCGGGTCGTCCATGGACACCACCTCGCTGGCCGGCACGAGGCTGTAGCGATCGGGATCAAGGCCGACAGGCAACCGGGCCAGCGCTTGCGGCTGACCCACCAGCAACAAACGGGCGTCGGGATGGTCTGACAGAAAAGCCACGCAGGCCGGCAGGGTGATGGCCGGGCCATGATCACCCCCCATGCAATCCACCGCAATGGTGATCATGGACAGCCTTTCAGACGATAGGACAACACACCAGAAGAGACCGGTGCTCCAGACACAAAAGGCCCGCATGAGGCATGCGGGCCTTCATGGCCAGCCACGCCCACAGGGCGTGAGCAGGCGATTTGACTCAGGCCTCGGACTTGTTCTTCAGCACCTGGCGACCACGGTAGAAACCGTTGGGGCTCACGTGATGACGCAGATGCACCTCGCCCGTCGAGGGCTCCACCGCGATGCCAGGCACCGACAGCGCATTGTGCGAACGGTGCATGCCGCGCTTGGATGGGGACTTTTTGTTTTGCTGGACAGCCATGATCGGCTCCTGTGTAAAAGGCTAAGGCCTTGCGGCCCAACGGAGAACAGTCAACTGCACCAGCCGAAACAAGGTTCTTTTGGCCAGCGCGAAACCCTGCATTATAACCAGTCGCCGCGCTTGACATCAAGTCCCTCATGTCTTTCCTTTCGTCCCGACATCAGCCAGACCAGGCTTGAGGGCGGAAAGCGCGGCAAAAGCGTGCGGCTTCTCCGGATGGAAACCGTCATCTTCCACCTCGTTGGGCAGCGATTCCGGACATGCTTCATGCATGGGAACGATCGGCAAGGCCAGTAACAACTCGTCTTCGATCAACTCCAGCAAATTGAATCGGGGCGTCCAGACGAGCAGGTCCTCTTCCGATTCATCATCCTGGGCCTCGGCGGTGGCCTCGTCAGGGACAAACCGGAACCAGCGATCGACCGCTATCGGCTCCAGATACACCGTCAGACATCGCTGGCAAATCTGGGGCACATGCCCGTCAAAGCACAAATGCAGCCAGACCTGTTCTTTGCCACCGGCCGGCTGGCGAATATCGACATGGGCCTCCCATGACAAGACCAGCGGTCGAGCCCCCTGAGGCTCGCGCCATTCGGGCGCCCCTTCCTGCCAGCGGGACAGACTGTCGAGCGACACCTCGCCTTTCAGAGTCTCACCGGCACGGGCGATCTGCCTCAGATCCAGGGCATGGACAGGCAAAGCTGGGGAACTTGTGGACATGGAATGGGTATGAATAATGCTAGGGTGATTCTAATGTTGGATACCGTGCACCCCCCTCCCCTCGTTCCGGACACTGGGCGTTGCTCCCAGTCGATGCTGCGCCATACCCTGATGCAATGGCAATCCATGGGTGTCCCGGACCTCTGGCTGTTTGCTTACGGGTCGCTGATCTGGAAAACCGAATTTCCCGTGGCTGAACGGCGCCTGGCGAAGGTGCATGGTTACCACCGCGCCCTGAAAATGTGGAGTCGCATCAACCGGGGGACACCGGAAAGGCCCGGCCTGGTGTTTGCCCTGCTACCCGGCGGAAGCTGTCAGGGCATGCTGTTGCGCGTACCTGCCCCGGAAGTGCCCGACATGCTGCCTCGGCTCTGGGACCGGGAAATGCCCAATCCGGTGTACGACCCGAAATGGCTCCGCTGCCATACCGCCACCGGGCCCGTCAAAGGTCTGGCTTTCACCCTGTCGAAACGCAGCCCCAGTTTCACGGGTGAATTGCAGCCCCACGAGTTGCAACACATCTTCCACCACGCCCGTGGACGATACGGCACCACCCTGGATTACGCCCGACAGACCATGGAACAGCTCCAGGCCCTGGGCATACACGACAGAGCGCTAGAACGGTTGCTGCACCACGCCCCCCATCACCGACCAACCCGAGACGCCGCGCAACCGGCGCACCGTGCCATACTTTGCGAATGAATATCGCCGACCTCCGCAAAAGTTACGAAAAGGCCGAACTGAGCGAAGACGCCTCCCATGCCGATCCGCTGAAACAGTTCGAGCAATGGTTCAGTGAAGCCCTGAAAAGCGAGCTTCCCGAGCCCAATGCCATGACGGTGGCCACCGTGGGCAGCGACCTCCGCCCGAGCACACGGGTGGTGCTGATCAAGGGTTACGACACCCGAGGCATCGTCTGGTACACGAATTACAACAGTCGCAAGGGGCAGGAACTGGCAGGCAACCCGTGGGCGGCACTTCAGTTCCACTGGGTCGAACTGGAACGGGTGGTGCGCATCGAAGGTCGGGTGGAGAAGGTGAGCGAGGCGGACAGCGATGCCTACTTCCAGAGCCGCCCGCTCGACAGCCGCATTGGCGCCTGGGCCAGCCCGCAAAGCCAGGTCATTTCAGGCCGTGGTGTGCTGGTGGCGAATGCAGCGAAGTACGGCGCACAGTTCCTGCTCAACCCGCCCCGTCCACCCCACTGGGGCGGCTACCGCCTGACTCCAGACCGTTGGGAATTCTGGCAGGGCCGCAAAAGCCGTCTGCACGACCGGCTGGTATACCGGATAGAGCAGGGAACATGGACGAGGGAACGGCTGGCGCCCTGAACAGCGCCGGTCATCCGATTGCCCGATCCAGACGCTCGATCGACTGATTGGCCACGGCGGCCAGTGCAGCGTCACGGACCTTCGAGGGAGCGAGCTCCTGCAGAGGCAACAGCACAAAGGCCCGATCTGTCATTCGGGGGTGCGGCACCGTGAGTGGGGGTGAGTCGATGCGAGCATCGCCATACAGCAGCAGATCCAGATCGAGCGTGCGGGGTGCGTTCCGGTATGGCCGCTCGCGACCCGCTGCCTGCTCCAGCGACTGCAGAAGCATCAGGAGAGCAGGCGCCGTGAGCGTGGTGAGCACTTCGGCAACGGCATTGCAGTACCACGGGCCGCCCGCATCGACCGGTGCGCTGCGGTAGAACGCAGAAGTCCGCACACCGTGCACCCCAGGGGCACCAGACAGCTGCGTCAGGGCCTGTTTCAGTGCGGCGGCAGGGTCACCCAGATTGGCTCCCAGCCCGATGAATGCCTTGACTGGTGCCCGCCCGCTCATTCGGCACCAGAGGCCTCGCCCTCGCCCCGACTGCCACCGGCCGGCTTGCGGCGACGACGGCGGCGCTTTTTCGCGGGAGCCATGGCGTCATCTGCCCCATCGCTCATGCCGGCTTCCAGCGCGTCGGGCAGCGCCTCGCCTTCCTCCGTGCGCCAGCGCGGGTCCATCGGCTCTGCCGATGCCTTGGTCTGATGCCCTGCCGGTCTGGCAGCGCGGCCCCCGACCTTGCTGCCAGTACGGCTGCGTTGCTGTTCCAGCCGCACGGCTTCCACCATGTCGCGCTGGACTGGCTCGCTCGCGGTGCTGAAGGTTTCCCACCAGTGGGACAATTCCTCTTCCACTTCACCCACCTGCGCGCGCAGCCGCAAAAAGTCGAAACCGGCACGGAAACGCGGCTGCTCGGCCAGCGAGAATGGGCTCTGGCCGGTGCGACGGTCGAAGCGCGGCTGCATCATCCAGATCTCGCGCATGTCGGCACCCAGCTTGCCACGGCCAGACACATCGCCCACTCGGGCTTCGAAGACCTCGTCCACCGCTTCCTGCAAGGCGGGGAACGGGGGTACCCGGGCACTCTGACGCTTCTGCCAGCCGTCGCGCACGTCGCTCCACAGCACACAGGCCAGCAGGAAGCTGGGCGCCACCGGTTTGCCCTCGGCCACGCGGCGGTCGGTGTCCTGCAGCGCCGCCTTGACAAAGGGCTCCTCCGCACGCTGGACCACCAGATCCAGCAGCGGATAGATGCCCTTGGCCAGCCCGGTGACCTGAAGCTGCTCGATACTGGCCCGCGCGTGACCCGTCTGCAGCAGCTTGAGCATCTCGTCGAACAGGCGGCTTTGCGGCACATCGGCCAGCAGGGGCAACGAGGCGGCCAGTGGAGCCCTGGTCTTGGCGTCGAACTGGAAGCCCAGCCCACTGAGTTTGGCACCGAAACGAACCGCCCGGATGATGCGCACCGGGTCTTCCCGATAGCGGGTGGCCGGGTCACCGATCATCCGCAACAGGCGCTTCTTCGCATCGCGAATGCCATGGTGAAAATCGACCACGGTTTCGGTTTCCGGGTCGTAGTACATGGCGTTGATCGTGAAATCGCGGCGCACGGCGTCCTGCTCGATCGGCCCCCAGACGTTGTCGCGGAGCACACGGCCACTGGCGTCCACCGCGTGTTTCATGCCCGCCAGTTCGCCTCTGGACGTTCGCTCGTTGCCCTCCACCTGTTCGGCCGCGGCGTTGTCCATGTAGGCACGAAAGGTGGAGACTTCGATGACTTCGTGCTCACGCCCCCGGCCAAAAATCACATGAACGATGCGGAAACGTCGACCGATGATGAAGGCACGGCGAAAGAGGGCCTTCACCTGCTCCGGCGTGGCGTTGGTGGCCACATCGAAGTCTTTGGGACGCAGACCCAGCAGCAGGTCGCGTACCGCGCCACCCACGATGTAGGCCTCGTGGCCTGCCCGCTTGAGGGCATGAACCACGTCCAGTGCACGGCCATCGACCAGCGACGGGTCGATGCCGTGAACGGTCGCTGGCACGTCTTCGCGCTTGCCGAAATTCGGCCCTTTGGCCTTGGGCGACTTGCCCAGCAGTTTGTCAATGAAGGTCTTGATCATGCAGGTTCAGCAAACAGGTCCAGGACGCGCCAGCCACGCTCACGAGCGATGGCACGCAGGCCGTCGCCCGGATTGGTGGCCACCGGTATGGTGGCCCTTTCGAGCAAGGGCAGGTCGTTGGAGGAATCGGAGTAGAAGGTGGTGTGCACATCGGACCAGTCCAGCCCATGACCGGCCAGCCACTGGCTGAATCGCGTGACCTTGCCCTCCCTGAAAGAGGGCGTTCCGGCAATTTCACCCGTGAACCAGCCCCGGGCATCGCGTTCCAGTTCCACCGCAATGAGTTGTTCGACCCCCAGTGCCTGCGCAATCGGACGGGTCACGAATTCGTTGGTGGCGGTGATGATGATGATCTCATCACCCGCCTGCCGATGTCCCTCGATCAGCGCTCGGGCAGCAGGCAGGAGACAAGGTTCGATCACCTCCTGCATGAATCGCTGATGGGCCTCGGCCGCTGCCGCCGGGCCTCGCTGACGAAAGGCCTCGGTGGCAAAACGGGTGTATTCATGCACATCCAGTTCACCGGCCTGGTACTGGGAAAAAAATTCCTCGTTGCGCCGGGCAAACACCTCGGGGTCGGTCCAGCCGATGCGAGTGGTGAATTCGCCCCAGCTGAAGTCGGAGTCCAGCGGTAGCAGGGTATGGTCCAGATCAAAAAGCGCAAGTTTCTTCATTCAACTGCCTTCCAGCATGGACTTGACGAGGGGAATGGTGATCGCGCGCTGGGTACGCAGGGCATAACCGTCGAGCCGCTCCAGCAGAACCATGAGGCTACCCAGGTCGCGGGAAAAGCGACTCAGCATGAAATCCATGACGTCATCGCCCAGAAACACGCCCCGCTCGTCGGCTGCCCGTCGCAGGACCCGCTGGCGGTCGGATTCAGACAGCGCCTGCAATTGGAACACATGTCCCCAGCCCAGTCTGGTACGGAGGTCGTCACGCAGAGGCAGGTCAGCCGGCGGCCGGTCGGATGCAGCAAGCACCCAGCGGGGCGATCCCGACACCGGCGTCTGGGCGTTCACAAACCAGTTGAAGGCAGCGGCCTGCTGGGTTGAGTGGTACAGATGGCAATCGTCCATGATGACCGCCACCCAGTCGTCGGCGAAGGGCGGCGGAGCCAGCACATCGGCATCGAGCCAGCCCACCCGCGCCCCCTGGGACTCGAGCGCCTGTCGAACCGCCTGCAGCAGGTGCGTCTTGCCGACCCCGCCCTCCCCCCACAGGAGCGTCGGGACAGGGGAACGCAGGGGGCTGTTCACCCACAAACGCAGATGCGCGAGGGCTTCGTTGGGCTCATCGGCCAGAAAGTTGTCGAGCGAAGGGCGAGGAGCCAGCCCCATGTCGAGCACCATTTGCTCCATCAGGACCCCTCCCGGTCTGCCGGAGGAGTGACCGATGCGGGCGTCACCACCGTGCCATGCGTGTACAACGAACTGCCCACATAGACCGCCTGCATCCGGCGCACAGCCACCAGCAGCACGGCACTGGCCGGCAAGGCGATCAGGACACCGACGAAACCGAACACATGCCCGAAAGCCATCAGCGCAAAGATGACCACAATGGGATGGAGTCCGATGCGCTCGCCCAGCAGGCGTGGGGTGAGATAGAGGCTCTCGACCAACTGACCCACCAGGTAAACCAGACCCACCAGCAGCACCCCGGTCAGCGACTGAAACTGCAGCAAGGCCGCCAGCAGCCCCAGCACCAGTCCCAGCCCGAAACCGAGGTAAGGCACGAAAACCGCCAGACCCGTAAAGACGCCGATGGGCAGCGCCAGATCCAGCCCGACCAGGGCCAGCGACACGGCATAGAAGACCGCAAGAATCGCCATCACCAGCATCTGCCCCCTCAGGTACTGCCCCAGCACCTGATCGGTTTCATCCAGAAAATGCTGAGTCGCCATCTGCCATCTGGGCGGCACCAGCGCCTTCGTTCGTTCGACCAGACCTGACCAGTCGAGCAGGAGGTAGTAGGCCACGATCGGCATGAGAACCAGATTGCCCAGCACAGCCACCACCGCACTCCCACCGATGCGCAAGGACGCCAGCATGCGTTCGATCCATTCGCCTTCGTGACCCGACACGAGCCGGCGCAGCATGTCGCGCACCACATTCACGTCGATCTGGGCATCCACACCCAGACGAGCGGCCCAGGGCGCCATCCAGGCATTCAGGTTCTCGAACAGGAGGGGAATCTGGTCACGAAGAAGGGGCCACTGCCGGGTGACCACAGGCACGATCATCAGGGCAACCGCCAGGAGCACCACCATCAGCAGTGCAATGGCCAGCGCGGCACCCAGCCAGCGAGGTACACGCCTGGCGTGCATGCGTTCAACCACCGGGTGGAGGGCATAGGCCATGACGGCGGCCACCACGAACGGCATCAGCACCGGGGCCAGCAAATCCAGCAGCCACCAGGCGGCCACGGCCAGCGCCACCCAGGCAAGAAAGCGGATTTGTTGGGCGTTCAGCGACATGAAAGAATCTCCAGGGACATGGCAGGCCCGTAAAATCAGAGGATATTATCGGCCCTCCTCCACATGACAAAGACTCCCCTCTCCTACAAAGACGCCGGCGTGGACATCGAGGCGGGCGATGCCCTAGTCGAACGCATCAAACCGCTGGCCAGAAAGACGATGCGTGAAGGGGTACTGGCCGGTATTGGCGGTTTCGGTGCACTTTTTGAAGTGCCCAAGCGTTATCAGGAGCCGGTGCTGGTGAGCGGGACCGACGGCGTGGGGACCAAGCTCAAGCTGGCCTTCGAATGGAACATGCACGACACCGTGGGCATCGACCTGGTGGCCATGAGCGTGAACGACGTGCTGGTGCAGGGCGCCGAGCCGCTGTTCTTCCTGGATTACTTCGCATGCGGCAAGCTGGATGTGGACACCGCCGCCGCGGTGGTGGGTGGGATTGCCCGAGGCTGCGAGCTGAGCGGGTGCGCCCTGATTGGCGGTGAAACCGCCGAAATGCCCGGCATGTACCCGGCCGGAGAATACGACCTCGCCGGCTTTGCCGTGGGTGCGGTGGAAAAATCCCACATCCTCACCGGCCGCAACGTTCAGGCGGGCGACGTGGTGCTCGGCCTGGCATCGGCGGGGGTGCATTCCAACGGCTTCAGCCTGGTCCGCAAGTGCATTGAGCGGGCCGAAGCATCGGGTACCCTGCCGACCCTGCTCGATGGGCAGCCCTTCCGCCAGGCCGTCATGGCACCCACCCGCCTGTACGTGAAAAGCGTGCTGGCTGCGCTGGCAAAGCACCCGATCAAGGCATTGGCCCACATCACGGGCGGCGGCCTGCTGGAAAACATCCCCCGCGTGCTGCCCGAAGGCCTGGCCGCGCATCTGACCCAGGGCAGCTGGCCCCGGTCCGAGCTGTTTGCCTGGCTGCAACAGACCGCGGCGATTGACGACATCGAGATGAACCGCACCTTCAACAATGGCATCGGCATGGTGGCAGTGGTGGACGCTGCCGAGGCCGAAGCCACGGCTGCCACCCTTCGCGAACAGGGCGAGACGGTCTACACCATCGGCATCATTGCGCCCCAGGGATCGGGCGCTCCGGTGGTGGTGGCCTGACTCAGCTGAGTTCGCGCTTCAGTTCACTGACCCGCTGGCGGATGGCATCGGCATCCAGCGGGTCCTCGGCATGGGCCAGATAGGCCTCCAGATCCGGTAGCGCTTGCGCTGGATCTCCCTGTTCTGCCCAGGCCAGACCCCGGTCGCGGCGCTCGGTCCAGTCGTCGGGCAGCAACAGCACCAAGCGGTCCTGCACGCCGATGAGGCGTGACCAGTCCTCCTGCGTCCGGTGAATGTCTTTCAGGTTGCGCAAGACGCGCGCCAGGATGTCGCGCGACGGTGCCGATTGCAGGTACAGCCCGACCGGTACATCGAAATCGTCCACCAGGCCATTGCGGCGCTTGTAAGGCTCCAGACGCTCTGACAGGTCTTCGCGACTCAAGGACTGCCCGGTGAAGGGGTCGATCACCACCTGACCTTGCGGCAGATTCACCTTGACCATGAAATGGCCGGGAAAGTTGACGCCGCGAGCCTGGAGCGCGAGCCCCTGGGCCAGTTCCAGCCACAGGATGGCGAGCGTGATGGGAATGCCGCGCCGGGAACGCAACACCACGTTCAGGTAAGAGTTCTCCGGGTCGTAATAGTGGTTGACGTTGCCCCCAAAACCCAGATCGCGAAAAAAGAACTGGTTCAGCAGTCGCAACCTTTGCAGGGGTCCGGCATCGGCTGGCAACCGGCGCCTCAGGCGACCGATCAACTGATCCACATCGCCCAGCACGGTCTGCACATCGAGATCGGGGTATTCATCCATGGCCACGGCCACCGTGGCTTCCAGCAGCGGGAAACCGTCGTCGTCCCGGACCAGGGCGGCGAAATACTCCAGGGGTGAAGGGGCCTGAAATTCAAAAGCCATGCCTTACTTTCTCACAAACTGGCGCAACTGAACACCGGCCAGCATCAGCACACCAAAGTAAATCACCACTGCACCGGCGAGGATCATGGCAAGCGACAACACCCTGCGGCCCACCTGCACGGCATGCACCCAGTCCACCTGGGCACTGGCCCACAACAGAAAGACCGCCAGCAGGGCACTGGCCGCCAACACCTGCAGACCCAAGCGGCCCCAGCCGGGGGAAGGCTGGTAGGCCCCTTTGCGGATGAGACCCACCAGCAGCCAGCCGGCATTGAGCAGGGCGCCCAGACCAATCGCCAGCGCAAGCCCGGCATGAGCCAGATGTGGCACCAGCACCCAATTCAGGCATTGCGTGAATACCAGCACCACAATGGCAATTTTCACGGGCGTCCGAATGTCCTGCCTGGCATAAAAACCCGGTGCCAGCACCTTGATGGCGATCAGCCCCAGCAGGCCCACGCCATAACCCATGAGTGCCAGCGAGGTCTGGCGGACATCGCCAGCCGTGAAGGCCCCGTAGTGATACAGCACCGCCACCAGGGGCTGGGCCAAGGTGAGCAGCGCCACCGCACAAGGGATGGCCAGCAGGACCACCAGACGAAGCCCCCAGTCGAGCAGGCCGCTGTACCGGTCGCCATCGTCAGCAGCCCGCGCCGCAGACAACTGCGGCAGCAGCACCACGCCCAGCGCCACGCCCAGCAAGGCGGTCGGAAACTCCATGAGCCGGTCGGCATACGTGAGCCAGCTGACGCTGCCGGTGGCCAGGTGCGAAGCAATCTGCGTGTTGATGAGCAGGGAAATCTGCGCCACGCTCACGCCCAGCAGGGCCGGCAGCATCAGCTTGAGGATCCGCTGCGTACCCGGATGCTGCCAGGCCGCTCGGACTGCCCCGACAGACAACCCGATTCGGGGGAGTAGCCCCAGGCGTTTGAGGAAGGGCAACTGGACGCCCAGTTGCAGCATGCCACCCAGCATGACGCCACCTGCCAGCGCATAAATCGGCTCCCAGCCGTTGGCCGCAAACCAGGGCGCGCCCCACCAGGCGGCGCCGATCATGGAGACATTCAGCAGCACCGGTGTGGCGGCCGGAACGGCGAACCGCCTCCAGGTGTTGAGCACACCGGCCGCCAGGGCCACCAGCGACATGAACGCGATGTAAGGAAACATCCAGCGCGTCATGACGACAGCCGCATCGAAGCCTTCCGGGTTCTGCTTGAGACCCGCCGCCATGCCCCAGACGAGCACCGGTGCCGCCAGCACACCGATGATGCTGGTGATCGTCAGGGCCCAGGTCAGCACCGTGGCCACCTGGTTGATGAGCACCCGGGTGGCTTCCTCGCCGTCTTTCTCCCGGCTGGCAGCCAGCACCGGGACAAACGCCTGGCTGAACGCGCCCTCGGCAAAAAGCCGCCGCAACAGGTTGGGGATGCGGAAGGCGACATTGAAGGCATCGGTGAGCGCGCTGGCGCCAAAGGTGGCGGCAATCAGCAACTCACGAACCAGCCCCGTGATACGGGACGCGAGTGTGAGCAGCGAAACAAGCGATGCGGATTTGAACAGCGACACGGCGTGAGTGTAGCCGCCGGTCCGGGCGGCCCGAGCGGCGGCCTGCAGAGATGCAGGCCAACCCCTAAAATGGAAGCAATGACGATTCTGAACGCCGACCTGCACTGTCACTCCACCGTTTCCGATGGCACTCTGGAGCCTGAGGTGCTGGCCGCCCGCGCCAAGGCCAACGGGGTGGAGCTGTGGTCCCTGACCGACCACGACGAGGTGAGCGGTCAGCACCGCGCCCGGGCGGCGGCCCGGGCCCTGGGTCTGCCTTACCTGACGGGCACCGAAATCTCGGTCACCTTTGCCGATGTGACGGTGCACATTGTGGGTCTGGGGTTTGACCCCGACCACCCGGCCCTGGTGCAGGGCCTGCATCGCACCCGGGGTGGTCGCGGTGAACGGGCGCAGGAAATGAGCGCTCAGCTGGAAAAAGTGGGCATCCACGGAGCCTACGAAGGCGCCCTGAAATACGTGGGCAACCCGGAGCTGATCTCTCGCACCCACTTTGCGCGGTTTCTGGTGGAAACCGGGGTCTGCAAGGACACCAGCGAGGTGTTCCGCAAATACCTGACCGATGGCAAGCCCGGCTTTGTTCCCCACCGCTGGGCGAAGCTGGGCGATGCCGTGCGCTGGATACGAGAGGCCGGGGGGGTGGCCGTGATTGCCCACCCGGCCCGTTACGACCACAGCCCCACGCAGGAATACGCCCTGTTCACCGAATTCAAGGCCCACGGCGGCCAGGCGGTGGAAGTGGTGACCGGCAGCCACAGCCCGTCCGAGTTCGTGAAGTACGCTGACATGGCGCTGGAATTCGGCCTGGCCGCCTCCCGTGGCAGCGACTTCCACAGCCCCGACGAAAGCCACACCGACCTGGGTGCCCTGCCCTTTCTGGAAGGCCGCCTCACCCCGGTGTGGGACCTGCTGGACGACCGCGTCCAGTAACCATGAGGCCGACCCATGCCCGTCCCCTGCTGGGGGTGATGTTTCTGGTACTGGCCGTGGCCTGCTTCGCCACGCTGGACACCACCGTCAAGGTCCTCAGCGCCACGGTATCGGTGCTGCTGGTGGTGTGGTTTCGCTATCTGTTCCAGGCCATCGTCATGGCCGGGGTGGTGCTGCCCACTCGCGGTTGGCGCTCGCTCACCACGAAGCACCCCGTTCTGCACGCCATCCGGGGGGCACTCCTGCTCACCGTGAGCATTCTGGGGTTCGTCAGCCTCATCTACATGCCGGTGGGTGAATTCACGGCCATCATCATGCTGACACCGCTGGTGGTGACGCTGCTGGCCGCGGTGTTCCTCAAAGAACGGGTGAACGGCTTGCGCTGGCTGCTGGTGCTGGGCGGATTCAGTGGCGCGATGCTGGTGATCCAGCCGACGGGCCAGGCCATTGGCTGGGCCGTGGCCATTCCGCTGGTGATGGTGCTGTTCTATGCCGTGTTTCAGATTCTGACCAGCCGCATGGCACGCACCGAAGACGCCATGACCATGCACTTTTACACCGGCTGGGCTGGTGCCCTTCTGATCAGCCTGGCGCTGCCATGGATCTGGCAGGCCATTCCGGACCTTCGCACACTGGCCCTGCTGTGCCTGGCGGGCCTGATGGGCACGGTGGGGCACTTCCTGCTGATTCAGGCGTTTGCCCGTGCACCTGCGGCCACACTGGCGCCCTACCTGTACGCCCAGGTGGGATTTGCCGTGCTGGCCGGCTGGCTGGTGTTTGACCACATGCCGGGTGCGCTGGAGTTCTCGGGCATCGGCCTGATTGTGGTGTGCGGGGCCACCATGGCCTGGCTGGCTGCCCGCACGCCCAAAGTCGACGGCGGCTGAGCCCACCCCCAACGAGTGGGACAATCGCAGCATGTCGCAGTTTTTTGAGGTCCACCCCGACAACCCCCAGGCACGTCTGCTGAAACAGGCCGTTCAGCTGCTGCACAAGGGCGGGGTGCTGGCCGTGCCGACCGATTCGAGCTATGCGCTGGTCTGCCACCTGGACGACAAGGCCGCCGCCGACCGGCTGCGTCGCATCCGGGGGGTGGACGACAGACACCACATGACCCTGCTGTGCCGCGACCTCAGCGAACTGTCGAACCACGCGCGGGTGGACAACCGGCAGTACCGCCTGCTGAAACTGGGCACACCGGGCGCTTACACCTTTGTGCTCGAAGCCAGCAAGGAAGTGCCCCGGCGCATCAGCCACCCCTCGCGCAAGACCATCGGGCTGCGGGTGCCGGGGCACCATGCCCTGCAGGCGTTGCTGGCGCTGCACGGTGCCCCCTTGCTGGCCACCACGCTCATTCCACCTGGCGAAACCGATCCGCTCAATGACGCGCACGAGATTCGCGAGCGGTTTGAACACGAGCTGGCTGCCGTGATCGATGCCGGTGCCTGCCCGCTGGCGCCCACCACCGTGGTGGACCTGACCCCGATGGGCACGGGCGGTGACCCTGAGGTGCTGCGTGAGGGCGCCGGCCCCCTCGCCGCACTCGGCCTGTAAACCCGCCTGAGAGAATACGCCCATGGATGTCGCTTCCATCATGCAGACCGTGGCGATTTACGCCATTCCGGTCCTGTTCGCCATCACCGTGCACGAAGCCGCGCACGGCTATGCGGCGCGCCATTTTGGCGACAACACCGCCTGGATGCTCGGACGCATCACGCTCAACCCGCTCAAGCACATCGACCTCCTGGGCACGATTGCCATGCCGCTCCTTCTGCTGTTTGCCACCAGCGGGGCCTTCCTGTTCGGTTATGCCAAGCCCGTGCCCGTGAATTTTGGCCGCCTGCGGAAACCCAAGCGCGACATGATCTGGGTGGCCCTGGCGGGGCCTGGATCCAACCTCGTGATGGCCATCCTGTGGGTGATCTTCGGCTACCTGCTGGTGACCATGGGGGTGCAGGAACGGTTTTTCCTGGAAATGACACGGGCTGGCCTGATGGTGAATCTGGTGCTGTTTGCCCTGAACATGTTCCCGTTGCCGCCGCTGGATGGCGGCCGGATTCTGGTGGGCCTGTTGCCCACGCCCCAGGCCATCACGGTGTCGCGTATTGAACCCTTCGGGTTTTTCATCGTGCTGGGCCTGGTGCTCACGGGCATCCTGGGCACCTATTGGCTGCGCCCGCTGATGAATGTCACGGCTGGCATCATTGAACTGCTGCTGAGCCCCATTCGCTGGGTGCTCTTCTGAACCGAATCCTCAAGAATTCATGACTCCTGTACGCGTACTCACCGGCATCAAGCCCTCCGGCACCCCCCATCTGGGCAACTATGTGGGCGCCATCCGACCGACGGTGCGCGCCAGCCGGCAACCCCAGGTCGACAGCTTCCTGTTCCTGGCCGATTACCACGCCATGATCTCCACGCAGGACCCGTTGCGCCTGCAGCGCTCCACGCTGGACATCGCGGCCACCTGGATCGCCTGCGGGCTGGACCCGCAACGGGTGACGTTCTACCGCCAGTCCGACATCCCCGAGATCCCGGAACTGACCTGGTTTCTGACCTGCGTGTGCGGCAAGGGCCTGCTGAACCGCGCCCACGCCTACAAGGCGATGCTGGACAAGAATGCCGCTGCCGGCACCGAACCCGACGACGGCGTGAGTGCCGGGCTGTTCATGTACCCGGTGCTGATGGCCGCCGACATCCTGATGTTCAATGCCCATCAGGTCCCGGTGGGGCGCGATCAGGTGCAGCACATCGAAATGGCTCGCGACATGGCCAGCAGCTTCAACCACCTGTACGGCGAGCACTTCACCCTGCCCGACGCGGTGATCGAAGAGAGCGTGGCCACCCTGCCCGGCCTGGACGGCCGCAAGATGAGCAAGAGCTACGACAACGTGATCCCGCTGTTCGCGCCGCCGGAGCAACTGCGCAAGCTGATCATGGGCATCGTCACCGACTCGACCATGCCGGGCGAACCCAAGCAGACCGAAGGCTCGGCGCTGTTCCAGATCTACCAGGCCTTTGCCACCCCGGACGAAACGGCGGCACTGGCCCAGGCCTATGCCGACGGCATCGCCTGGGGCGATGCCAAGCAGATCCTGTTCGAACGGATCGATCGGGAAGTGGCACCCATGCGGGCCACCTACGACGAACTGATGGCCCACCCCGAAAAGGTGGAAGCGCTGCTCCAGGCCGGCGCCCTCAAAGCCCGCGCGGTGGCCACGCCATTCACCGCCCGCGTGCGACACGCGGTGGGCCTGCGTCCCCTGCAGGCCTCCGCCCAGCCGCAAGCGGCCAAGGCGGACAAGACGGCGTTGCCCAGCTTCAAACAATACCGTGAGCCAGACGGCCTTTTCTACTTCAAACTGGCCGATGGCAAAGGTCGGGTGCTGGTGCAGAGCAGCGGTTTCGCATCGCCCAAAGAAGCCGGTCAGGCCATTGCCCGCCTGAAAGCCCAGGGTTACCAGGCGTGCGCCGATCTGCACACGCTGGCGCCGGTGGTGGCCGGGGTCGAGATGAGCGATGTGGAAGCGGCTTTGCAGGCCATTCGCGACGCCGGATGAGCTAGAATTCGAGCTTCGACACGCGGAAGGGTGGCAGAGTGGTCGAATGCGCCGGACTCGAAATCCGGTATACGGTTTCTACCGTATCGAGGGTTCGAATCCCTCCTCTTCCGCCAAGCAAAGTTTCTTCAAATCTTCAATCTTTCAACCGCATCCGACAAGCTGTTGATCTGATTGGGTTTTCCTCCATCACCGCCAGATCCGAGATTGAAGAAGGCAGCCCCCGACAAGGGCTTCAGCGCGATGGAGACGCTGTGTTGCTCAGATCTGCCTGACTGAGTGAGTTCGAAAATAATTCATTAGAACAACGCCTTACGGTATGTTGGCCTGGTCTCTGCTGCCATGCTGCGGCAAAAAAGTCAGGCGCTTTTGCAAAAATCCTGGCGTGATGCGGGGCATCGAGAGTTGGGGATCTGAGATGGATGGATCTCGCATTCTTGGCCGAGTCTCCACAACCTTCTGCTCAATCAATTGCATCTACAATTGTATGTACAATTGAATGATGGGTCAGAAACGCATCATCAATCCAAAGCTCAGTGACTATTTCTCCGGCTGCCTTTACTTCTCGGCCGGGGCGCTTTTCCGCCGAGTCGATCGACTCGCGACCGAGGCTTTCCGGGCAACAGATGTCTCGCCTAGCCATGCCTTCGTGCTGATGGCCCTGACCGAGGTGCCCGAGCAAAAGACAACTGCGTCACAACTTGCCGCATTGATGAGTCTGGATCGATCGACGGTCACTCGGCTCGTTGAGCGACTGGAGAAGCAGCGCTTGGTCAGTCGCACACGCAAAGGCCGCATGACATGGATCAGTATTGAACGGGCGGGCCTGAGGCTGATGCCTGAAATTCATGACGCCTGGCACGAACTCTATCGTTTGTATTGTGTTGAGTTCGGCCAGGTCAAGGCAGATGAGGTTAATCGTCATATCGCCAACACTCTCAACGGAGGAACACATGATTGAGAAAAGTAGTCTTGGATCAGGCGGACCCCAGGTGGGCAGGGTCGGGTACGGCGCCATGGTGCTAGAGGGGTACTACGGTGCCAGCGACGATGACCAGGCGGTTTCTACGATTCATCGGGCGCTTGACAAAGGCATCACCTTTATCGATTCAGCTGATGCATATGGCAACGGTCATAACGAGGAACTGCTTGGTCGTGCTGTCAAGGGCCGGAGCGATGCTTTTGTCGCAACAAAATTCGGGATCGTCTTTGACCCATCTGAGGTTGGCAGTGATGTCCCGACAGGGTGGGGCTTTTCTCTGAAGATTAACGGTAGGCCCGAGTATGTGCGACGTTCGATCGATGCAAGTCTCAAGCGGCTAGGTGTCGATGCGGTCGATCTTTGGTATCTCCATTACCCAGACCCCAACGTTCCCATCGAGGAGACCGTCGGCGCAATGGCCGATGCCGTCGCTTCGGGTAAGGTTAGGCACATTGGTCTGTCCAATGTGACCGCAGAACAGGTTCGCCGAGCCCATCACGTCCATTCGGTTGCCGCGGTTCAGTATGAATACTCGCTCTGGCGACGCGAGGTTGAGTCCAGTCTTTTGCCCACCCTCAGAGAACTTGGAATCGCATTGGTTGCCTGGTCGCCGCTGGGTGCAGGCTTTCTGACTGGCACTGTTCCATCACTCGGACCTGATGACTTCCGGCAAAACAATCCGCGTTTCTCGACGAGCAACTTGGCCACCAACACCAGTCGCTTTGCAGGATTGTTCAAACTCTCTGATGAATTTGGTGTCACGCCGGCACAGCTTGCCCTTGCATGGCTGCTCCATCAAGGCCATGACATATTCCCCATCCCGGGTACTCGGAGACCCTCTCGGGTTGACGAGAATGCGGGCGCATCCGAGATCAGGCTCAGTGTGGAGCAGATCATGTTGATCGATCAAGCGGCTCCTCCAGGCGTGGCCGAAGGGGCAACGCTGGTTTGATGGTCTCGAACGCTTTTGACATCAAAGCCTGGGACGCGGTCGGGCGTTCGACCATGAAATCAGTGCTTGGCGATGAAGTGCCGGCGCGACAAGAGCAAGGGGATACCGAACATCAGCCCAGTTGCCGTATTGAGCAACACATTGCCCCAGACGCCATGGGCGATTGAAAACGCCGTGTCGATCAGAAACCAACTGGCCATTGGAATGGCGATGGAGTTCCAGGCGTGCGGCCGGCCTTCGAGGAACGGGCCCCTGGCCAACAGGATGATGCAGATCATCCAGCCAGCCATCACGGCGCCGATGATGCCGTTGGCAAACCAAATGTAGCCATGCGCCAGGCTCGGCACCTCAACCGGGATGGACAACTGGTGGAAGTAAACCAGATTGAAGATGGCTTCCCCGAGGCGTGGCGACAACAGCAATGTCAAGCTCAGGAGGATCACGACAGCCGCTGCGCCTTGAACAAGGCGCGACCAGAGGAGCAGCGCCGGGGTGGCGGCTGCTTTTGCGGAGTCCTGCGCCCTGGTCATGCCGTTTGTAGGCTCAGAGCCCTGATGCCCGAAAGGGACTGGCTCGCCTTCGCCGCGACCCGTGCCTGCCTGAGATCGCATGCAGCCTGCTGAGCCAGCCAACGCTCAATGCGCCGTGCCATCGCAGGGCTGATCGCAGCCCGCCCATTGACAACCCCGGACCAAGTCGTCCGGTCGACGCCCAACTGCGCCGCTGCCCCACCCACCCGCAGATTGAAGGCAGGCAGGATGTCGTTCCTCAACGTCAGGCCAGGGTGGGGGGGATTGAACATCCAACTCATGTGAAGCTCAGTGGTCATCCTGGTGGTTCCCCAGGCCGGCATCGCCGTTTTCAAAAACAACCGTCAGACGCCAGTTGCCGAGCCAGGAAAGGGGTGTAAGCGGCTTGGATCCGGGCACTCGTGCAGGACTTGAAGAAGCGCTCAACGCCCCTGGGACGGAAGCTTCGGATCATGCTGTAACTGTAGCGCGAAGCGCAACGCGCAGCAAGTTCGACAGCAATCCACGGGGAGTTCGAATGCCCGACTCCACCAAAAACAGGGGGGCTGAAAACTGAAAAAGAGTTCGTGAACCCTTTCGACCCCCCAGAGGAGCGTTGATCAAATCACAGTTTCAGGAGGAAACTGACTCCGGCAAAGGTGCTTCTGACACGACGAACTTGTCCAACAGGTCGCTGTGCCGAAGAAGCCATTGATCAATAGGATGATCACTTTCGCGAATCTCGGCCGACAAAGCGCCCCGCTTGTTCGCTATCCGCGAATCTTTGAAAAGCGACTGCTGCAGAAACAGCGCGCAGAGCTCTCTCGTCGCTCCCTTGATTCTTGCGCTGGTCTCAGGGCCACTGCGCGTCGTTCGATCGGTGAAGATGCTGTGCCCGCCTGTGTTGAATACGGCCAGGGTTCTCGGCGATGCGCGCATGGCGTGGAATACGGCCCGCCGATCATCCACGGTACTGCGATAGCCCGGCAGATTAATGGTGTCGTCAACGCTGGTGATGTGCAGCGTAGGAATGCTGACCGCACCCAGTACCTGGTCCATGGGTCCCTGTCCCACCAAAGGGGGGGCCGAGATCAGAATTGCTGCCTGAATGCGTCTGTCTTGCAGCGTACCTTCCTGCACCTCGGCTGCACTGACCCTTGCCCCTGAGACAAGCATCGCGGTGTTTGCGCCATAGGAATGACCGGCGACCGCAATTTTGGATGCATCGATCATCGGTGCGTGGACGGACGCCAACACCTGATCGAGCGCAAAGCGAACATCCCGAGCCCGTGCCAGGGCTTCCGCGTCCCGTGCGGCCGCCTGCAGGCGCGGTAACATTTCCAAGGGGTTGCCACGCCACAGGTTTTGGTCACTGCCTACATGCTGCGGGTGCATGCTCGCAATGCCCGCGTCAGCCAGGTAGGTGGCCAGGTACTGGTATCCCAATCGCGACCCTCCCAGGCCGTGAGAAAAGACAAGCAATGGGACTGGCTGCGACGGGCTGGCCCTCTCAGGCAGATACAGACGTGTCGGGACAGGCCTTTGCCGAGCGTCATCCAGCAGCGCCAGTTCGTGAACACGGTGGGCTTGCTCGCCCTGTGTGATCGCCCCCGCAGCCACTCCCGCGAAGGAAACACCGACTGCCCCACCTGTGAAGGTCAGGCAGTTCAAGAGGAAATCGCGGCGCTTCATAAAGCCTTGGTGTCTGTGCGCCTGGTCAGCCAGGGGCGGATCCACATCACCAGGCCCGCACCTGCGACCAGTGGAAACACACCCCACTGAACGATGGCGACGAATGCCGGATGCTCGCGAAGTGGACTCGCGTACACGAAGATGCCCAGAATGGGGGTGGTCGCCAGATGGACATTGCGAAGCAGACGATGGGTGAGGCGCATGGCTGTTCTTTCTTCCCTTCAAGTCAGTGAATGTGCTGTTGTAGAAAACTGTCGATCAGGTCGGTCACCGTCTCTGGTTCATCGACGACCGAAAGATGGGCCGTGTCGAGCACCTCGAAATGACCATTGGGCAGTGCCTCGGCCGCACGCTGGAGAGCGTCAACGGGGTACATGGAATCTTGGCGGCCAGCCACGAAGAGTGTGGGTGCCTGGATCCCGTTCATGCGATGAGCGAGCGGCTCGCGCTCGATCAGCACGGATCGAACCGCGATTGAGAGTGCTGCACCATCGGCTTGGCGAAGATGCTCATGAAAATCCTGTTGAACGACCCCTGCACGCTCAATGGTGGCGGGCAGAAAGAAAGCCTTCGCGACGCCGTTTCTGTAGGCCGCCGTGGAATGGATCCAGCGTGCACCCCAGACCACAAACCGGTCACTCAGGCTGGCACCGTCGGGCGCCTTGAAGACCGGTGTGTTGAGCATGACCACGGCCAGGACTCGCCTCGGGTGTGCCAGCGAAAACTCTCCTGCGACCAGCCCTCCCCAGGATGTTCCAACCACCACCACAGGTTCGGAGATGGACAATGCATCGAGCACCTCACCGAGTGCCCGGCCACAGTCATGCATGGAGAAAACACCCGGGGACCGACCACTATCCCCGTGACCTGGACCGTCAATGGCGATGATGCGATGCCTGCCTTTCCAGGCTTGCACTTGGTGGCGGTAAATCCGGTAGTCAGCGAGGATCGAAGGCCACAGGACGATCGTTTGGGCCTGATTTCCTGACTGTCCAGTGTCACGGACAGCGAGTGCCCCGACACAGGTCGAGACTGGCCTGGCAAGCGGCAGCAGTGACGCGGTCGCTCCTGCGGTTCTGAGCTGCGCCAGGGTGACTGCATCGGTAGTCATGGTGTGTGCATTCAAGTTTTCGCTGAGATGTCCGGCACATGTTACCGGTATTGACGATTAATGTAAACAGCGATAACATGAACCGATGCACAACCATGACTTGCCGAGTGCCACTTCTTGCAGGAGCACAGCCAAAACCAGAAAGCGAAGCTTCCACCACGGCAATCTCCGGGAGGAACTGATTGATGCTGCGCTGGCTGCACCGGACATCGAGGGACTGTCGTTGCGACAGCTCGCCGGCAGTCTGGGCGTCACGGCGGCGGCCGCCTATCGCCACTTCGACAGCCGCGAGAACCTGCTGTTCGAGGTTGCCCGCATTGGGTTCAACCGTCTGAGGCAGCGGTTTGCATCTGCTTTTGATATCGCGTCTCCGCCTTCGGACGCCGAAGAGGCTCGGCTCCGACTGAACCGACTGGCACAGGCCTATTTGCAATTTGCCGATGAAGAACCCGCCTTGTGGCGGCTGATCTTTGGTGCACAGGCCGAGGCCTATCGTCAAACGGTCGATTCACGGGACAACCCCGACAGCTACGAATATCTTCCCGCGGCTTTGCTGGGGTTGTATTTGAAGGGTGTTGTTCCCACACAGCCGAGTGAGCGTGATGCGCTGTTTGCCTGGAGTGCTGTCCATGGCGCAGCCACCTTGCGCAGCGGACGCGTCCCGGGAGCGCTCATTTCCATCCCGGAACTCGCCAACGAGGTGGCTGAACGTGTGATCCGGGCCATGAAACATTCCTGACTTTCAAAGGAGATATTGCCATGATTCTTCACGACCTGAGCGCTGGCATGCACCCCCGGCGAGTGCGCATTTTCATGGCCGAAAAAGGCCTTTCGATCGAGCGACGCGAGGTGGATGCCGCCGGTGGCGCCAATGCACTGCCGGACTTTCTCAGGCTCAACCCATTAGGCAAGCTGCCCGTTCTCGAACTCGACGATGGCAGCGCCATTGCCGAGTCGCTGGCGATTTGCCGTTACTTGGAGATGACGCATCCGAATCCTGCACTGATGGGTCGCACCCCTGAAGAGTCGGCCCATATCGAGATGTGGACGTTGCGGATGGACCACGAACTGTCACAGCCGATCGCGCTGGCGTTTGTGCACAGCAGTGACTTCTACCGTGGTCGCGTTGAGCAAGTGCCGGAAGTCGCCAGTTGGGCGCGCGGTCGTGCGTTGCAAACCATGGCCTGGCTGGATGGCGAGTTGGCTGGGCGCAGTCATATCGCCGGAGATGCGTACACCCTGGCCGACATCGTTGCACAGTGTGCTTGCGTCCTGGGCAAAGCGGTCGGTTTGCGCATCCCGTCGGAGA
>CAZEZY010000015.1:20700-25793 GCA_964516635.1 uncultured Tepidimonas sp. | reverse complement strand
TGATCAGCATGAAGCTGCGCGCCGAAGACAAGGGCGGCTACTACCTGCTCAATGGCAACAAGATGTGGATCACCAACGGCCCGGATGCCGACACGATGGTGGTCTATGCCAAGACCGAGCCCGAACTGGGTGCGCGTGGCGTGACCGCCTTCATCGTGGAAAAGGGCATGCCTGGGTTTTCCACCGCTCAGAAGCTGGACAAGCTGGGCATGCGTGGCAGCCACACCGGCGAAATGGTGTTCCAGAACGTGGAGGTGCCCGAAGCCAACATCCTGGGCGGCCTGAACAACGGCGCCAAGGTGCTGATGAGCGGGCTGGACTACGAGCGCGCCGTGCTGGCCGCCGGCCCCATCGGCATCATGCAGGCGGTGATGGACAACGTCATCCCCTACATCCACGACCGCAAGCAGTTCGGCCAGAGCATCGGCGAATTCCAGCTGGTGCAGGGCAAGGTGGCCGACATGTACACCGTGCTGCAGGCCGGCCGCGCGTTCTGCTACCAGATCGGCAAGAACCTGGACATGCTGGGTGCCCAGCACGTGCGCCAGGTGCGCAAGGATTGCGCGTCCGTGATTCTGTGGTGCGCCGAGCAGGCCACCCGGATGGCGGGCGATGGCATCCAGCTGTTTGGTGGCAATGGCTACATCAACGAATACCCGCTGGGTCGCCTCTGGCGGGACGCCAAGCTGTATGAAATCGGTGCGGGCACCAGCGAGATCCGCCGCATGCTGATCGGCCGCGAGCTGTTTGCGGAGACCATGTAATGCCGCTGCGCCACCTGCTGGCCCACAACCGCGAATGGGCCGCCCAGATGGAGGGGGAGCGCCCGGGGTTTTTCTCGGGGCTGGCAGGGCAGCAGTCGCCGCGCTACATGTGGATCGGCTGTTCCGACAGCCGCGTGCCGGCCAACCAGATCACGGGCCTGGAGCCGGGCGAGGTGTTCGTGCACCGCAACGTGGCCAACGTGGTGGTGCCCACCGACCTGAACTGCCTGTCCACCCTCCAGTACGCGGTGGACATGCTGCGCGTGGAGCACGTGATGGTGGTGGGCCACTATGGCTGTGGCGGGGTGCATGCCGCGCTCGAAGGCGTGCGGGTGGGCCTGGCCGACAACTGGCTGCGCCATGTGCGCGATGTGGCCGATCGACATGCCGGTCTGTTGGAGCAGACGCCTGCCGAAGAGCGCCTGAACGCCTTGTGCGAGCTCAATGTGATCGAGCAGGTCCGGCATGTTGCTCAATCCACGGTGCTGCAGGACGCCTGGGCACGAGGCCAGACGGTGACGGTGCATGGCTGGGTGTACGGGCTCAACGATGGCCTCCTCAAGGACCTGCAGATCTCGGTGAGCCGGGCGGCCGAAGTCGACGCCACCTACCACGAGGCCTGCGAGGCGGCATCACAAAGGTTCTCGGCAGCCCGCGTCTGAAGCCATGTTGCCCCAGCGACTCGACTCCACCCTGGCGCACGACATCGCCCGCGCGATGATCGACGGGTTCAACCGCCATTACCGGCTGTTCCGCACCGAATCCGCCCGGGCCAAGCACCGGTTCGAGACCCAGGACTGGCATGGCCAGCAACGGGCCCAGCGCGAGCGCATCGAGTTCTACGACCTGCGGGTGAAGGAGTGCGTGACGCGGCTGGAGCGTGAGTTCAAGGCCTCGCGCCAGCCCATGGACGTCTGGCAGCAGGTGAAGCTGTTTTACGTGGGCATGCTGGTGGATCACCGACAGCCCGAACTGGCCGAAACCTTTTTCAACTCGGTCAGCACCAAAATCCTGCACCGCAGTTATTTTCAGAACGATTTCATCTTTGTGCGGCCGGCGGTCAGCACCGAATACATCGAACCGGAAAACCCCGACACCCACACCACCTACCGCTGTTACTACCCGCAGGCGCTCGACGATCTTCGACCGGAGCTTCGGCGCATGGTCGAGGACTTTGGCCTGCGTGTGCCTTTTGAGGACCTGGACCGCGATGTCGGCGATGTGCATGAGGCCCTGCTGCCGCTGTTCGAACAGAGCCGCCTGCGTGCCAATTTCCAGATCCAGGTGCTGCACAGCCTGTTCTATCGCAACAAGGGCGCCTATGCCGTCGGCAAGCTGATCAATGGCTTTCAGGAGGTGCCGTTTGCCCTGCCCATCCTGCACAACCGCGAGGGCCGTCTGCGCATCGATGCCCTCCTGCACGGCGAGGACGACCTGCTGATGCTGTTCAGCTTTGCGCGGGCCTATTTCATGGTCGACATGGAAGTGCCCAGCGCCTATGTGCAGTTCCTGCGCAGCATGATGCCGCGCAAGCCACGTGCCGAGTTCTACAACGCCCTCGGCCTGGCCAAGCAGGGCAAGACGCTGTTCTACCGCGACTTTCTGTACCACATGCGGCACAGCACCGACCGGTTCCGCATCGCCCCGGGCATCAAGGGCATGGTGATGCTGGTGTTCGACCTGCCGAGTTTTCCGTTCGTGTTCAAGGTCATCAAGGATTACTACCCCCCGCAGAAAGACACCACGCGCGAGCAGATTCGGGGCAAGTACCTGCTGGTGAAGCAGCACGACCGGGTGGGCCGGATGGCCGATACGCTGGAATTCAGCGGGGTGGGCTTCCCGCGGGAGCGCTTCACCGACGAGCTGATCGATGAAATCCAGAAGTTCGCCCCCAGCCAGATTGAGATAGGCGACCGCAATGGCGACGGCAACATCGAGGTGTTCCTGAAGCACGTGTACATCGAGCGGCGCATGATTCCGCTCAACATCCACCTCCAGGAAGCGTTTGAAGCCATGCGCAAGACCCCGGGTGATGCCAGGGCCCAGGAGCAGATCGAGCACGCGGTGATCGAATACGGCAACGCGATCAAGGACCTGGTCGCCGCCAACATCTTCCCCGGCGACATGCTGTGGAAGAACTTCGGCATCACGCGTCACGGGAAAGTCGTCTTCTACGACTACGACGAAATCGAGTACATCACCGACTGCCACTTCCGGCGCGTGCCACCGCCCCGCAACGAAAACGACGAGATGAGCGGCGAGGTCTGGTACCACGTGGCCCCGCATGACGTCTTTCCCGAAACGTTTGGCCCGTTTCTGCTGGGCAACCACAAGGTGCGCGAGGTGTTCATGAAACACCACGCCGACCTGCTGGACGTGGACTTCTGGCAGAGCCACAAGGCGCGCATCCAGGCCGGGCATGTCCACGACGTGTTTCCTTATGAGCGCGACCGGCGCTTTGTTCATCAACGGAGAACTGCATGAGCCTCAACCCCGATTCCATCGTCATCACCGGCGCGGCCCGCTCCCCCATGGGCAGCTTCCAGGGCGACTTTTCCTCGCTGGCCGCCCACGACCTGGGCGCTGCCGCGATCGCTGCCGCTGTCCAGCGCGCCGGCGTGGCGCCCGAACTCGTCACGGAAGTGATCTTCGGCAACTGCCTGATGGCCGGCCAGGGTCAGGCCCCGGCGCGCCAGGCAGCACTCAAGGCCGGCCTGCCGCAAAGCGCGGGTGCGGTGACGATGAGCAAGATGTGCGGCTCCGGCATGCGCGCGGCCATGTTCGCGCACGACATGCTGCTGGCGGGCAGTCACGAAGTGCTGGTGGCCGGTGGCATGGAGAGCATGACCAACGCACCCTATCTGCTGCCCAAGGCGCGCGGCGGCTACCGGATTGGCCACGACCGCATCTTCGACCACATGATGCTCGACGGCCTGGAGGACGCCTACCAGCCCGGCCGCAGCATGGGCACCTTTGGTGAAGACTGTGCGGCCAAATACCAGTTCACCCGCGAAATGCAGGACGCTTTCGCTCAGGAAAGCGTGCGCCGCGCCCAGCGCGCCAGCCAGGATGGCGGCTTTGCCGCTGAAATCACCCCGGTGACGGTGAAAGAACGCGCGGGTGAACGCGTGGTGAGCATCGACGAAGGTCCGGGCAAGATCAAGATCGACAAGATCCCGACGCTCAAGCCCGCGTTCAAGAAGGACGGCACCATCACCGCCGCGGCCAGTTCCAGCATCAACGACGGCGCCGCGGCGCTGGTGATGATGAAAGCCGCCACTGCGGCCAAGCTGGGCAGCCAGCCCTTGGCACGCCTCGTGGCTCACGCCACGCATGCGCAAGCCCCGGAATGGTTCTCCACCGCGCCGGTGGGCGCCACCGACAAGGTGCTGGCCAAGGCCGGCTGGAGCGTGGCCGATGTGGACCTGTGGGAAATCAACGAGGCCTTTGCCGTGGTGCCCATGGCGCTGATGCACGACCTGAAGGTGCCGCACGAGAAAGTGAACGTGAATGGCGGCGCCTGCGCGCTGGGCCACCCGATCGGTGCCAGCGGCGCGCGCATCATGGTGACGCTCATCCACGCGCTGAAAGCCCGTGGCCTCAAGCGCGGCGTGGCCACGCTGTGCATCGGCGGCGGCGAGGCCACGGCCGTGGCGCTGGAACTGGTGTGAGGGAAGCGCCATGCTGCTGAACGACGACCAGTTGATGATTCGCGATGCGGTGCGCGCCTTTGCCCAGGAGCAGTTGTGGCCCAACGCTGCCCGCTGGGACAAGGAACACCACTTTCCCAAAGACGCGCACAAAGGCCTGGCCGAACTGGGGGCCTACGGCATTTGCGTGCCTGAAGCCTACGGCGGCGCGGGGCTGAACTACCTGACGCTGGCCGTGGTGCTGGAAGAAATCGCCGCTGGCGATGGGGGCGTGAGCACCACCATCAGCGTGACCAACTGCCCGGTGAATGCCATCCTGATGCGATACGGTAGCGAGGCGCAAAAACAGCGCTGGCTGGTGCCGCTCGCCAAGGGAGAGATGCTGGGCGGCTTCTGCCTGACCGAGCCACACGTGGGTTCTGACGCCTCGGCCCTGCGCACCACGGCCACCCGGGACGGTGATCACTATGTGCTCAACGGCGTCAAGCAGTTCATCACCAGCGGCCAACAGGGCGACGTGATGATCGTGATGGCCGTGACCGACAAGGCGGCTGGCAAAAAGGGCATCAGCGCCTTCATCGTGCCCACCCGCACAACGGGCTACGTGGTGGCGCGCCTGGAAGACAAGCTCGGCCAGCACAGCAGCGACACGGCCCAGATCAACTTCGACGGTTGCCGT
>CAZEZY010000015.1:0-20690 GCA_964516635.1 uncultured Tepidimonas sp. | reverse complement strand
TGGAAGGCGGGCGTATCGGCATTGCGGCGCAGAGCGTGGGCATGGCCCGCAGTGCGCTGGACTTCGCCATTGACTACGCCAAGCAGCGCGAAAGCTTTGGTCAGCCCATCTTCAACCACCAGGCAGTGGGTTTCCGGCTGGCCGAATGCGCCACGCAGCTGGAGGCGGCGCGCCAGCTGATCTGGCATGCCGCAGCCCTTCGAGATGCGGGCCAGCCCTGTCTGAAGGAGGCGGCCATGGCCAAGCTGTTTGCCAGCGAGGTGGCCGAAAAGGTCTGCTCGGCCGCCATCCAGACCCTGGGCGGCTACGGCGTGGTCAGCGACTTCCCGGTGGAGCGCATCTACCGAGATGTGCGCGTCTGCCAGATTTACGAAGGCACCAGCGATGTGCAGAAAATCCTGATCCAGCGGGCGCTCTGAATTGGACCCCGGCACCTATGCGGGATCGGTGTGGCATCGGGTTCGTGCAGGCGCATAATGCGCGGCATGGATGAATGCGGAACAACCCAGGCATCGAGCCTGCAGCGCCGGTGGATGCTTCAGGCCCTGGCGGCCACCGCTGGCACCTGGCTGGTGTCGGCGGGCAGGCCGGCCCAGGCACTGACACTCGCCGATCTGTCGTCTGCCGATGCCACGGCAGGGGTTCGCACGGCACTGGAGCGAGGCGCGGCCATTGCCGTGGACCTGCTGGGTCGCCCCGACGGTTTTCTGGGCAATCCCAAGGTCCGCATACCCTTGCCCGGCTTCCTCGAAGACGGCAAGGATCTCCTGCGCACCTTGGGCCAGGGGCGCCGGGTCGATGAACTCTCCACCGCCATCAACCGGGCGGCCGAGATGGCCGTGCCCCTGGGTCGCGACATCCTCATGCAGGCCGTTCGCACCATGACCGTGACCGACGCGAAGAACATCCTGACCGGCGGCGACACTTCGGTCACCGAATTCTTTGCCACCCGCACCCGCGATCCGCTGACGACTCGCTTCCTCCCGCTGGTGACCGACGCCATGCAGAAGGTTTCGCTGGCGCAGAAGTACAACGACCTCGCCGGGCGGGCCAGCCGGTTCGGTCTGGTGAAGCCGCAGGATGCGAACCTGGAGCCGTTCGTGACAGGCAAGACGCTTGACGGGCTTTACCGGGTGATCGGTGAGGAAGAACGAAAGATACGCCAGGACCCGGTGGGGACGGGCAGCCAGATCCTGAAAAAGGTGTTTGGCGTTCTGAGGTAAGTCATGAACATCATCATTCTGGGGGCAGGCCGCGTGGGCGAAAGCGTGGCCGAAAGCCTGGTGTCCGAGCAGAACGACATCACCGTCATCGATCAGGATCCGGCGCGCCTGCGCGCGCTGGAAGACCGGCTGGATCTGCGTGGCGTGGTGGGCAATGGCATCCAGCCTTCCGTGTTGCGGGAGGCGGGCGCCAAGGATGCCGACATGGTCATTGCCTGCGCGGCTTCCGACGAGTCGAATCTCGTGGTCTGCAAGGTGGCACATGACGTGTTCAACGTGCCCACCACCATCGCGCGACTGCGTTCCCCCGAGTTTGTCGAGGGCGATGAACTCATGTCCAAGGCGGGCTTTGCGGTGGACCGTGTCATCTGCCCCGAAGAGTCGGTGATGCGCTACATCCACCAGCTGATCGATTACCCCGAGGCGTTGCAGGTGCTGGAATTTGCCGATGGCCGTGTCTGCCTGATTGCCGTTCGGGCGGCCGCCGGCGGGGCTCTGGTTGGCCACACGATTGGCGAGTTCCGTGACCGGTTTCCGCACGCCGAAATGCGCGTGGTTGCGCTGTACCGGCTGGACACCGAGATGGAGGCCACCAAGAGCACCCGCATCCTCCCGGGCGACGAGGTGTTTGTGCTGGCCTCGAAAGACCGCATCCGGCACGTGCTGGCGGCCATTCACAACATCGACAAGCCGGTTCAGCGCGTGATGATCGCTGGCGGTGGCAAGGTGGGGCTTCGGCTGGCACGCAGTCTCGTGGGGCAGTGCCACGTGAAGCTCATCGAATTCAACGCCAAGCGCTGCGAATACCTGGCCAGCCAGCTGCCTTCCAGCGTGCTGGTGCTCAACGGCGACAGCGTGGACGAAGACCTGCTGCTGGAAGAGAACGTGGCCGAAATGGACCTGTTCGTGGCCGTCACCAGCGAGGACGAGGACAACATCATGGCCGCCATGCTGGCCAAGCGGCTGGGCGCACGTCGGGTGATGTCGCTGATCAACCGCAGGGCCTATGCCGACATGATGCAGGGCAGCACCATCGACATTGCCATTTCGCCAGCGCAGACCGTGATCGGCGAGTTGCTGGCGCACATCCGCCGTGGTGACGTGGTGGCGGTGCACAGCCTGCGCCGAGGGGCGGCGGAAGCGCTGGAGGGGATTGCCCGAGGCGACGTGAAAACGTCCCGGCTGGTCGGGCGCCGGGTGGAGGAAGTGAAGCTGCCCAAAGGCGCGCGATTCGGTGCCATCGTGCGGGGCGAAGGTCGCCACGCGCAGGTGCTGATGCCGCATCATGACACGCTGATTGAGGTCGATGACCACATCGTCATCTTCATTCCCAACAAGCGGCTGGTTCGCGAAGTGGAAAAACTCTTCCAGGTGAGCGCCACCTTCTTCGGATGATGATGCACCTGTTCGGCCCCGCGCTGGCCTTGTTGTCGCGCATCATGATGGCGTTTGCCTTTGCCAACCTGGTGCCGCTGGGCTGGGCCTGGTTCGAGGACAACGACTCCCTGCGGGCGGTGTGGGGGGCCTCATTCGGCTTCACGTTCGGCAGCGGGTGGTTGCTGTGGTACCTGACGCGCCGCCACAACCGCGAACTCATGGCCCGCGATGGCTTCCTGCTGGTGAACCTGGTCTGGGTGGTGCTCACGGCATTCGCCGCGATTCCCCTCCTGTTCACGGTGCCTGACATCACGTGGAGCAAAGCCTATTTCGAAGCCATGAGCGCCCTGACCGCCACCGGTGCCACGGCGCTCTCGGGGCTGGACCACCTGCCGGTGTCGGTCAATATCTGGCGCTGCTTTCTGCAGCTGATCGGTGGCCTCGGGATTGTGCTGCTGGTGGTCGCGGTGCTGCCTTTGCTGGGCCTGGGTGGCGTGCAGCTGTACAAGGCGGAAACCCCGGGTCCGATGAAGGACACCAAGTTCACGCCTCGCATCTCGGAAACCGCCCGCGGGCTCTGGGGGGTCTACTTCCTGTTCTCGGTGGCCTGCATGCTGGCCTACCGCTGGGCGGGCATGAGCTGGGCCGATGCGTTCATGCACATGTGCACCACCATGGGCTTGGGCGGTTTTTCTTCGCACGATGCCAGCTTCGGGCACTGGAATTCGGCTGCCATTGAAACGGTGGCCATCGTGTTCATGACCCTGGCTGGCATCAGTTTCCTGCGGTATTTTGTGGTGCTGAGGTCGCTTTCGCTGCGGCCGATCACCAGCGACCGAGAGATCCGTTCGTATTTTCTGGTGCTGGCCGGCTCGGTGCTGCTGGTCACGCTCATGCTGGCGTGGCATCAGGTCGAAGAGGACTTTCTGGTGGCGCTGCGTCGCAGCGCCTTCCATGTGCTGTCACTGGCCACCACCACGGGCTATGCCGCCGAAGACTACAGCCAATGGCCCGTCTTTGTGCCCGTGTTCATGCTGTTTCTGGGCACCTTTGTGTCCTGTGCAGGATCCACCGGCGGCGGGATCAAGATGGTTCGCATGGTCCTGATCATCAAGCAGGCGCGGCGCGAACTGGTGCGGATCATCCATCCGCGCGTGGTGAATCCCGTGACCATGGGCGGGCAGACCATTCCGCCGTCCACCATGACCACGGTGCTGGGTTTCATGCTGATCTACGGGGCGGTCACCATGGGGCTCACCTTTCTGATGCTGCTCTCGGGGCTGGACATCGTGACCGCGTTTTCGGCGGTGGTTGCCACGGTGAACAACATCGGTCCCGGCCTGGGTGAAGTGGGGCCCGCCAGCAATTACGGCGGCCTCAACATGTTCCAGCTCTCGGTGCTCAGTTTTGCGATGCTGCTGGGCCGTCTGGAGTTGCTCACGGTGCTGGTGCTGTTCACGGGCCATTTCTGGCGGCGTTGAGTCATGGCCAGTCCCGCCACTTCTCGTCCTGAATGGCACGCCCAGGAGTTGCTGCTGTTGCGGGAAGTGATGCGGCTCGTGGGGCGCAGTCTCAGCCCGGAGGTGGTGTTGCGCGAAATGCTGCACCTGATGAGCGAGCTGCTGGGACTGAACCGCGGGCGGGTCGTGCTGTGCGAGCCGGGTCAGCCCGATGAAGCCCGCATCGTTCATGCCTATGGGCTGACCCGCGCCGAGGTGGCTCGTGGCCGATACCGGCGGGGGGAAGGCGTCACGGGACGGGTGCTGGCCACCGGGCAGCCCATGATCGTGCAGGATGTGGATGCCGAGCCGGCTTTCCTGTTTCGTGCCGTTCGCCGGCGTGAACTGCCTGAAGAAACCGTGGCCTTCATCGCCTTGCCCGTGGAGGTGAGCGGCGCCACCGTGGGGGTGCTGGCCTGCCACCGGATCCGCAGCCGCCAGCGACGGCTGACCGATGACCTGGCGGTGTTGCACATTCTGGCCACCCTGACCGGGCAGCTGTTGCAGCTGCAGGCCCTCGTGGCCGAGCAGACGGAGCGCCTGCAAGCCCAGAACGAGCGCCTGAGCAAGGCCCTGGAATCGCAGGCGGCGCGTTACGGCATTGTCGGACAGTCACCCGCGCTGCTGCAGGCGCTGAGCGAACTGGAGCGGGTGTCGGACTCATCGGCCACGGTGCTGCTGCTGGGCGAGTCCGGCACTGGCAAGGAGCTCTTTGCCCGTGCGGTGCACCTTGCTAGCGGACGCCGGGATGGGCCATTCATCAAGGTGAACGTGGCGGCCATTCCGGAAAGCCTGTTCGAAAGCGAGCTGTTTGGTCACGAAAAGGGCGCATTTACCGGCGCCGTTCAGGCCCGGCCAGGCTGGTTCGAGCAGGCCCATGGCGGCACGATTTTCCTGGATGAGATCGGTGAACTGCCGCTGGGGATGCAAGCCAAGCTGCTGCGAACCCTGCAAGAGGGGACGCTGGTGCGCCTGGGTGGGCAGAAGGAACTGCGGGTGGATGTTCGACTGGTGGCCGCCACCCACCGCGACCTGGCCCAGGAGGTGGCTGCGGGGCGATTCAGGCAGGATCTGTATTACCGGCTCAACGTGATCCCCATCCGCCTGCCCAGCCTGCGGGAACGCCGTGAAGACATCCGGGCACTGGCGCTGCACTTCATCAGCCGGGCCAACCAGGCGCACCAGCGCAATGTGTACCTGGCAACCGATGCGCTGGAGCAGCTGGCCCGGCTCGACTGGCCGGGCAACATTCGGGAGCTGGGAAACGTGATTGAACGGCTCGTGCTGCTCGCCGATCAGACCCTGGTGGATGCCAAGGCCTTGCCCCGCTACCTGCCTGAGGTGCTGGGCAGCCAGCCCTTTGCGGCCGGTCCGGTTGGATCGGCCCCCCCCTCCACGCCGTTGGTGCGAGACTATCGCAGCGCGGCCTCGCACGGGGTCGAGACGCTCAAAGCCGCACTGGAGCGACATGGTGGCAATCAGTCTCGAGCTGCCCAGAGCCTGGGGCTCACCTTGCGGCAGCTGGGCTATCGCCTGCGCAAGGCAGGCCTGCTGTGAATTAACAATGTGTTTACACAATGGAAACACATTGTTAATTTTTCTCTGGGGGCGGATGCTCGGTTTCTCGGGTTTTCAAGTGATTTCTTCCTGAAATCAAAGACTTGGAGAGCCCCGTTCGGGTGAGGGTCGTCTGGCACGTGGATTGCAAGACAGTGGGCAGGGTGCCGGTTGCGGCGCCTGCCCCCAACCCCTACTCAGGAAGCTGCCATGTCTGCCACCGATACCGTCGAAGCCCCCGTCACCACCGTCAAGACCTATCTGCGCCCGATCGATGCCAAGGGCCTGGCCGAATTCGCGGCCGGCGGCAAGGCCAACCCGGCTCGACGGGGCACCAACAAGGTCCATACCGTCATGGAAGGGCAGTACCGCTCCCTGTCGTCGGTGGGGGACAAGCACATGGTGGTGGTGGACGAACCCCTGCATCTGTTTGGTGAAGACACCGCCCCCGCTCCTGGCGAGATCGTGCTCTCCGGTCTGGGGGGCTGCATTGCGGTGGGTGTGACGGCCGTGGCCACCTGGAAGGGCGTCAAGCTCAGCAAGCTGGAGGTGTTTCTGGAGGGCGACATTGGCAACCCCGCTGCCTGGGGTGCCGGTGGGGCACTGGAAATGACGCCACCGCAGATGGGCTTCCAGGAAGTGCGTGTGAAGGTGCTGGTGGAAGGCGATGCCCCGCGTGAGGTGCTCGAAGAGATCGTGCAGCACGCCAACTATTACTCCCCCGTGGCCAACACCATCCGCAACCCCGTGCCGTTCAAGATCAGCATGGCCTGAATCCCTGACCCCAAGGAGCCCCGCATGAACCCCGCCGACCTGCCGCCCGAACTCGCGACCCCTCGTGCTCCCTTGCTGAAGGCCGTGCGTGCCATTGCCCAGGGGCCCTTGGCTGCTCAGGCCTACGACATTGACCGTGGGGCTTACCCGGCCGATCTGCTGAAACAACTGGCTGCGGCGGGCGCCATGAGCGCTCATCTCACGCAAGCCGATGGCACGGCGGGTGACTACCCGCTGGCCATCCAGGCCATGGCCGAAGCGGCGAAGGTGTGCGGCGCCACCGGTTTCATGATGTGGTGCCAATGCGTGGCCGGGTTGTACCTTCAGGCATCGGGCAACCCGGCGTTGATGGGGGAGCGGCTGGCCAGGCACATGCGCGGCGACACCCTGGGCGGCACCGGTCTGTCCAACCCGATGAAGAGCTTTGCGCAGATCGAGGCGCTGCTGCTCAAGGCCACACCGGTGGAAGGGGGGTACCTCGTCAACGGCACCCTGCCGTGGGTGAGCAACCTGGCCCCAGACCATTACTTTGGCGCCATCGCAGCGGTGCAAGTGGATGGTGGGTGTGCGGGGCGCGAGCTCATGTTCATGCTGCGCTGCGATGCGCCCGGCGTCACGCTCAAGGCCTGCCCCGAGTTTTCGGGCATGGAAGGCACAGGCACTTACAGCGTGCAATGCAAAGACCTGTTTGTGGGTGCCGATGACATCGTGGCCGATCCGGCCAAGCCACTGATCGCACGCATCCGCGGCGGCTTTGTGCTGCTGCAGTGTGGGATGGCGGCGGGGGTCATCCAGGGCGCCATCGACAGCATGTGGGCGGTGGAGGGGCAGCTGGGGCCTGTGAACCAGTTTCTGGAAGACCGGCCAGCCGACCTGCAGGCCGAACTCGATGGTCTGCTGGCCCGGGTGATGAAGCTGGCCGAAACGCCCTTCGACACGTCCACCGACTACTTCATCGACGTGCTGGACGCCCGTGCCCACGGGGCTGAACTGGCCCTGCGGGCCGCCAATTCGGCCCTGCTGCACCAGGGGGCGCGGGGCTACCTCATGCATTCAGAGGTGCAGCGCCGGGTGCGCGAAGCACAGTTCGTGGCCATCGTCACGCCCGCCATCAAGCACCTGCGCAAGGAAATCCATCGCCTTTCGGCGGAGGTGATGCCCGCATGAGCGCCATCCCCTACCGCCAGTACATCTGCCACGCCTGCGGCTACCTCTACGACGAGGCGGTGGGCGACCCAGACAGTGGGCTGATGGCTGGCACCCGATACGAGGACATTCCAGACGACTGGTCTTGCCCGCTGTGCGGCGTCACCAAGGGCGACTTCTCGCTGTACGAAGCGCCGAGCCTGGAAGCTCTGCGCGAGCAAGCGGCAGGCGATACGCCCGTGAAGGCCCGGCATGGCGCCGCCGGGGTGGTGATCGTGGGTGGCGGGCGTGCGGGCTGGCAGATGGTCGAAGCCCTGCGCGCGCAGGATGCCCAGTTGCCCATCACCCTGGTGAGCGCCTGCGCCGCCGATGTGTACGACAAACCCTTGCTTTCGGTGGCGGTGGCGCGGGGGCTGGACCCTGCACGCCTGGCGCGTGAGACCGGTTTCGATGCGGCCCGGCGCTTGAACGTGCGGCTGCTGGCCCACACGCAGGCCGTGCGCATCTGTGCGGACACGCGCACCCTGCGCACCACACGTGGCCCGGTGCGTTACGACCGTCTGGTGCTGGCGCACGGTGCACAGGCGGCGCTGCCACCCACCCTCCCGGCCCAGCACGTGTGGCGCGTGAACCACCTGGACAGTTACCAGAAACTGCGCACCGCGCTCGGAGCTGCCCCGAAGGAGGTGGTCATCGTCGGGGCTGGTCTGGTGGGGAGCGAACTCGCCAATGACCTGGCCCTGGGCGGACATCGCATCACCTTGCTCGACACCCAGTCATCACCACTGGCTCGCTGGCCATCGGACCAGGCTGGGCAGCCCCTGCTGGACGCCTGGAAGGCCTTGCCCATCACCTTTTTGGGTGAGGTGCAGGTGGCGGGTGTGGAAAAGGCGGGCCTTGGCTACCGGGTCACCACCACCTGCGGTCAGGTGCTGGAGGCCGACCAGGTGGTGGCTGCCACCGGTCTGGTCACCCCTTCCCGTTTGGCCACCAGTGCCGCTCTGGCCTGGCAGCAAGGCATTGCCGTGGAGGCCGATACGCTGCGCACCAGCAACCCATCTATTCATGCCCTGGGCGACTGCATCACCGTGAACGGGCAGGCCAGCCGCTTCATCGAGCCGATTGCGAGGCAGGCCAAAACCATCGCGGCGGATATTTGCGGCGCAGCGCCCGTGCCTTATGTGCCCAAGGCGGCGCCGGTGCGGGTGAAGACCACATCGCATCCGATGACTTTGTCCGCCTGACGCCGTCACCCTTTCAACGCCAGGATCCGGCGCGCACCGTTGAGCACGATCACGCCAATCAAGGTGCCAATCAGCAGGTCCGGGTAACGGGAGCCTGTCCAGGCCACCAGGGCACCTGCCATGATGACGCCCGCGTTGATGAGGACGTCGTTGGCCGAAAAAATCCAGCTTGCTTTCATGTGCGCTCCACCGTGGCGGTGTCGGGCAATCAGCATCAGGCAGGTGACGTTCGCCAACAAGGCCACCAGCGCAATCGACATCATCAGCATGGACTCGGGTTCGCTGCCCCAGACGAAACGCCTGGCCACTTCCAGCAACACGCCGATGGCCAGGATCATCTGCAGATACCCTGCAAGATGCGCGGCGCGGACCTGCATCTGGACACCCCGGCCCACGGCGTAAAGCGCCAGGCCGTAAACGGCCGCATCGGCCAGCATGTCCAGCGAATCGGCCATCAGGCCGGTGGACTGGGCGATCAGGCCCGCCACCAGTTCGACGACAAACATCACGGCGTTGATGGCCAGCAAGATGTACAGGGCGCGCGACTCATCCAGCGGTGCCATCTCAGCATGCGGGGGCAGGGCATCCAAGGAGGCTGGGGGGGCCGACTGGCTGTGTTTCAGCACCGCCCCCATGCCCAGGGGCTGCAAACGATCGGTGATCGGTTCAGCCGCCCCGTCATGGATGACTGCCAGCTGGTGCCCGGGCAGGTCAAAACGCAATGCCTTGACGGTGTCCAGACTCTGCAACGCCAGGCGGATGATGCGCTCCTCGGACGGGCAATCCATCTGGGGGATGAGGTAGGTGGACACCGCGAGCCCCTGAGGGTCGGCAGGTAAGTCGTGCTGACTGGCAGGCGAAGGTGATGCTGTACAGCCACAAGCGGACTGACAGGTTGCGTGGATCTCATTGACCATACATCAAGTATGACAAAAAGCCGGTGTCGCCACCGGCTTTCAAACTCGCTGAAACAGGATGCCCTGGTCAGTACTGCTTGTACGGCAGGAACTTCCCCGACATGACAATGTTCACGCGATCACCGTTCGGGTCGGGCTGGCGCTGCAGGTCCATCTTGAAGTCGATGGCGCTCATGATGCCGTCGCCGAATTCTTCGTGGATGAGCTCCTTGAAGGTGGTGCCGTACACGCTGACCAGTTCGTAGAAGCGGTAGATCAGCGGGTCGGTGGGCACGCTGGTGGGGAGCGAACCCTTGTAGGGCACCACTTGCAGCCACTTCTGCTCTTCAGCGGTGAGGCCGAAGACCTTGCCCAGCACCTTGGCCTGATCGGGCGTGGCGGTCATCTGGCCCAGGCACAGGGCGGTGGTCCATTCCTTGGACTGCCCCACCTTCTTGGCCACGTCGGCCCATTTCAGGCCTTTGGCCACTTTGGTGGTGATGATTTTTTCGGTGACGTCGAGTCGGCTCATGTGGGCTCCTGATTGAAAAGGGAAAAGTTCAGTGCGCCTGGGCGCGGGTAACGAGAAAATCGACGATGTGGTTGCGCAGGTCGTAGTAACCGTCGAGGTGGTGCAAGGCGGCACGGGTGCGGTCGCGCGGCAGGGTGTTGACGACCACTTCGGCAATGCCGCCGGGCACGTAACCCTTGTCGGCTTCACTGCCGTTGCTCATCAGCAGGATGCGGTCGGCCAGCAGGATGGCTTCGTCCACATCGTGGGTGATCATGAACACCGTCTGGTGGGTCTGGTGCACGATGGTCATGAGCTCGTCCTGGATGGTGCCTCGCGTGAGCGCGTCGAGCGCACCAAACGGCTCGTCGAGCAGCAGCATCTTGGGCTGGATGGCAAAGGCCCGGGCAATGCCCACGCGCTGTTTCATCCCGCCCGACAACTGGCTGGGCTTCTTGTCGATGGCGGCACTCAGGCCGACCAGCGCGACGTACTTCTCCACGTGCTCGTTCACCTGGGTGCCCTTCCAGCCGGGCCAGCGCGACTCCACCGCAAAGGCGATGTTCTTGCGCACGGTGAGCCAGGGCATGAGGGCATGGCCCTGGAACACCACGCCCCGTTCCAGGCTGGGGCCCACCACTTCCTTGCCGTCCATGATCACGTTGCCGCTGGTGGCGGTGTCCAGGCCGGCCAGCACGTTGAGGATGGTGGTTTTGCCGCAGCCGGAATGACCGATCACGCAGACGAACTCGCCCTTGTCGATCGTGAACGACACGTCGGCGAACACGGGTTTGGTGGGTGCGTAGGCCTTGCTGAGTTTTTCGATCTGAAGAAATCCGGTCATGGCAGGGTCTTTGGCAGGCGCCACAGGGGCGGGGTTGCGGGGTACGAGAGCCGTGGCCTCGCGCTGGTTGACGTCACTCCACATAGGTCACCCACCTTTGCAGCACCCCAAACATCTGGTCCAGCAACATCCCCACCAGACCGATCATCAGGATGGCGAAGATCACGTTGCTCAGCGACAGGTTGTTCCATTCGTTCCACACGAAGTAGCCGATGCCGGTGCCACCCACCAGCATTTCGGCCGCCACGATCACCAGCCAGGCAATGCCCATGCTGATGCGCATGCCGGTGAGGATGGTGGGGGCCGCCGCCGGCAGGATCACCTTGAACGCCTTGCGCAGCGCCGAGACTTCCAGTGTCATGGCCACGTTGAGCCAGTCACGCTTGACGGACGCCACGCCGAAGGCGGTGTTGATCAGCATCGGCCACACCGAGCAGATGAAGATCACGAAGATGCCGCTGACGTTGGAGTCCTTCAGGGTGTAAAGCGCCAGCGGCATCCAGGCCAGAGGACTGATGGGTTTGAGCACCTGAATGAAAGGGTCGAAGGCCTTGCGCATGAGCGGGGACATGCCGATCAGGAACCCGAGTGGCAGCGCCACGGCCACCGCCAGGGCAAAGCCCAGCGCCACACGGGCCAGCGAATGCATCAGCTGGATGCCGATGCCCTTGTCGTTGGGTCCGCGGTCGAAAAAAGGATCGGACAGGTGCGACCAGCTGGCGGCGGCCACTTCACCCGGTGAAGGCAGGCCGCTGCTTTTGACATCGCCTGGTGCCTGACCCATCATTTCCAGGTATTCCAGCTCTTCCGCGCTCAGGCCCGCAGCAGGTCCACCGATGGTGGGGCCGGTGGTGGCCAGTTGCCACAGTCCAATCAGCGCGAAGAAGATGAACAGGGAAACGACAGCCGCCCTGACATTCAGGTTGCGAACCATGGCTTACCCCTTTCTGATCGCGAAGCTGTTGAGGTAAGCCTCGGGACGGGTGGGGTCGAACTCCTTCCCCATGATCATGTGCTTCTTCATGGTGGGGCCGTCTTCAAAGGCATGTCCCAGGTTTTTCATGTGGCGGCGGGCATCGGTGATCAGGAACACGCGTTCGGCGATCTGACGGTAGTTCACCTCGTTCTGGATGTAGCCCCAGCGCTTCATCTGCGTGAGCATCCACACGGCCATGCTCTGCCAGGGCATGGGGTCGAAGTCGGCGCGGTCGGGGACGTTCTGGATGCCTCCCAGCCCGTCGGCGTACCGGCCGGTGAGCACCTGTCGTACCACGACTTCCGGCTGGTTGAGGTACTGGGCTGGCGCGATGGTCTGCGCGATGAGTGGGCGGTTGGCCGGGTCGCGCGCCATGGCCGCGGCGGTGAGCACCGCACGGTACAGCGCGGCAAAGGTGTTCGGGTTCTGCTGGATGAATTCGGTGGTGGTGCCAAAAGCGCAGCAGGGGTGGCCGTTCCACAGGTCTTTGGTGAGCACGTGGATGAAGCCCACTTCGTCGAACACGGCACGCTGGTTGAAGGGATCCGGGCCCAGGAAGCCATCGATGTTGCCCGCGCGCAGGTTGGCGACCATCTCGGCTGGCGGCACCACGCGCAGTTGCACGTCGGTATCAGGGTTGATGCCGTTTTCCGCCAGGTAGTAACGGAGCAGGAAGTTGTGGATGGAGTAGTCGAACGGGATGCCGAACTTGAAGCCTTTCCAGTTCTTCGGATCGCGGTTGTCTTTGTGTTTCATGGCCAGCACAATGGCCTGGCCGTTGATGTTCTGAATGGTGGCCACGTTGGTGGGGGTGGCGTTGGAACCCAGACCGAGGCTCATGGCCAGCGGCATGGGTGAGAGGAAGTGCGACGCGTCGTATTCCTTGTTGATGACCTTGTCTCGCACCAGCGCCCAGCCGGCGGTTTTGGTGACTTCCACCTTCAGGCCCTGCTTTTCATAAAAGCCCAGCGGGTGCGCCATGATCAGTGGCGTGGCACAGGTGATGGGGATGAAACCGATGGTGAGGTTGGTTTTTTCCAGCGAACGGCGTTCCTGGGCCATGGCTTGCAGGCTGGCCACGGGCAGCAGGCTGGAAATGGCGGCCATGGCGGTGCCCTTGCCCACAGCGCGCAGGAAGCGCCGACGCACCGGCTCGTTCGGGAAGAGCGATTTCATCAGGGTGGCTTCGATGAACTGGTTCGAATACGCCTCGAATTCGGCGGTTTCGCTGCGCCGTTTCAGTTCGGTCACGGCCTGCTGGGCCGCCACTTCCTGCTGGTGCTCTGCCACGGTGTGGTCGCGTCCGCAGCTGCACTTCATCAGGAGGGGGCGGTCGGCGTCGTAGGGGTCAAAGTACTGGGTCATGGGGCACCTCGTTGAGTTGATGACGCGGTGCAACATGCAAGCATCGGGCCCGATGGGTGCCAGCCCGGGCGGCCGGCCTCAAATCGTTGAAGCCATGTCGATGGGTTGTAGGGCTGGCCCTACAAGGGCTGTCGATCGGGCTGCCGTTGGGCCAGCCGCTCGGCATAGAGCGCGAGCTCCACATCGTTGCGGGTGCCGGTTTTTTCCAGCACGCGGGCCCGGTAAGTGCTGACCGTGTTCGGCGCCAGTCCGAGCTGTGCACCAATCTCGCTCACGCTCATGCCGGCGGCCAGGAGGCGAAAGACCTGGTGTTCGCGATGTGACAGGGCTTCCGCCCCCTGGCGCCCTTTTGGTGCGCCCACAGCCGTGGCGAGCGCTTCCGCTGTCGCGGGCGTCACGTACACCCCGCCGCTGGCCGCCTTGCGCACGGCAGCCAGCATGTCGTCGGGGTCGGCGCTCTTGTTCAGGTAGCCGGCGGCGCCCAGCCGGATGCATCGCACCGCGTATTGCTTTTCCGGGTAGGTGCTGAGCATCAGAACCGGCAGGCCCGGTTGCGCCTGCTTGAGTCGCTGAAGCACTTCCAGGCCGTCCATGCCGGGCATGGCAATGTCCAGCAACACCAGATCCAGCGCCTGTTGCTGACCGAGTGCCATGGCTTGTTTGAGCACGTTTGCGCCATCGGCTGCTTCGGCCACCACCTGAACGTCGCTGGCTTCGGCCAGGACCTGCTTCAGGCCTTCGCGGACGATGCGGTGGTCGTCGCCAATCAGGACGCGGATCGGTTTCATGCGTTGGCCCTGGCCGGCGTGTCGGCGTGGATGGGCAATTCCAGCTGAAAGCACGAGCCCAGCCCCGGCTGGCTCCAGATGCGCAGCTCACCCCCCAGGTGACGGGCGCGTTCCCGCATGCCCATGATGCCGTAGGCATCGGCAGCCTCGAACGCCTGCATGTCAGCGCCTCGTCCGTTGTCGCACACCATCACCTGCAGCCGCTGTTCCTGCATCTGGATGCGGATGTCGATGGTGGTGGCCTGGGCGTGCCGCCCCACGTTGCTCAGCATTTCCTGGAAGATCCGGAACACGGCCATCGCATCGGACGGATCGAGTTCGGGCAGGCCGGATTCCGGCATGTGCCACAGCAGGGCCAGCTCGGCCGACTGCACGAATTCCTGTGCCTGCCATTCCAGTGCCGCCCACAGGCCCTGGTGATCCAGAATGCTGGGGCGCAGGTCGGTGATGATGCGCCCGACGTTGTCGACGGCCTGTTCAATGAGGCGGCCCATGTTCTGGCATTTGCAGCGCAGCTTTTGCCGCATGTCTTCCTGGGCTTCGGGGTTGCGTCCCGCCTGCTCCGACAGGCGTTTGTCCATCCAGCCCACATCCATTTTCAGGGCCACGAGCAGGCTGCCGAGTTCGTCGTGGATTTCCCGGGCAATGCGGGTGCGTTCTTCCTCCCTCACGCTGTCGGAGTAGGCGGCCAGTTCACGGAGCTGCTTGAGCGCCGCGCGAAGCTCCTGCGTCCGGTGGGCCACCCTTTCTTCGAGCGCCGATTTCGCGTGCTGGAGCGCGGCTTCAGCGGCTTTGCGCTCACTGATGTCCACGAACGTGATGACTGCACCAAGAATGTGCACGCCATCCTGGATGGGGTAGCTGGTGTATTCGACCGGAAAGGCCGTGCCATCTTTGCGCCAGAACACCTCGCTGTCGATTCGGCAGGGCAGGCCCTGCCGGAAGGCGTTGAAGATGGGGCAGCGCTCCACGGGATAAGGGGTGCCATCGATGTCGGAGTGATGGGTGACGGCGTGCATGTTCTGCCCGAGCAGCGCATCTGGTTCTTCGTGCCCGAGCAGCGCCGCCCCCGCCCGGTTGATGAACACGCAATGGCCGTCGAGGTCAATCCCAAAAATGCCTTCCCCGGTGGACTCCAGCAACAGACCGAGGCGGTCGTACCAGGGGCCAGACTGCAGGGGAGCGGGCGCGGTGGCCCGGGCGGATGTCATCGGCATGGCCCTGCGCCATGCAACGGCCGTGCCAGGCAGAGAATTGATCTGAGCTATCCAAAGCGTGGAGCAACCTTCAAAAACCAATCGCCAATCTGTTTGAATAAAAACGATTCGCATTTAATATGGGGCCATTCCATCCAGTAGGCCTCGAAATGACTCCCTGTTCGACCACCCCCGAAGACGACAGTTACGACCTGCCTTGTGCCGAAGCCATGCTGGCCGGCACCCTGGCGCTGATGACCGGGCATGCCGAAAGCGCGTGCAGTCAGCAGAGAACCTTGATGGCCAGAAAAGTGGTGTCCAACCTCTTTTTTCTGGCCAGTCACCCCGGTCTGAATCCGAATTTCCGGGCGGTGGTGGGCAAGATGCACCAGCACTGGACGGCGCTCGCCAAGACGACTGACGGTCCGCTGGCATCGGTGCGATCCTGGCAGCCGGATCTCGGGTCGGTCGAGGCTTCGACGTCGTTTCACTGAGGTTGTCATGTGTTTGCAGCGCAAGCCCACAGCGGTATTCCCGCCTGGCTGGTTTCAGCCTCCGGCCGAACCGGTGGCGATCGATGTGAGTGGCGTCGCGCCATCGCCGCCCGTGCAGGCGGTTCAGCGACGCCGTCGCCGCTTGTGGGAGCTCTCCGCTAGCGCTGCCTGCCCGGTACTGGGCGTCTGTCTGGCCATGTCTGATCAGCGCCGCCTGATGGAGCAGTGCGCTATGGATGTGCAGGGCCGTACCGATTACGAACTGCATCAGATTGCGGTCTCCGAATGCCGGCGGCGCACCCCATTTGCCGAGCGAGTGGAGCGCAAGCTCGATCAGGCGTTTGCCTTCGAGATGCGGCAGGCCAAGGCCTGTGGGGACACGGACATCTTGCGCGAATGGTGGAAAGCGGCCAGGCAGAAGCCGGCTTGGGCCGGTGCCATGTGGGCGGTCATGACGCACCCGGTGTGTGCCCTGCCGCTCGAGCACGAGGTACTGGGTGACGTGCACATGATGCAGCATCAGGTGGGCATGGTGACGCGGGTGGAGCAGCAACGTTGGGAGGCGTTGGGAAAGAAAAATGCCCAGCTCCTGCAAGACATCCAGCAATGGCAGGTGCGTTTTGGCAACCAGCAGCGTCTCTGGAAGCAACGCGAGGAGGCCATGCAAGAGGAGATCTCGCAGCTGCGTCAGCAACTGGCCCAGCAGGAGGGGGCTCGGCACCAGATGGCGCAACGCCTGGCTGCCATGTCGGAAACGCTGAGCGGGCTGGACACGCTGGAAACCTTGCGTCAAGAGCGGCAACAATTGAAAGTGGAAAACCAGGCCCTGACACGTGCCATGCGGACTGCTGCGCGCCGCGCACCCGATGCGGAGGCTTCCCCGGCGTGCCTCATGCCTGCGTGTGAGCCCGTTGCTGAAAATCGCTGTGATTCGATTCGGCTCAAGGGGAAGATGGCGCATGTCGAGGTGCCCCACCTGGTGCCCCGGCGCGTGGCCTGCGTGGGTGGGCGTACCGCTCAGTTGCCGGCTTACCGAGAAGTGGTGGAGGCGCATGGCCTGGAGCTGCTGCACCACGATGGTGGCGAGGAGGACAGCCTGGGTCAGTTGCCTGCCACGCTGGCGGCGGCCGATTTGGTCATCTGTCAGGTGGGTTGCATCAGCCATAACGCCTACTGGCGGGTGAAGGAGCACTGCAAACGCAACGGCAAGCCTTGCGTGTTCCTCGAAAGCAGCAGCCGGAGTGCGCTGGAGCGAACCATGACGCGTATCATCGGCGAATGGCCGAAAACGCCCACCTGACACCCGACGCGCCTTGTCCCTGCGGCCGACTCTCAAATTCCCCCAGAGGGCAGGCGACCACCTGGGCTGCCTGCTGTGGCCGCTGGGCCCTGGGTGGCGCGGATGCACCGGATGCCGAATCGCTGATGCGATCGCGTTATTCGGCTTTTGTCCTCGGCGATGTGGATTACCTGCTCGCCACCTGGCACCCCAGCACGCGCCCGGGCGAATTGACGCTGGAACCGGGAGTCCGCTGGCTCGGGCTTGAGGTCCGGTCGCAGGGCTTGACCGGCCCCGATACCGCTGAAGTCGAATTCGTGGCCCGTTCACGCCAGGCAGGGCGTGGGAACCGGTTGCATGAGCGCAGCCGGTTCGTGCGTGAAGCGGGCCGCTGGTTTTACGTTGACGGGGTGTGGATATGACGCCGTTCGGTGGGCTGTTGGGGCAAAGGATGGAAGTGTCCAGGGGAGAGGCAACCGTTTCATCGCAAGGGTGCTGATGGACTGCCCGGCACAGACTCAGGTGGTCGTGAGAAAGATGCATGACCAGGCATTGGGGCACGCCAGCCAAAAAGATCCGATTCGGGAAGTGGCCTACTACAATGAATTCCATCCTTGGTCCCAACTGACCTGCGGGGCTGGTCTCGGCAATTATCAGTTCGATGCAAGATTTCGGAGCGTTTGATGCTGAAAAAGATCCCGTTACATGAATTGCGACTGGGCATGTTCATCCAGTCCATAGAAGGTTCATGGGTGGATCACCCTTTCTGGCGCAACCGTTTCGTCCTGAAATCATCCGATGACTTGAACAAAATTGTGTCAAGTCCCGTGAAGGCGGTCTGGATCGATGTCAGCAAAGGCCTTGATGTGCTGGAACCGCCTGCAGTGGAAGACCGCCCGGAGATGCCGGACGAAGTGGAGGCCTCCTTGATGGAGGATCGTCACAGGCATGCGGCAAACCTCTCTTGCAGCATGCAGGACGAAGTGGCCCGGGCCACAGCCATCTGCAACAGCGCACACCGGGAAGTCAGGGCCATGTTTTCCGATGCGCGCATGGGCAAGGCGATCAGTTTGGAAGTGGCGCGGCAGGTATCTGAAGAAATTGCCCAATCCGTCACCCGCAATGCTCATGCGCTCATCAGCCTGGCGAGACTCAAGACGGCTGACAACTACACCTACCTGCACTCGGTGGCGGTGTGTGCCCTGATGGTGGCATTGGCTCGACAACTGGGATTGTCTAGCGAAGAGGTCAGCGCGGCCGGATTTGCCGGGCTGCTCCATGACCTTGGGAAGGTGGATGTCCCGCTAGAGATTTTGAACAAACCCGGACGACTCACAGAAGCGGAGTTTGCACTCGTTCGACAGCATCCGGCCCATGGCGCCCGTCGCTTGATGGAGGCAGGTGTCGATCACCAGGAGGCCATTGATGTGAGTCTCCATCATCACGAAAAGCTGGACGGAACTGGTTATCCGAAGCAGCTATCGGGTGATCAGATCAGCCTGATGGCGCGCATGGGTGCAATATGCGATGTTTACGACGCGATCACGTCGAACAGGCCCTACAAGGCTGGCTGGGATCCGGCGGAGTCGCTGGCCCGAATGTCGCAATGGGTCAACGGCCATCTCGATCCACGCATCTTTCAAGCCTTTGTGCAGAGCCTTGGCATTTATCCGGTGGGGTCGCTGGTGTTGCTCAGTAACCACAAACTGGCGGTGGTGGTGGAGCAGTCGGGTCACTCCATGCTGAAACCGATCGTGAAAACCGTTTTTTCGACCAAAAGCCAAATGCGTCTGATACCGGATCGCATAGACCTTTCAGCGCCGGGTTGTCCCCATTCCATTCTGAAGCGTGAGGATCCGAAACAGTGGAAATTGTCGGGACTCGCTGAGCTCTGGGGTGGACCCCCAGGACACTAGGTTCGACAGAGCTGTTGGGCAGATGCGTTTTTCAGTCGGCCGGCGGCCTTTCTTCGACCGAGGGTGGGCGGTCACTGGCCTGACGAAACCGGGCAGGGGTGAGTCCGGTCCAGCCACGGAATGCCCGGATGAAGCTTTTTTCATTCTGAAAACCAGCCGCTTCGGCCACCTGCTTGACCGGTTTGCGGGTGCGCAGGAGGAGTTCGCTGGCGCGTGCCTGCCTGACGGTGTCTTTGAGGCTTTGCAGCGTCACCCCCTCTTCGTGCAGTTGTCGGTGGAGTGTTCGGGCTGACACGTGCAGCAGGGGGGCAAGGCTCTCGGCGCTGTGAGAAAGTGCCGGATGTGCCAGCATCAGTTGTCGTGTCCGTTCCAGCAGCAGGCGGTCCCGCCGATAAGGTTTGACCATCAGGGGCAGGGCGTGCTGAAGCATCTGGCTCAAGGCCTGCTCATCTCGCCTGAGCGGCAGCGCGAGGTAGCCGGCATCGAATTCGAGCCGGGTCTCGGGTTGCCCGAACCGGGCCCCCTGGCTGGCTGGAAACAGCACGGCGTAGGCGTCGAGATGCCGGGGGGCTGGGAAAGCAAACGCCGCCGTTTGCAGCGGGATGCGGGAATCGATCAGCCAACTGCCCAGGCCCAGGGCATTGCGCAGCAGCGACACGAGGCAGAACTCCCGCAGGCCCCCCAGGTCCTGGTGTTCGGTCAGCGTCACGATCGCCTGCGCATCGGCCACCTCCAGCGTCAGTGTCACGTCGGGCACCAGCAAGCCGTGGTGCCTGCACCAGCGTTTCAGTGCCACCCCCAGGGTGGGCGCGCTGATGGAGGCCCGTGCCAGCAGGCCGTAGCTGCCCCATCGGAGTGGGCGGGAAAACCAGCCCAGAGCCTCGTCGTCGAGTTCACGCATGGCATGACCGGACAAGCGTTCCATCTGCGCCGACGTGATGCGGGCATCCTCGATGAGAAGTTCGTCAGGCGTGATCTGTGCCTGCTCCAGCGCCTTTGAGGGGTCCAGCCGACGCCGTTCGTAGGCCAAGACGATGGCCCTCGCAAAGGCCATGGGCGTCATGGCCAGAGGGGTTTTCCCAGGGAGCCGGGTCGGGTTGGACAAAGGGTTGCCGAATGAAGCAAAGAGGTTCCCAGCTTAACATCGGGTGGCGCGATTTGCACCCTTATTGACACGACCCCGGGCTGGATGGCGCGGTCGGTGTGGCGCACAATCCGGAGAAAACCCCGCCAAGGACCCACCCATGAACGTTCTGGAGACACAACTCAACCCCCGCAGTGCCGACTTCCAGGCCAACGCCGCCGCCATGCGTGCGCTGGTGGACGACCTGCGCACCCACATCGAACGTGTGGCCCAGGGTGGTGGTGAAGCCGCCCGCGCCAAGCACACCTCGCGCGGCAAGCTGCTGCCCCGCGACCGGGTGCAGATGCTGCTGGACCCCGGCACGCCCTTCCTGGAGCTGGCACCGCTGGCCGCCCTCAACCTGTACGGCAATGACGCGCCCTGCGCCGGCATCATTGCCGGGGTGGGACGTGTGAGCGGGGTGGACTGCATGATCGTGTGCAACGACGCCACGGTGAAGGGCGGCACCTATTACCCGATGA
>CAZEZY010000014.1:0-26620 GCA_964516635.1 uncultured Tepidimonas sp. | reverse complement strand
AGATCTGGATCGGCGTGCTGCCCAACGAGCACACCAACGTGATCGGCCTGTCCAAGTACGCCCGCCTGGCCGAATGGGTCATGGGCCGTCCGCAGATCCAGGAAGAGGCGGTGGTGCAACTGGCCGACCTGATTCAGGAAAAGACCCAGCCCGACGGCCTGGCCATCGTCATGGAAGCCAGCCACTACTGCATGGCGTGGCGCGGTGTCAAGGACATGGACAGCAAGATGATCAACTCCGTGATGCGGGGGGTCTTCCTGAAGGACAACAACTTGCGCCGCGAGTTTCTGGCGCTCATTCCCAAGGGGAAATGACATGCTGGTGAGGCTTCTGTACGTGAGCCGTGCAGTCGACAAAGACCGCACCGATGCCATCGAGTCGATCCTGGCAGCCGCGCGCCACCACAACCTGCAAAACGGCATCACCGGCATCCTCTGCTACGGGGGCGGGATTTTCGTGCAGGCCATCGAAGGCGGGCGCCGGTCTGTGAACAACCTCTACAACCACATCCTGGCCGACCCGCGCCACAAGGACGTGGAGTTGCTGCACTACGAAGAGATCACCGAACGGCGTTTTGGTGGCTGGACCATGGGGCAGGTGAACCTGACCAAGCTCAACACCTCCATCGTCTTGAAGTATTCCGAAAAACCGGAATTCGACCCCTACAGCGTGCCGGGCAAGGTGTCGCTGGCCCTGCTCGAAGAGCTGATGGCCACGGCCAGCATCATCGGCCGCGCCTGAACGCGCATGGCCGCTGAAGGCCCCGAAATCTGGGGCTGTGATTTCACGAGCGCGCCCAGCCGGCGCAAACCGATTGTCCTGGCGGTCGGCCATCTGCGCTCATCGGGTGCTGCCTGCCGGATCGAACTGGCCAGGCTGGAACGCTACGACACCCTGCCTGCATGGGCTGAAAAACTGCAAGCACCGGGCCATTGGGTGGGCGCTTTCGACCTGCCGTTCGGTTTGCCCCGTGAGCTCGTGGAGACACTCGGCTGGCCCACCCGTTGGGTGGACTGCATGCGGCACTATGCCGCGCTGGATCGGGCCACCATTCGTGACCAGTTCGCGGCGTTTTGCCAGGCGCGGCCGGTCGGTGGCAAGTTCGCCCACCGCGCCACCGATGCCCCGGCAGGCTCGAGCCCGAGCATGAAGTGGGTGAACCCGCCGGTGGCATTCATGCTGCATGCCGGGGTGCCTTTGCTGCTGGACGCCGGGGTGGCCCTGCCAGGCCTGCATGAGGGCGACCCTCGCCGGGTGGCCCTGGAAGCCTATCCAGGGCTGCTGGCCCGCGGCGTGCTGAGCAGCCGCAGCTACAAGAGCGACGACCGTGCCCGACAAACGCCCGATCGGCTGATCGCCCGCAAAGACCTGCTGCATGCCCTGGAAACCGGCGCCACACCGTGGTTGCAGACCCTGAACGCACGGCTCCAGCTCTCCAACGCCTTGCGCGATGCCCTGATCAACGACCCCCAGGGCGACACCCTGGATGCGGTGCTGTGTCTGATTCAGGCGGCCTGGGCCGAGGCACAGCACCGGCAAGGCGACGCCCGCTACGGATTGCCCGAATTCGATCCGCTTGAGGGCTGGATCGTCATGGCCTGATCAGGCCGATGATCCGCAGACGGCGCAGGCATGCTGCCTGCCCAGCTGGACTTCGTGGAACTCCATCCCGCGGCCGTCGAGCATGAGCAGGCGACCGACCAGCCTAGACCCCATGCCGCTCAGCAGTTTGAGGGCTTCGGCGGCCTGCATGGTCCCGATGATGCCGACCAGAGGCGCAAACACCCCCATGGTGGCACAACGCGTTTCTTCCAGGCCATCGGTGTCAGGGAAGACGCACGCGTAACACGGCGAAGCCGCATCTCGTGGGTCGTAAACCGACAGTTGCCCGTCAAACCGGATGGCTGCCCCCGACACCAGTGGCACGCCGTGTTTCACGCTGGCGCGGTTGATGGCGTGTCGGGTGGCGAAGTTGTCGGTGCAATCCAGCACCACGTGAGCGGCCGGGACCAGCGTGTCGAGCAGGGCAGCGTCGGCCCGCTGCAGCACGGTGTCGATCCGCACGTCCGGATTGATCGCATGCATGGCCTCTTTGGCCGACCCGGCCTTCGGCAAACCCACACGGGCCAGGTTGTGGGCAATCTGGCGTTGCAGGTTGGTGGCGTCAACCACATCGTGATCGACCAGGGTGATGTGTCCGACGCCGGCACTGGCCAGGTAGAGCGCCACCGGAGAGCCCAGGCCCCCCGCACCAATCACGAGGGCGTGAGAGGCGAGCAGTTTCTCCTGGCCTTCCACCCCCAGTTCGTCCAGCAGAATGTGCCGCGAGTAGCGCAGCAGCTGCTCGTCATTCATGGGCCGGCATCAGTTCTCGGCCTTGGGCTCGGTGCGTTCGGTGGCCGTCTTGCTGGCGATGACCGGCAGGCCCTTGAGCTGGTTGAGGGCCTGCTGGAGCTGGAAGTCCTTCTCGGACCCGAATTCGGGCAGCAGACGCTGACCCGGGTTGCGGCGCTGCTCTTCCTCCAGCCGCTGACGCGCTTGCTCGCGTTCCTGCTCGCGCTGCCGCTCGGCTTCGCGTTCGGCCTCGGTGAGTTCGCGTGGCTGGCCATTGCCCAGTCGGTTGCCCAGATCGGCTTCTCGGGTGCGCAAGGCGGCCAGCACATTGCCTTCGGCGGTTTCGTCCAGCCACACGTCGGGCACGATGCCGCGTGCCTGGATGGTCTGACCCTTGGGGGTGTAGTAACGGGCCGTGGTGAGCTTCAGACCGGTATCGGGGCCGAGCGGGCGAACGGTCTGCACCGAGCCTTTGCCGAACGTCTGACTGCCCATGATGATGGCACGCTGGTGGTCCTGCAGGGCGCCAGCCACGATCTCGCTGGCCGATGCCGACCCTTCGTTGACCAGCACCACCAGTGGCACGGTCTTGAAGATGCCGTTGGTGTTGTCCGTCAGACGGCGTATCGGGTCGGGGCCGCTGCGGCGCATGTAGTAGCGTGGCGACGCCAGGAAGGTGGCTTTGCTCTCGGCCAGCTGGCCGTTGGTGGTGACCACGACCACGTTGTCGGGCAGGAAGGCGGCTGACAGGGCCACAGCAGCATCGAGGAGGCCTCCTGGGTCGTTGCGCAGGTCGAGCACCAGCCCTTTCAGGTCAGGCTGTTCCTTGTAGATGGCTTCGAGGCGGCGGGCAAAGTCTTCCACCGTGCGTTCCTGGAACTGCGACACTCGCAACCAGGCATACCCCGGTTCGATCACGCGCCCACGCACGCTCTGGGTGCGGATTTCCTGGCGGGTGATGGTGACCGGGAAGGTGCGGTTTTCGTCGCGTCGGAAGATGGTGAGCGTGACACGGGTGTTGGGTTCACCGCGCATGCGCTTGACGGCGTCGCTGATCGACATGCCCTTGACCGGCGTTTCGTCGATCTTGGTGATCAGGTCGTTGGACTTGAGGCCCGCGCGGAAGGCGGGGGAGTCTTCGATGGGCGAAACCACCTTGACCAGACCGTCTTCCATCGTGATTTCGATGCCCACGCCCACGAAACGACCGCTGGTGCCTTCGCGGAATTCCTTGAAACTCTTGCTGTCGAAAAACTGGGAGTGCGGGTCCAGCGAGGAAACCATGCCCGAAATGGCGTCGGTGATGAGTTTCTTGTCGTCCACCGGCTCCACGTAATCGGTTTTGATCATGCCGAATACAGCGGCCAGTTGCTGAAGCTCTTCGAGTGGCAGGGGCGACATGGCGCCCCGCGCCACCGCCTGCAACTGCACCGTGGTCAGTGCGCCAGCCAGCGCGCCCACGGCGATCCATCCTGCAATCTTCAATTTCTGGCCCATCGGTCACCCTTCAGCCGGTCTTTCCGGACAGTCTTGTGCAATATACACCTTGGACGGGCGGGAGCGGCGGTGGTTCCACCAAGCCCTGAGGGAGGCGTCAGGCTTTGCCCTGACTGGCGACGGCAGCCGCGGCAGCTTCAGCGGCCGCTGCATCACCGAGGTAATAACGGCGCAGGGGCTGCATGTGTTCGTCGAACTCGTACACCAGCGGAATGCCGTTGGGGATGTTCAGGTGAACGATGTCGGCTTCGGAAATGCCGTCCAGGTGCTTGATCAGCGCACGGATCGAGTTGCCGTGTGCGGCAATCAGCACCCGCTTGCCGGAACGGATGGTGGGCACCAGGGTTTCGTTCCAGCAAGGCACCACGCGAGCCACGGTGTCTTTCAGGCATTCGGTGAGCGGAATCTGCTCGGCGGGCAAGTGGCTGTAGCGGCGGTCGTTGCGCTGGCCGCGCGGATCCTGGGGTTCCAGGGCAGGGGGTGGCGTGTCGTAGCTGCGGCGCCAGATGAGCACCTGCTCGTCGCCGAACTGTTTGGCCATGTCGGCCTTGTTGAGGCCCTGGAGGGCACCATAGTGGCGCTCGTTCAGGCGGTAGTCTTTGAGTACCGGGAGCCAGGTGCGGTCCATTTCGTCGAGCACGTACCACAGGGTGTGGATCGCGCGTTTGAGCACGCTGGTGTAGCAGACGTCGAAGTCCCAGCCTTCGGCCTTGAGCAGGCGGCCCGCCGCAATCGCCTGGGAAATGCCGGTGGGCGTGAGGTCCACATCGGTCCAGCCGGTGAAGCGGTTTTCCAGGTTCCAGGTGGACTCGCCGTGGCGAATGAGGACAAGCTTGTGCATGATGAAGGCAGAATCGGAAGCAGGGCAAAACCGGTGATTTTAGAATAGCGGGTTGTACAAAAAGGGGTAACCGTGGATTTCATTGTTCAGAACTGGGTGCTGATCCTGATTGCTGTGGCTTCGGGCGCCATGCTGATGTGGCCTGCCTTGACCAAAGGGGGAGGCGCCCACAGCGTGACACCCACCGAGGCGGTGCAGCTGATCAACCGCGAGAAGGCGGTGGTGGTCGATGTGTGTTCGCCCGACGAATTTGCGGCGGGACACGTCACGAATGCGAAGAACGTGCCGTTGGGCGAACTCGACAACCGCCTGACGCAGGTGGTCAAGAACAAGTCGCTGCCGGTGCTGATGGTGTGTGCCTCGGGCATCCGTTCCAAGCGTGCCGTGACCATGGCCCAGAAACTGGGCTACGAGAAGGCCTATTGCCTGGCTGGTGGCATGGGCGCGTGGCGGGCGGCCAATCTGCCGGTTCAAAAGGGTTAAGCTGAGTCTTCAAGGAGTCTGAAATGGCACAGGTCACGATCTACAGCAGCGATTACTGCCCCTACTGCCAGCGCGCCAAGGCACTGTTGCGCGAGCGTGGGGTCTCCGAATGGGAAGAGGTGGTGGTGGATGGCAAGCCCGATGTGCGTGCGGCCATGGCCGCTCGTGTGGGCCGTACCAGCGTGCCGCAGATCTTCATCAATGGCCAGCACGTGGGCGGCTGCGATGATCTGCATGCGCTCGATGCCCGGGGTGAGCTGGTGCCCATGCTGACATAATCGGGCTTTCTTTTTCACCAGACCCTATTCATCATGGCCGACGAGCAGCTGACCCCCGTGTTCCAGATTCAACGTGTTTACCTGAAGGAAACTTCTCTGGAACAGCCCAACTCCCCGGGCATCCTGCTCGAACAGGAGCAACCCAGCGTCGACATCCAGCTGGGCGTGGGCGCCGAGCCCGTGGCCGAAGGCATTTTCGAAGTCAGCGTGACCTGCACGGTGCAGACCAAGATCAAGGACAAGACCGTGTTTCTGGTCGAGGCCAAGCAGGCGGGCATTTTCGAATTGCGCAACCTGCCTCAGGAGCAGATGGGCCCGATCCTGGGCATTGCCTGCCCGCAGATCGTCTATCCGTACCTGCGTGGCAACGTCGCCGACCTGATTCAGCGCGGCGGCTTTCCCCCGGTCCACCTGGCAGAAATCAACTTCCAGGCCATGTACGAGCAGCAGCAGGTGCAGCAGGACGGCGCTTCACCCATCTTCACCCAGTAAGCAGCGGCTGGCTGCGCGGGCACGATGAAGCTCTCGGTTCTTGGCGCCGGCGCCTGGGGCACGGCGCTGGCCATCGCGGCAGCGAGCGACAAGGGGGCCCCACATCAGGTGCGGCTGTGGGCCCGCGATCCGGCGCAGGCCGATGCCATGCAGGCCACACGCCAGAATGTCCGTTACCTGGCGGAAGCGGTGTTTCCGCCGGGTCTGCAGGCTTTTTCCTGCTCGCCCGATCGGCTGAGCAATGCGGTGACCAGCGACGACCTGGTCATCATCGGCACGCCCATGGCCGCCTTGCGCGGCATGCTGACGCATTTGCGTGAACTGTCGGTCCCCGTGGCCTGGCTGTGCAAGGGCTTTGAGCGCCCCCTGGGTGAGGAGGATGCGCCGGGCTGGCTGGGCCACGAGATTGCGGCCCAGGTGGCGCCGGCCCTGCGGGTCGGGGTGCTCAGCGGTCCCAGCTTCGCCCGTGAAGTGGCAGCCGGCTCCCCCACGGCGCTGGTGGCTGCCAGTGCGCATGCCGATGTCCGCCAGTGCCTGGTCGCGGCTTTTCACAGCCCGTCTCTGAGGGTGTATGCGAACGACGACGTGCCCGGCGTGGAGGTCGGCGGTGCGGTCAAGAACGTGATGGCCATTGCCACGGGTCTGTGTGACGGCCTGAATCTGGGTTTGAACGCCCGTGCAGCCCTGATCACCCGCGGGCTGGCCGAGATGGTGCGTCTGGGTGTGGCGCTGGGTGCTCGCCCGGAAACCTTCATGGGTCTCAGCGGCCTGGGCGATCTCGTCCTGACCGCCACGGGTGACCTGAGCCGCAATCGCCAGGTCGGCCTGTTGCTGGCCAAAGGGCAGACCTTGCAGCAGGCCGTGGATTCGCTGGGCCATGTGGCCGAGGGCGTCTACAGCGCCCGCACGGTGGCGAGACGGGCGCGGTTGCTGGGGGTGGACATGCCGATCACCGATGCCGTGGTGGCCTTGCTGGATGGCCGTCTGAAGCCCATGGAGGCGCTGGCTCGCCTCATGGGCCGCGATCCGGTGGCCGAGCAGCACTGAGCCGCCTGAGCGGCCTTCAGAACTCCCAGTTGTCGATCAGGCGGGTGCGGCCCAGTTTGGCTGCACCGAGGGCCACCAGCGCGCCTGGCTGGAAGTCGGTGCCTTGCGGTGTTTGAAGGTCTTCGCGGCGTCGGACCGTGACATAGTCGACCAGCCAGCCCCGTTCGGCCAGCGCGTGGGTCGCATGGGTTTCGAGTGCAGCGAGGTTGTGTTCCCCGCCCAGCACGCCCGCAGCGAGGGTTTTGAGTGCCAGCGACAGCTGGACCGCCTCGGCCCGTTCGGTGGGATTGAGGTAGCTGTTGCGCGAACTCAGGGCCAGACCGTCCGGGGCCCGCTCGATGGCGCCGCCATGGATGGTGACGGGCAGGGCAAACTGTCGGACCATCTGCCGGATGACCATGAGCTGCTGGTAGTCCTTCTTGCCGAAAACGGCATGGCCCTGCCCGCGTGACTGGCCAAAAACGATGTGGAACAGTTTCATGACCACGGTGCTCACGCCCGTGAAGAAACCTGGCCGGAAATGGCCTTCCAGCATGTCGGCGAGTGCGGCAGGCGGATGTACCTTGAAGCCTTGGGGCTCCGGGTAGAGCTCCTGTTCAGAGGGCGCGAAAACGACATCGCATCCCTCGGCCTGCAGTTTGGCGCAGTCCAGTTCCAGGGTGCGCGGGTAGGTGTCGAAATCTTCGTGGGGGAGGAACTGCAGGCGGTTGACGAAGATGCTGGCGACCGTGACATCGCCGAGCGGCTTGGCCTGGCGCACCAGGGCCAGATGGCCGCTGTGGAGATTGCCCATGGTGGGCACGAAGGCGGGTGAGCGGAAGTTGGCGAGGTGCTCACGCAGCGCCGCGATGGTGTGGATCACTTGCATGGGTTTACCAGGCGTGGACGGCGTTGTCGGGGAAGGAACCGTTTTTCACGGCCTGCACGTAGGCGGCCATGGCGTGCCGCACACTGCTCTGCCCGTCCATGAAGTTGCGCACGAATTTGGGGTTCTTGCCGAGGTTGACGCCCAGCATGTCGTGCATGACCAGCACCTGGCCGGCGGTGCCGTTGCCCGAGCCGATGCCGATGGTGTGGCAACGTGGCAGTTGCTGGGTCACTTCGGTTGCCAGCGCCGCCGGCACCATTTCCAGCACCAGCATGGCGGCGCCGGCTTCCTGCAGGTCCAGCGCTTCACGCTTGAGGCGCAGGGCATCGCCCTCGTTGCGACCCTGCACGCGGTAGCCACCCAGCGCATGGACGGTCTGCGGTGTGAGGCCGAGGTGGGCACAGACCGGAATGCCTCGCTCCACCAGGAAGCGGACGGTTTCGGTGGTCCAGCCACCGCCTTCGAGCTTGACCATGTGGGCACCGGCGTGCAGCAGGGCAGAGGCGCTGCGGATGGCCTGTTCTTTCGACTCGTGATAGCTCCCGAAGGGCAGGTCACCGATCACCCAGGCGGTACCCTGAACCCGGCGAAGGCCTCGGGTGACGCTTTGCACGTGGTAGCACATGGTGTCGAGGGTGACACCGACCGTGCTGCTGAGGCCCTGGCAGACCATGCCCAGGGAGTCGCCGATCAGCAGGCATTCGACGCCCGCGCTGTCGGCCACGGCGGCAAAAGTCGCATCGTAGGACGTGAGCATGGCGATTTTCTCACCCCGTTCCCGCATCTCCTGAAGACGCGGCAGACTCACCGGTTTGCGGGGGGGCAGAGGCGATGCGGCGGGCAGGGTGCCGTAGGGCGTACTTTGAGTGGTCTCGCTCATGGGTCGTTGGGTGTCTGTCCGAGGGACACCGGCCGTTGCAGCGCAAAAGCCGGCTCGTCAGGGTGGAGTCTAGTCGATCCCATGGCGGGTCTTGCCCGGGGGCATGGGCAGGCAGCCGTTATGCTTGCGGGCTGAAGAGCCGTGATCTGGCCATGACAACCCGAAACGAATGAACGACATGGACGTATTTTCTCCAACGCAGCTGGCGGCACTGGCCAGGGCCGATGTGACCCGGGCCTTGCAGGAAGACGTGGGCACTGGCGACCTGACGGCCGCTCTGGTCAACCCGCTTCAGCGTGCCCGCGCCCGTGTGCTGGCCCGCGAAGCCGCGGTGATTTGCGGTCAGCCCTGGGTGGAGGCCACGGTGCTGGCCCTGGACCCGCAGGCTCGCATCGTGTGGCATGTGAGCGAAGGCCAGCGCTGTGAGCCTGATCAGGTGGTGCTGGTCATCGAAGGGCGTGCCCAGCCCCTGCTGACGGCCGAGCGCACGGCGTTGAACTTTTTGCAGACCCTGAGTGCCGTTGCCACCAAGACGGCGCAATATGTGGATCGGGTGGCCGGCACACGGGCACGCATCGTGGACACGCGCAAGACCCTGCCTGGTCTGCGACTGGCACAGAAGTATGCGGTGCTGACAGGCGGTGGTGCCAATCACCGCCTGGGCCTTTACGACGCGGTGCTGATCAAGGAGAACCACATCGCAGCCGCCGGGGGGGTGACGGCCGTGCTGCAGCGCGTGCAGCAGACCGCGCCGCAGGCCCAGTTCGTGCAGATCGAGGTGGAAACCCTGGCGCAACTGCAGGAGGCGCTGGACGCTGGCGCCCGCATGGTGCTGCTCGACAACATGGACCTGCCCACCTTGCGCGAGGCGGTGCGCCTGAATGCCGGCCATCCGCAGGGAGGCGCGGTACTGGAAATCTCGGGTGGGGTGAATGAAAGCACGGTGCGAGCCCTTGCAGAAACCGGTGTGGACCGCATCTCCATCGGAGCGCTGACCAAAGACGTGAAGGCCGTGGATTTTTCAATGCGTTTCGAGGCCTTCTGAGCAGGTTGGACATCCATAGGAACAGACATGGAACAGGTGATCGAGATCGATTATGAGCAGCCCGCATGTGCCACCCGCCATGCCTGGGCCCGTGTGCCTCAGGAGCCCTCCCCGGACGAGCGCCTGGCCCTGATGGACAAGATCCGCCGCCTGCTGAAGGCGCGCAACGCCGTGATGGTGTCGCACTACTACGTGCACCCGGACCTGCAGGACCTGGCCGAGGAAACCGGCGGCATCGTGAGCGACAGCCTGGAGATGGCCCGCTTTGGCCGCGACCACCCCGCACAGACCCTGGTGGTGAGCGGCGTGCGTTTCATGGGCGAAACCGCCAAGATCCTGTCGCCTGAAAAGACCATCCTCATGCCTGATCTGGACGCCAACTGTTCGCTGGACCTGGGCTGCCCGGAAGGCGACTTTGCCGCTTTCTGCGCCGAGCACCCCGACCGGACGGTGGTCGTGTACGCGAACACCAGCGCAGCGGTGAAGGCACGCTCTGACTGGCTCGTGACATCGAGTTGCGCACTGGACATCGTGCGGGCCTTGAAAGACAAGGGCCACAAGATCCTGTGGGCGCCCGACAAACACCTGGGCAGCTACATCCAGCGCGAAACCGGCGCCGACATGCTGATGTGGAAAGGCTCGTGCATCGTGCACGACGAATTCAAGGCGTTCGAGTTGCAGGATCTGATGAAACGGCACCCGGGCGCGAAGGTGCTCGTGCACCCCGAGAGCCCTGCCGACGTGGTGGCCCTGGCCGACGCGGTGGGCTCCACCAGCGGGATCCTGAAGGCAGCGCAGGAAATGGACGCGCGCGAATTCATCGTGGCCACCGACAACGGCATGATGCACAAGCTGCGCACCCTGAATCCCGGCAAGGTGTTCATCGAAGCGCCCACGGCTGGCAACAGCGCGACCTGCAAGAGCTGTGCGCATTGCCCCTGGATGGCCATGAACGGCCTGGCCGGTGTGGCCATGGTGCTGGAACACGGTTTGAATGAAATTCATGTGGATCCGGCGCTGATTCCCCGGGCGCGGCAGCCGATCGACCGCATGCTGGCCTTCACCTCGGCGAAGAAGGCCGGACACGACGCCGGGGCCTTGGTGCCGCACATCGGCGCAGCCTGAGTTTTCGGCGCACAATGTGCCACAGGGGCGGTGTTGCCCCGGATGGCTGGAGTGTTCGATGCAGTGGACAACCTCAATCTGGCTGGGATTGGCGGTAGGGGCCAGCGTTTTTGCGCTGCCCGCTTCGGCCTCACGGCTCGACATGGACGACATCGCGCTGGAAGGCCAGCTCCGCTTCCTCGCCGAGCGGCCTGACCCCGAGGCCTACCGCTACGAGGCCAGCGCGGTCATCGACCCGGTCAGCCTGCAGACCGGTGTGGTCACCCTCAAGACCTGCCACCTGCAGCTCGATCCGAACCGGCGCGTGGTGGTGGCCTTCAACCGCGAACGCGTCCAGCACATCGAGATTCTGGAAACCACCGGTGTGGGCCGGGCCTGGGTGGAAGGGCATCGCGTTGAACTGGCCGATGTGAAGCGCGGTGGCCATGTGTGCATTGGCTTGCGTTCGCAGGCGCTTGAGTCGACTGGCGAGGGTCGCTGGAAGCTCCATGCCGGCCCGCTGATGCGCCGTTACCTCGACGGCTACCTGCCCATGGACGCCAAGCTGAGCCTGAAGTGGCCACCTGGCTTGCTGGCGGTGGAGCAGACGCAGCCGGCGCCCCAGCCCGGCGTGCGCCTGACCGAGGCCAGCGACGGGGCCACGCTGGACATCACGTTTGCGGGCCGGATGTCGGCCACCTGGGAACTGAAAACGCTCAGGCGCTGAGCGGTGTCAGCACCGTGGGCCGTGCCTGGGGGAGCAGGCCCGGATGGTCGCGGCTGAAATGCAGACCACGGCTTTCCTTGCGGGCCTGCGCGCATCGGACGATCAGATCGGCCACTTCGACCAGATTGCGGAGTTCGAGGAGGTCACGGCTGACGTGAAAACGGGAATAGAACTCGTGGATTTCGGCACGCAGCAGCGCGATGCGGTGGGCCGCGCGCTCCAGGCGTTTGTCGGTGCGCACGATGCCGACGTAGTCCCACATGAAGCGGCGCAGTTCGTCCCAGTTGTGCGAGATGACCACGTGCTCGTCGGCGTCGATCACGCGGCTGTCGTCCCAGGGCCGGATGGCCGGGATGGCGGCAGGAGGCTGGGCCGCCATGTCTCGCACGGCGGCCTTGGCAAACACCATGCATTCCAGCAGTGAATTGCTGGCCAGCCGGTTGGCGCCGTGCAGGCCGGTGCAGCTGGCCTCGCCCACCACGTACAGGCCAGGCAGGTCGGTTCGGGCGTTCAGGTCGGTCATCACGCCGCCACAGGTGTAGTGAGCGGCGGGCACCACCGGTATCGGCTCCCGGGTGATGTCGATGCCCAGTTCGGCGCAGCGCGCCAGGATGTTGGGAAAGTGCTCGTGCAGGAAAGCGGCGGGCTGATGCGAGATGTCGAGGTACACGCAATCGATGCCGTGTTTCTTCATCTCGAAGTCGATGGCACGCGCCACCACGTCTCGCGGGGCCAGTTCGGCACGGGGGTCGTGGTCGGGCATGAAGCGGTGACCACCCAGGTGTGCCGGCAGCTTCAGCAGGCCGCCCTCGCCACGCACGGCCTCGGTGATCAGGTAGGTCTTGGCCTTGGGGTGGTACAGGCAGGTGGGGTGGAACTGGATGAACTCCATGTTCGCGACCCGGCAGCCGGCCCGCCAGGCTGCGGCAATGCCGTCGCCCGTGGCGGTGTCGGGGTTGGAGGTGTAAAGGTACACCTTGCCTGCGCCACCCGTGCACAGGACGGTGTGGGGAGCCACAAAGGCCTCGACCTGGTCGGTGGCTTCGTTGAGGGCATAGGCACCCAGGCATCGGCGGGGCAGCAGGGCCTGACTGGCATGCTTGTCGCTGAGGATGAGGTCAACCAGGTTGTGGGTTTCGTATACCTGAACGTTCGGGGCTTGCTGCACCCGTTCAATCAGGGTGTGCTGGACGGCTGCGCCTGTGGCGTCGGCGGCATGGACGATGCGGCGGTGGCTGTGTCCGCCTTCGCGCGTGAGGTGGAGTTCGCCATCGTGCAGCGTGAACTGGGTGCCCATCTCGCGCAGCCAGGCGATGGCCTCGGGGGCGTTTTCCACCGTGAAGCGCGTGGCCTCGGGGTCGCACAGGCCGGCACCGGCCACAAAGGTGTCATCGACGTGGGCATCGAAGCTGTCGTCTTCGGACAGCACCGCTGCAATCCCGCCCTGGGCCCAACCGCTGGAGCCGTCTTCGATGGTGCGCTTCGTGAGGACGGCCACGCGCAGGTGGTCAGGAAGCAGCAGGGCGGTGGACAGGCCGGCCAGGCCGCTGCCCACGATCAGCACATCGAAGTGGCGCGTGGGGGCGGATGGGCCGTTGCTGGATGAGAGGGTGTTCATCGGTGAGGTTCAGGTGGGCGTGTAGGCCAGCCGCACGTAGATCGGGGCATAGGCCTCGGCCTGTGTGAGCTCGATGAGTGTTTCCTTGGCCAGTTCGAGCATGGCGATGAAAGTGACCACCAGCACCGGGACGCCCTGGCTCACCTCGAAGAGGTCGCCGAATTCGACAAACCGTCGGCCTTGCAGCCGTCGCAGCACCAGACTCATGTGTTCACGGACGCTCAGTGCCTCGCGGCTGATCTTGTGGTGCTGGACGAGCCGCGCGCGTTTGAGGATGTCATGCCAGGCATCGGCGAGGTCCTGAGGGTGGACATCGGGGAAGCGAGGCGCCAGCGCCTGCTCCACACAGACCTGTGCCCGTAGGAAGTCGCGCCCGAGCTGAGGCCATTCGGCAATCCGCTGGGCCGCCAGCTTCATCTGTTCGTATTCCAGCAGGCGTCGCACCAGTTCGGCGCGTGGGTCTTCGGCGTCTTCGGCATTGTCCACTCCCTTGGGGGGCAGGAGCATGCGGGACTTGATTTCGATGAGCATGGCGGCCATGAGCAGGTATTCGCCGGCCAGCTCCAGGTTGCGGGCGCGCACCTGTTCCACGTAACTCAGGTACTGTCGCGTGACCTCGGCCATGGGAATGTCGAGGATGTTGAAGTTCTGTTTGCGGATCAGGTAAAGGAGGAGGTCGAGCGGGCCCTCGAAGGCCTCCAGAAACACCTCCAGCGCATCGGGCGGGATGTAGAGATCCTGAGGGAGTGCGAAAAGGGGTTCGCCGTACAGCCGCGCCAGGGCCACCTGGTCGACCACTTCCGGCATGCTGACGGGCAGGATTTCCGGGGTGGGCAGGGCAAGACCGGATTCGGGTGGCACAGGGCCAGCGGCCATCTCAGCGCAGGGAAGGCTCGGTCTGGTAGACGTAGGGCTTCTGCCGAACGCGGGCGGCTTGCGCCTCGGCCGACAGCTGACGGTCGACCTGCTTGTCCCACAGCAGGGCACGCCCCTGACGCTGCTCGGCTTCGAGTTCGGGTTTCTGCTGCTTGAGCGATTCGATGAACTGCGTGGCGTCAGAGGCGTAATGCGGGCGGGCGAACAGATTCATGACGGAGGCCTGTTGGAGGATATCCACCCATTTTAGCCAATGCAGGGGATGTCAGGAGCCAGGGGTACCCGTCAGTCCAAGGGCTGGAGGTGACTGGCGAAGCCCGATCGGCGAACCAGTGAGGACGGCTGCTCGTTGAGGCCGGTGATGGAAAGCTTCCCACCCCGCTTTTCCAGCGCCTTGTGGAGTTGCTCCAGCGCGTCGAGCCCGGTGGTGTCGAGCGAGATCATCTGACTGGCATCCAGCACCACATGACAGCCCTCAGGGGAGCGCTCCACCGTTTCCACAATCGGGTCGATCTTCGCCACCGCGCCGAAAAACAGCGAGCCATAGAGTTGGTAATGCAGGCGTCCGTCGGCCATCTGGCGCGGCTCGGCCCGGAAGATCTCGCTCTGTCGGCGCACGAACAGCACCACGGCCAGAACGAGACCCAGTTCCACCGCCACGGTGAGATCAAAAATCACCGTCACGAAAAAGGTCGAGAGCAGCATGAGTCGGTAGTGGCCACTGAACTGCCGGAGGCGTGCGAATTCCTTCCATTCGCCCATGTTCCATGCCACGAACAGCAGCACACCGGCCAGCACGGCCAGCGGGATGTGCTTGGCCAGCGGGGCAGCCGCCAGCACCACCACGGCCAGCGTGGCCGCATGAACCAGCCCCGCCACCGGGGATGTGGCACCGGCCCGGATGTTGGTGACGGTTCGGGCGATGGTGCCGGTGGCAGGCATGCCACCGAAGAAAGGCACCACGACATTGGCCACGCCCTGGGCCATGAGTTCCTGGTTGGGGTCGTGCTTGGGGCGATCGCTGAGCTGGTCGGCCACCCGGGCGCAGAGCAGCGACTCGATGGCACCCAGCAGGGCGATCGTCAACGTGGGGACCACCAGCAGCTTGACGGTTTCCCAGGAGAACGCCGGGAGCTGAAAAGCCGGCAGATGCTGGGGTATGCCCCCGAAACGGGAGCCGATGGTTTCGACAGGCATCTCCATCGCCCAGGCCAGCAGCGAGAGGCTGACCAGCGCAATGATGGGCGCCGGAACGCGCGAGGTGGCTTTGAGGGCGCTGACGGCGTCGATTTCGTCAAGTTTCTTGCGGAAACCGGATTCGCTGGCCCACAGTCTGGGCCAGATGAAGAGCCCCAGGACACAGGCAGCGGCCAGGCCGAATGCCCAGGGGTTGAAGGTGTCCAGATGCCGTGACAGCGTGCCGATCTGCTGGAAGAAATCGGCCGGCATCTTCTCGATCTGCAGGCCCATGACGTCCCGCAGTTGAGACAGGGCTATCAGCACCGCAATGCCGTTGGTGAAGCCGATGACGACACTCACCGGGACGTAGCGGACCAGCGTGCCCAGCTTGAAAAAGCCCAGCAGAAACAGCAGGACGCCTGCACTGAGGGTGGAGATCAGCAGGTTGGCCAGGCCATAACGTTCCACAATGCCGTAGACAATGACGATGAAAGCCCCTGCCGGCCCGCCGATCTGCACCGACGATCCCCCCAGCGCCGAGATGAGGAAGCCGGCAATGATGGCAGTCCAGAGGCCAGCCTCCGGCTTGAGGCCCGAGGCAATGGCAAAAGCCATGGCCAGCGGCAAGGCCACGATGCCCACCGTGGCCCCTGCGCCCATGTCCTTGAACAGGCGCTCGCTGCTGTAGTCGCGCAGGTCCTGCAACAGACGTGGGCGAAACGCAGCGAACGAGGGCATGGGCACAGGATATCAGTGAATTCGCATGCCGGGTTGGGCGCCCGGCCAGGGTTGCAGCACGTAGATGCCCGGCTGGGTTTTCTCGTCGGCGTGGCTGGCGGCCAGCACCATGCCTTCGCTGACGCCAAACTTCATCTTTCGGGGCGCCAGGTTGGCCACCATCACGGTGAGCTTGCCGACGAGGTCTTCCGGCTTGTACATGCTGGCGATGCCACTGAACACGTTGCGCCGGATCGGATTCCCCTGCGGGTCAGTGCCTTCGCCCACGTCCAGCGTCAGGCGCAGCAGCTTGGTGGAGCCCTCCACCGGCTCGCAGGCCTCGATGCGGGCAATTCGCAGGTCCACCTTGGCAAAGTCGTCGATGGAGATCGTGGGCGCGATGACTTCGCCGCCCGGCCGCCCCAAGGCGGTGTCAGCCCCATCGGGGGGCAGGGAGGATGCAACAGCGTCAACCGTGGGGGCCCCATTCGGCGGCTCGAACAGGGCTTCCAGCAGCTTGATGTCCACCCGCTGCATCAGATGCTGGTAGGCGCCGATCGAGTGGCCGGCCCCCAGCGGGGTGGTGGCGTTGGCGTAGTTCAGGGGTTCGCATTGCAGGAAGGCCTCGACCTGCACGGCCAGCGCCGGCAGCACCGGTTTGAGCAGCACGGTCAGCACCCGGAAGGTTTCGATGCAGGTGGTGCAGACGTCGTGCAGGCGGGCGTCCATACCTGGCTGTTTGGCCAGTTCCCAGGGCTTGTTCTGGTCCACGTATTCGTTCACGCGGTCGGCCAGGGCCATGGTCTCACGGATGGCCTTGCCGTACTCGCGTTCGGCGAGCAGTTCGGCCACGCCGGGGACGGCTTGCTGCAGGTGGTCGAGCAGGGCTTCGCCGTCACCGGACATGGTGCCCAACTGGCCACCCAAGCGTTTGGCAATGAAGCCGGCGGCACGGGAGGCGATGTTGATGTACTTGCCCACCAGGTCGCTGTTGACGCGGGCCACGAAGTCGTCGGGGTTGAAGTCCACGTCTTCCACCCGGCTGTTGAGCTTGGCGGCCAGGTAGTAGCGCAGCCACTCGGGGTTCATGCCCAGACCCAGGTACTTCAGCGGGTCCAGGCCGGTGCCGCGGCTCTTGCTCATCTTCTCGCCACCGTTGACGGTGATGAAGCCGTGGACGTTGACCTGTGTGGGCGTCTTGCGGCCGCTGAAGTGCAGCATGGCTGGCCAGAACAGGGTGTGGAAGTAGGTGATGTCCTTGCCGATGAAGTGCACCTGTTCCACCGCCGGGTCGGCCACGAATTCCTCATAGCTTTGCGCGGTGCGCGAAGGCGCGTGCCAGTGGTGGGCGGCCTGGCCCTTGGCAAAGTGGTTCTTCAGGCTGGCCAGATAGCCGATGGGCGCGTCCAGCCAGACGTAGAAGTACTTGCCCGGTGCGTCCGGGATTTCGATGCCGAAGTAGGGCGCGTCGCGCGAAATGTCCCAGTCGCCCAGGCCGCCGTTGCCATGCTCGTCCTTGGCGAACCATTCCTTGATCTTGTTGAGCACCTCGGGCTGTAGGCGGCCCGCATCGCTGGTCCAGTTTTCCAGGAATTCGATGCAGCGCGGGTCGCTGAGCTTGAAAAAGTAGTGCTCGGAAGTTTTGAGCACCGGTGTGGCGCCAGACAGGGCGGAGTAGGGGTTCTTCAGTTCGGTGGGGGCGTACACCGCGCCGCAGCTTTCGCAGGAGTCGCCGTACTGGTCCTTGGCTCCGCACTTCGGGCATTCGCCCTTGATGAAGCGGTCGGGCAGGAACATCGCCTTGTCGGGGTCGAAGAACTGCTCGATGGTTTTGGTGGCGATGAGCCCGTTGGCCTTGAGGTCCAGGTAGATGCGCTGGGCCAGTTCGTGGTTCTCGGGGCCGTCGGTGCTGTGCCAGTTGTCGAACTTCACATGGAAGCCTTCGAGGTAGGGGGCACGGCCGGCGGCGATGTCGGCGACGAACTGCTGCGGCGTCTTGCCGGCCTTTTCGGCGGCGATCATGATGGGTGCGCCGTGGGCGTCGTCTGCGCCGACAAAATGAACTTCATGCCCGTGCATGCGCTGCATCCGCACCCAGATGTCGGCCTGGATGTACTCCATGATGTGGCCGATGTGAAAGTGCCCGTTGGCGTAGGGCAGGGCGGTGGTGACGAAGAAGCGTCGTTTTTCGGGGCGCGCGGTCATGTGGGTGTCCTTGAGGGCAAGCCCACGATTTTAATGAGGGCACTGCAGCCCCGGCGAAAGGTGGCATCGGCGGGAGCGGCTAGACTAGCCCTTCCTATTCATTGCCGGAGACCACTTCAGATGGCCGTAGAACAACAGGCGCTGCTGCAGGCGCTGCAAACCGTATCCGATCCCAACACGGGCAAAGACTTCGTGACCACCCGGGCCATCAGGAACCTGCAGGTTCACGAGGGCGATGTGTCGTTCGATCTCGAGTTGGGTTACCCCTGCAAGAGCCAGCATCCAGCCCTGCGCAAGGCGCTGATTGCCGCCGCCAAGAGCGTGGCGGGGGTGGAGAACGTGTCTGTCAACCTGCAGACCCGGGTCATTGCCCATGCGGTGCAACGGGGCGTGCAGTTGCTGCCTCACGTCAAGAACATCATTGCCGTGGCCTCGGGCAAGGGGGGCGTGGGCAAGAGCACCACCACAGTGAATCTGGCGCTGGCGCTGGCCGCCGAAGGCGCCAGGGTCGGCATTCTGGACGCGGACATCTACGGCCCCAGCCAGCCGATGATGATGGGCATCGAGGGCCGCCCCGACAGCACCGATGGCCAAACCATGGAGCCGCTGGAGAACTTCGGCGTTCAGGTGATTTCGATCGGCTTCCTGGTGGACAAGGACGAAGCCATGATCTGGCGCGGCCCCATGGCCACCCAGGCGCTGGAGCAATTGCTGCGCCAGACCAACTGGAAAGACCTCGACTACCTGCTGGTGGACATGCCCCCCGGTACTGGCGACATCCAGCTCACGCTGAGCCAACGCGTACCCATGACGGGTTCGGTGATCGTCACCACCCCGCAAGACATCGCGCTGCTCGATGCCCGCAAAGGCATCAAGATGTTCGAGAAGGTGGGCGTGCCCATCCTGGGCATCGTCGAGAACATGGCGGTGTACTGCTGCCCCAACTGCGGCCATACCGAACACATCTTCGGCGCCGAAGGTGGCAAGCGCATGGCGGCCGAGTACGGCATGGATTACCTGGGCGCCTTGCCGCTGAACATGCAGATCCGCGTGCAGGCCGACAGCGGCCGACCCACCGTGGTGGCCGATCCCGAAGGCGAGATCGCGGGCATTTACAAGGCCGTGGCGCGTCAGGTGGCCATCACCGTGGCGGGCAAGGCGAAGGATTTCTCGTCCAAATTCCCGAGCATCAAGATCTCCAAGGACACCTGATGGTTCAGAACCCTCCGGCGCCGGGGAGGACGCCGCCTCCCTGGCGCCGCATGGGGCCGCGTACCCGACGGGTCGTGCAAGCGGTGCTTTATGAAACGTTTGCGGTCATTTTCGTCGCGACCGCGCTGGCCTGGGCGTTTCGTGAGCCGGCCGGCTCGGCGCTGGGCTTGGCCGTGCTGACCTCGGGCATTGCACTGGCCTGGAACTATGTCTTCAACAGCCTTTTTGAGCGTTGGGAGCGCAAGCAGGCGGTCAAGGGTCGTTCCTGGCGCCGTCGTGTGGCGCATGGCATTGGTTTTGAAGGCGGCTTGGCTGTTCTTCTCATCCCGGTGATGGCCTGGTGGCTCAACACCTCGCTCTGGCTGGCGTTTCTGGCCGATGCCGGCCTGCTGGTGTTTTTCCTGTTCTACACCATGGCGTTCACCTGGGCGTTTGACCGGGTGTTCGGCTTGCCTCAATCTGCCCTGCAGCACCCGGACTGAGTTGCCCCGGGTGCCTGGGGTTTTTCAGGCGCCGGCCCGGGATGCTTCCAGGTCGCGCAGCTTGAAGCGCTGGATCTTGCCAGTGGCCGTCTTGGGCAGTTCCTGCACGAACTCGATGTAACGAGGGTATTTGTAAGGGGCCAGATGCTCCTTGCAGAAGGCCTTGACGCCGTCCTCATCCAGCGCCTGGCCGGCTTTCAGCACGATGAAGGCCTTGGTCTTGGTCAGGCCTTCGTTGTCGGTCTTGCCAATCACGGCCGCTTCCAGGATGGCCGGGTGCTGCACCAGCGTGGCTTCCACTTCGAACGGGCTGACATAGATGCCGCTGACCTTGAGCATGTCGTCGTTGCGACCGGCGTAGGTGTAGTAGCCCTCGGCGTCGCGGCTGTACTTGTCGCCGCTCTTGGTCCATTCGCCCCGGAAAGTGTCGCGCGACTTCTCTCGGTTGTGCCAGTACATCAGCGCGGCGCTCGGGCCCTTGATGTAGAGGTCGCCGATGTCGATGGAGCCATCGGCGTTCGGCTTCATGGGGGTGCCCTCTTCGTCGCGGAGTTCCACTTCGTAACCGGGCACCGGCTTGCCAGTGGTGCCGTAGCGCACATCGCCCGGGCGGTTGGACAGGAAGATGTGCAGCATTTCGGTGGAGCCGATGCCGTCGATGATTTCGGCACCGAAGTGGGCCGTCCAGCGGTCACCGATATCGCGTGGCAGGGCCTCGCCGGCCGATGAACACAGTCTCAGGGCCACATCGGCCCTGGCGGGCAGGTCGGGCTGGGCCAGCATGCCGCCATAGCCGGTGGGGGCACCGTAGAACACGGTCGGTTGGCGGCCGGCCAGGGCGGGGGTGTTGCCGGTCAGGCGCTTGAACACGGCCTGCGGCGTGGGGCGCTCGGCCATGAGCACCACGGTGGCGCCCACGCTCAGCGGGAAACTCAGCGCGTTACCCAGGCCGTAGGCAAAGAACAGCTTGGCGGCCGAGAACACGGTGTCGGCCTCGGTGAGGCCCAGCACCGGTTGGGCGTAAAGGGCGGCTGTCCAGTAGAGGTTGCCCTGGGTATGCACCGTGCCCTTGGGGCGGCCGGTGGAGCCAGAGGAATACAGCCAGAAGGCCGCTTCGTCCGCCATCGTGACGGTGGGGATGGCCTGGGGGGCACTTCGGGCCAGCAGGTCGCTCATGGCAACGGCTTGGTGGCCTGGCGCGGCGGGCAGCGGCGAAGTGGAATTCGACACCACCAGGTGCCTGACCTCGTGCGGGCCCTGTTCCAGCGCGGCCTCCAGTGTGGGCAGCAGCGTCTCGGACACCAACGCTGCCTGTGCGCGGCAGTTGCGCAGCATGAAAGCGTAATCTTCGGCGGTGAGCAAGGTGTTCAGGCACACTGGCACGATGCCAGCGTACAGCGCACCCAGGAAACCGACGATCCAGTCGTTGCTGTCGTGCATGAGCAGCAGCACACGCTCTTCGCGGCGCAAACCCAGCGACCGCAGACCGTTGGCCATGCGACGGATCTGCTCGGCGAGTTCGCCGTAGGTCAGCTGGCCATGGTCGTCGATCAGCGCCACTTTCCCGTTGCGCGAGGCGTTGAGTCGGATCAGGTCCTGGGCGAAGTTGTATTCTGCCGGGGGTGGTGGGGGCAGGCGGTGCATCATGGGTGTCTCCTCTGGCGGGGTGGTATCGGTGTCAAGGGGTCAGACATTCAGGGCAGCGGCGCGGCTGCCCCACTGGTCAAGCGCAGCGGTGCTGGCCTGTACGGCGCTACGCCGGTGGTAGAAGCCCAGCGCGCGCAGGCCGCCGAGTTCTTCGCCGCCGCCCGCACGTCCCGGGCCGCCGTGCAGCGACATCGGCATCACGTTGCCATGGCCGCTGTGCAGCGTGGCGATGTCGGGCGAAATGGCGTGGATGCGGCCATGGCTGGAGCCCAGTTCGGCCGCCGTCTGCGCGATGAAGGCCGGATCGGCACTGTAGACCGACATGACCAGCGAACCCTCGCCGCGGCGGATCAGCTCGTGGGCCTGCTCGATGCCGTCGTAGGCCATGAGCGTGGCGACCGGGCCGAACACTTCCACCTCGTGCAGCACGCGGGCGCTGGCTGGCTGGCGGCTCCCCAGCAGGGTGGGAGCCACGCAGGCGGCCACCCCGGGGTCGGCATTCACCAGAGCCACCTGGCTGCCGTCGAACAGCACGTCGGCTTCGGTCTTCAGGTGGGCGATGCCGGCCAGCACGTTGTCGTATTGTTCTCGGCTCACGAGGGCGCCCATGTGCACGCCTTCGCTGCGCGGGTTGCCCACGGTGGTCTTGGCCAGTTTGGCGGCAATCGCCTGGGCGGCGGCGTCGTACAGCGCGCGCGGCACGAACACGCGGCGGATCGCGGTGCACTTCTGGCCGCTCTTGACGGTCATTTCGCGCACCACCTCGCTCACCAGCAGGTTGAAGGCTTCGCTGTCGGCGGTGGCGGCGGGGTCCAGCAGAGCCGAATTGACGCTGTCGGCCTCGATGTTGCAGCGCACCGAGCGTTGCGCCACGGCCGGGTGCGAGCGGATGATGCGCCCCGTTTCGGCCGAGCCGGTGAAGGACACCACGTCGAACGGTTCGAGCTGGTCCATCAGACCGGCCGACGAGCCGCAGACGATGGACAGCGCCCCGGCGGGCAGGATCTTGGCGTCGATCACGTCCTGCACCATGCGCTGGGTGAGCCACGCGGTGCTGGTGGCGGGCTTGACGATGACGGGCACGCCCGACAGCAGGGCCGGCGCGGCCTTTTCCCACAGGCCCCAGCTCGGGAAGTTGAAGGCGTTGATGAACAGCGCCACGCCACGGGTGGGGGTGAGGATGTGCTGGGTCTGGAACAGCGGGTCCTTGGCCATGCGGATGCGCTCACCGTCCAGCAGGAAGTGGGCGTCGCCCAGGGCCGCACCCTGCTTGGCGTAGTAACCGAGGGTGAAGATGCCACCGTCAATGTCCACAGCCGAATCCTTGGCGACGGTGCCCGAGTTGGCGGTGGCGATCTCTTCGTAGGCTTCGCGGTTGGCCTGCAACACCTTCACGATCTCGCCCAGCAGGGCGGCGCGTTGGCCGTAGCTCAGGGCCCGCAGGGCGCCGCCGCCCTGGTCACGGGCAAAGCGAAAACCCTCGGCCAGGTCGAGCCCCTGGCTGGAAACGCGGACCAGTTCGGTGCCCAGCACCGGGTCAAAGAGGGGCGTCCCGTGGCCACGGCCGGCTTGCCATCGACCTGACCAGAAATTGGGAAGCAATGCAGTTTGGTTCATTGTTTTGTCAAATGATTGAGGAGCGGATCTGTTCAGTGCCCGCCAAAGACGGTATAAATGCACTATCGTGCGTGCTTTGTAGTATGCATTAAAGTGCATGTTTTGGGTTGCCTGATTTGATCAGGGTTTTCCCTTGGCCTGCAAAACCACAACGGTGTCACATGTCAGAAGCGGCCACAGTCTCAATTTCTTCCGGGGTTCATCACAAAGACAGTCTGGGCATCGTCCTGGACGGGGTGGAGGGTTCCGGAGATGACCGGAGTCCATTCCTGGTTGCCCTGGGCGAGCGGGTTCGGACCCTGCGATCGCGTCGGGGCATGACCCGCAAGGCGGTGGCGCTGGCCGCCGATGTGTCCGAGAGGCACCTGGCCAATCTGGAATACGGCTCCGGCAATGCGTCCATTCTGGTGCTGCTGCAGGTGGCGCGCGCCTTGCAATGCTCGCTGGCCGAGTTGCTGGGCGATGTCACCACCTCATCGCCCGAATGGTTGCTGATCCGCGAATTGATGCAGGGGCGTGACGAATCCGAACTGCGGCGCGCCCGCATGAAACTGGTCGAACTGTTTGGCAGCACCGGTGTCGATGCCCAGGGCCGACATGCCCGCATCGCTCTGATAGGCTTGCGCGGTGCAGGCAAGTCTTCGCTGGGCCGGCGACTGGCCGCCGACATGGGCTACCCTTTCATCGAGCTCAGCCGGGAGATCGAGCAGTTTGCAGGCTGCAGCATCAGTGAGATTCACAACCTCTACGGCACCAACGCCTACCGGCGCTACGAGCGCCGCGCCCTGGAGGAGGCGATCCAGATCTACCCGGAAGTCGTGATTGCCACACCCGGTGGGCTGGTGTCCGATTCGGCCAATTTCAATCTCTTGCTTCAGCATTGCACAACGGTCTGGCTGCAGGCCGACCCGGCCGATCACCTGTCTCGTGTGGCGGCTCAGGGGGACATGCGTCCCATGGCCGCCAGCCGCGAAGCCCTGGAAGACCTCAAGCGCATTCTGGAGGGGCGTTCGGCTTTCTACTCCAAAGCCGATCTGGCGATCAACACGAGTGCCTACCCCGAGGACGAGACATACCAGCGACTGAAACTGGAGGTCCGCCGTTTCCTGCAAATGACGACATGACGCATCAGGGTAAGTCCTGATATGATGCATTAAAATTCATTTGACACAGGTCGGATACATGCAGTATGATTCATCTCATAGATGCAATTCAGTGCATGTTGCACAGAAGACCTCATACCAGGAGCCAGCCATGACCACCAACCCCGTGACCAATCCGATCGTCAACTACCAGACGCACCCCTCGCAGTACAAGCACGTCACGCTGTCGTTTGACGGCGAAGTGGCCACGCTGGCGCTGAACATCAACGAAGACGCCGGCCTGCGCCCCGGCTACAAGCTCAAGCTCAACAGCTACGACCTGGGCGTGGACATCGAGCTCCACGACGCCCTTCAGCGCATCCGTTTCGAGCACCCTGAAGTCAGGGCCGTGGTGGTGACCAGCCTGCGCGACCGCATCTTCTGCTCGGGCGCCAACATCTTCATGCTGGGTCTGTCCACTCACGGCTGGAAAGTGAACTTCTGCAAGTTCACCAACGAAACCCGCAACGGGATTGAGGATTCCTCCCAGCATTCCGGCCTGAAGTTCGTGGCCGCTCTGAACGGCGCCTGCGCCGGGGGGGGTTACGAACTCGCCCTGGCCTGCGACGACATCGTGCTGGTGGACGACCGTTCCTCCAGCGTGAGCCTGCCTGAAGTGCCGTTGCTGGGCGTGCTGCCTGGTACCGGTGGCCTGACCCGCGTGACCGACAAGCGCCACGTGCGCCACGACCTGGCCGACATCTTCTGCACCAGCGTGGAAGGCGTTCGGGGCCAGAAGGCGGTGGACTGGCGTCTGGTGGATGCCATCGCCAAGCCGGCACAGTTCCCGCAGGTGGTGCGAGAGCGTGCCGAGAAGCACGCCGCTGGCAGCACCCGTCCGGGCGCTGGCGCCAAGGGTGTGGAACTCACCCCGCTGCAGCGCACCATCGAAGCCGACCAGCTGACCTACACCCATGTCACCGTCGACATCGACCGCGTCAAGCGCCTGGCCACCTTCACCGTGAAGGCCCCCGCCGGTGCCCAGCCGACCGACATCGCCGGCATTGAAGCCGCTGGCGTGAACTGGTATCCGCTGTCCATGGCCCGTGATCTGGACGATGCGATCCTGCACATGCGCACCAACGAGCTGGACATCGGCACCTGGGTGCTGAAGACCAGCGGTGACGCCGCCGCCGTGCTGGCCATGGATGCCACGCTGCAGGCTCACCAGAGCCACTGGTTCGTGAACGAAACCATCGGCATGCTGCGCCGCACGCTGGCCCGCCTCGACGTGTCCAGCCGCAGCCTGTTTGCCCTGATCGAAGAGGGTTCCTGCTTTGCGGGCACCCTGGCCGAACTGGCCTTTGCCGCTGACCGGGCCTATATGCTGGTGGCCACCGAGAACGAGCCCAAGCTGCAACTGAGCGAACTGAACTTCGGCACCTTCCCGATGGTGAATGGCCAGTCCCGGCTGGCACGTCGCTTCTATGAAGAAGCGGGCCCGATGGCCGCTGCCCGTGGCGCCATCGGTCAGGCGCTCAATGGCGACGAAGCCGCCAAGCTGGGCCTCGTCACGGCCGCTCTGGACGACATCGACTGGGCCGACGAGATCCGCCTGGAGCTGGAGCAGCGTGCGGCCATGTCGCCCGATGCCCTGACCGGCCTGGAAGCCAACCTGCGTTTTGCCCAGCAGGAAAACATGTTCACCCGGATCTTCGGCCGCCTGACCGCCTGGCAGAACTGGATCTTCCAGCGTCCCAACGCCGTGGGCGAAAAGGGTGCCCTGAAGGTGTACGGCAAGGGCGACAAGGCCCAGTTCGACATGAACCGCGTCTGATCGTTTTCTGATCGTTGTGTGGCGGGCTTCCCGGTGGTGCCCGCTGCAACCGAATGCCATTTCCACCGCGTTTGTTTCTCGGAGACTGTCTCATGTCCGGCATCAACTACAGCGAAAAAATCCCCAACAACGTCAACCTGAGCGAAGACCGCACCCTGCAGCGCGCCCTGGAGCACTGGCAGCCCAACTACCTGCAGTGGTGGCAGGACATGGGCCCGGACGGCTCGCAGAACTTCGACGTGTACCTGCGCACCGCCGTCAGCGTGGACCCGCAGGGCTGGGCCCAGTTTGGCCATGTGAAAATGCCCGACTACCGCTGGGGCATCTTCCTGAACCCGGCCGAACAGGACCGCAAGATCCACTTCGGCGACCACATGGGCGAAGCCGCCTGGCAGGACGTGCCTGGCGAGCACCGCGCCAACCTGCGCCGCATCATCGTCACGCAAGGCGATACCGAGCCCGCATCCGTGGAGCAGCAGCGCCACCTGGGCCTGACCGCGCCCAGCCAGTACGACCTGCGCAACCTGTTCCAGGTGAACGTGGAAGAAGGCC
>CAZEZY010000013.1:0-29005 GCA_964516635.1 uncultured Tepidimonas sp. | reverse complement strand
GCACAGTGTGCTTGCGTCCTGGGCAAAGCGGTCGGTTTGCGCATCCCGTCGGAGATGGCCCACCTGTCGCGCTGGTTTGCCCAGGTATCTGCCCGCCCCACCGCCCGGGCCTGAGGCCTTCACCAAGGAGAACGCCATGCCCGGACCAGGTGTCTGTTGTGTGATCGGTGCCGGTGACGCCACCGGAGCAGCGGTGGCTCGACGCTTCGCCAAGGAAGGCTTTACCGTGTGCGTGGCCCGGCGCACGGAGGCGGCCTTGAAACCGCTGGTCGACCAGATCACGGCTCAGGGCGGTCGGGCGCTCGCGTTGGGACTGGACGCACGACGCGAAGATGAGGTGATCAAATTCTTCCAGCACATCGAAGCGGAAGTCGGGGCGGTTGAGGTCGTGGTGTTTAACGTGGGAGGCAATGTTCGGTTCCCCATCTTGGAGACCACGGCGCAGAAGTACTTCAAGGTCTGGGAAATGTGTGCCTTGGCGGGCTTTCTGGCTGGTCGTGAGGCTGCGCGCGTGATGCTGCCTCGTGGGCGTGGCACCCTTCTTTTTACCGGCGCCACGGCCAGCCAGCGCGGCGCGGCAGGTTTTGCCGCCTTTGCCGGCGGCAAGGCGGCGCTGCGGGCGCTGGCCCAGTCGATGGCGCGGGAGTTCGGTCCACAAGGCTTGCATGTGGCGCATGTCATCATCGACGGTCTGATCGACACCGCCTTCACACGTGAACACTTTGCACAGCACGTGGCAGAGGTCGGTCCTCATGGCATTCTGAACCCGGACCACATCGCAGAGGCCTACTGGTGGTTGCACAGACAGCCACACGATGCATGGACCTTTGAACTGGATCTGCGCCCCTCCGTGGAAAGGTGGTAGCGGCAATGCCCCGAGTCGCTCTTTTCGGTGCCACCGGCTTCACGGGTGGGTTGGTCGTCAAGCAGGCGCTCACACAGGGCCATGAAGTCTGAGCGAACGAGCGGATTCAGACCACAGCAGGTAATGCATCGGCCAGAAAATCGTAGACGGCTCGGATTCGCTTGCTGGTGCGGATCTCTTTGTGAACCACCAGCCACACCGGAAAAGGTCGGATTTTCAGTTTCGGCAGTAGCGGCATGACTGCGGAATCGGTTCGGATTTGGTGCTCGCTGACAAAGCCGATCCCCAGCCCGGCCCGAACGGCTTCCCATGCCACAATCAAGTCGTCGGTCCTGAAAGCAAAGTGCTCCCGCGTCGCAGCCATGCCACCGGCTGCGAAGCCTTTGAGGGTGTCGTCGTTGCGGTCCCCGCCAATGAGGTCGTGGTTCAGAAGATCGGCAGGCTGTCGTGGGACGCCACGACGCCGCAGGTAATCCTGGTGGGCGCAGGCCCTGATGGTCACCTTGCCCACCCGTCGAGCAATGACCGTGGCCTGTTCGGGCTGAACCATCCGGACCGCTATATCGGCCTCTCGCCGCAGGAGATTGCTCACTGAGTTGCTGGCCACCAGTTCGACCTGCACCTCGGGCAGTGACAGGCGCATCTGCGCAAGCAATGGGGGAAGGACATAACACGACACGGGCTGACTTGCGGTGATGCGTACCGTGCCCGATATCGATCGGTCTGCACCCTCGACAGTTCGCGCCAGCTGATCGGCTCCGCTTTGCATGGTACGCGCCGAGTCCGCGAGGCGAAGGGCTGCTTCGGTGGGCACCAGGCCCCGACCGGTGCGGTCAAAGAGAACGACCCCAAGCTGTGACTCCAGTTCCGCGACGTGTCTACCGATCGTGGGCTGGCTTGACTGCAGGTGCCGTGCCGCCGCCAGAAGACTGCCATGTTCAAGCACGGCCAGGAACGAGCGTACGAGGGACCAGGAGAAGGAGGTATTCATGAATGAAATACAGAATCTCAAATACAGGCAATTGTGTACGAGTGCGGCATCTAGACACAATCACCTCATCGATGAGAAACGGATCCCCCATGTCGCAACATGAATTGACCGGTGACGACAACACCAGGCCTCGTGGCATTTTTCTCATGGCAGGGTTGATCCTGCTGCTACAGGGCTTTGGCCTTTTTGCACCCATGGCGGTACTTGGCGGTGCCATCCAATGGCCCGACAGCCTTGACTTTCCCCCTGCGCAGATGCTGCCGTTGCTGTTAAAGGAGCTCGATGCAGTGCAGATGGGCTACGGCCTTTACCTCGGCTACTCGCTGTTGTTTCTGGTCACCGGCGTTGTGACCGTCTTTTTGGCGGCACGCCCTGGGTCGCTCGGCGTACTGGCATTGATCGCCATCGGCGCGGCGGCAGCCTCGGCGCTCGCGAGGGCGATCGGTATTTTGCGCTGGCTCACCGGTAGCGTGGCACTGGCTGAGGCCCATGCCGCCCCGGGCTTGTCTGATGAAGGACGCGCAGCCATCGAGACCATGCAGGCTGCCATCAACGCCTGGGGGGGTGCCATAGGGGAGATGCTGGGGGTTGCAGCCTTCGCGGCCATTTGGGCCATCGCCACCGGCCTCTTGATCTTGCGAGAGCGTCAGTTACCGGTTTGGGCCGGCATGAGTGGGCTCGCGGTGGGTGTCCTGGTCGCCTTGCCGGCGCTTGAACTCTTTGGCATCACGCCGCCGGTGTCGATCGTGGTGTCGACAACAGGGATACAGCTCTGGTTCATGGCCCTTGGGCTGCTCTTCCTGTGGCGGGCACTTCGGCGATCCGCGTGAGACTACCTGCCACGACAGTCAGGCATACCCAATCAGTGCCCATGAACGGAGATGACAATGGAGCGTAGAACCTGCATACGACTGGTGGGGGGAGGCCTTGTCATTGCAGCCACAGCTCCCATGACTGGCTGCTCGCTGAGCAGCGACTACCCAGACCAGGCGGTGGAAGCTTGGGGTGGCCCACGAAACGAAGCCGACCCTTGCCGCTATGCCCTTGCCTTTGCGATCACGGCACCCAACCCTCACAACATCCAGCCGTGGCTGGTTGATTTGCGGGAGAGCGGCGTTATCACCGTGATGACAGACCCTGATCGCATATTGCCGCAGACGGACCCTTTTGGCCGACAGATTCTGATCGGACACGGCGCCTTCATCGAACTGCTGGTGATCGCCCTGGCCTCTCGGGGAATTGCGGTGGAAGTGACCCTGTGGCCACAGGGTGAGCTCGGTCCCGCCCTCAAGGAATGGGACAGTCGGCCGATTGCTCGCCTCACGCTTCAGCATACCGGCGCGGTTAATGACCCACTATTTGCCCACGTGCTTAAGCGGCACACGCCCAAATCCGACTTTGATCTGAGTCGTCAGGTCTCGGAGCAGACGTTGCGTTTGCTGATGGCCAGCGTGAGCGACAAGGCGGTTCGAGTGGGCGGAACGGTGACCCCGGCCGATCTCCCTGCGCTTCGTGAACTCTGCGTGAAGTCGGCGCAGGTTGAATTCCTGACGTCCCGCACGGTCCTGGAGACCTTGCAACTGCTGCGGGTGGGGCCCGACGAGATACTTCAGCACCGCGATGGCTTGGCCATCAACACATGGATGGCCCGGGCACTCACCACCATAGGCCTGTTCGACCGGAGCACGCCTCCCGAGGAGGGCAGCCAGGCATTCAAGGCGATGATGGCCCAAATGGAAGGTAGCAGCCGTACCGCGATGGGATTCGTCTGGTTGAGCGGCAAGAATGGACGATCAGACCAGATCCATGCTGGGCGTGCCTACGTTCGACTGCAGCTCAAGGCCACCGAATTGGGATTGGGCGTGCATCCCATGAGTCAAGCCTTGCAGGAGTTCCCTGAAATGGCAGCCCATTACGCCAGTGCGCACCAAATGATACTCAATCGTCCAGCACCCGTCACGCCGGATGACGAGACATTGCATATGTTTTGCCGACTGGGCTATACCGATAAGCCGGTACCTGCCACCCCGCGACGGACGCTGGCCGCCTTTGTGCGGGCCTGAGTTTTGATGCTCGATCGAGTCACGCGCAATCCCTATTCTCTGAAGAGGAAGTCATCTTGTCTGCACCACTCGCCGGGTGAATTTTTGAACAGCCAGACTGCACGCCTCCGAGAGCAGGGGTTTGATGGCCTCAAACGTGGTGGCACTCGGGTTGAGCACCGCAACCCATGACATCCAGCCATAGACCGGATGAGGCATCAATTGATCAAGCGCTGTGAAATCGTGTCCTGTATCGACGACCCCACCGGCTTGAGGTCGGGATGGCTGCTGTCCAAACAGCGATCGATACGTCCATCGGGAGATACCGATGTTCAAGCGAAAGACATCGGATCGATCCAGATCGGACGCTCGGTCGTTCTGGCCATTTTTCTCCTTGATCGTTGCAAAGTAGATACCCCGTGGGAGCTTTCGATGGGGGTTGTAGAAGAAGGATGTCTCACCCCAGGCCGAAACCCTGTGAATGTCAGGGAAGGTGGTGTCGAGGTACTTGGTGATTGAAACAACATCCATAGGGTTCTCAGGCCACTCGAGTGGCGAGTTTGATTGCGGAGTCAAGACGCGCATTCATCTGTGCAAAATGGTGACAGGCCACCAGGAGGATGACTTCGGGCGCGGTGCCCAGCCATCGTACCGCCGTTTGATAGGCATCCGGATTGGGTTTGTACACGCCGATCATCTGGCATGAAATGATCGCGTCCCCAGTCATGCCGTTGGCGAAGGTGCGATGACGCCCCGCTTGCCGGAAACAGGTGCGAACCACGGCATGTCCTGGGCGTGTCCGAATCGTCAGTGAACCGCTGGCGGTGAGTGCTTGGTTTGAGTCCGCCCAGTCTGTTGTGCTCTACGGGCCACGCAGGCACCAACTTTCACGCACAACGTCAGCCTATCTGCTGTTGCCGCTGGTTGGACTCAACAACGCCGTGGTGACCCTGAACACGGCACCTTTGCCCGGTTCACTTGAACAACTGATCGACCAGCCGTGGGCCACTGCAATTTCCTTGCAGATGGCCAACCCCAATCCTGACCCCTGCCTGTCTGTTTGAGATCCTTTCCAGAAACGATCAAAAACGCGCTCTCTGTCCTCCTTAGAAATACCACACCCCTGATCCTCCACTTCAAAGTAATCAGGCCTGATCCGGACATAAATCGTGCTGTCAATGGGTGCAAAATCGACTGCGTTTTCCAAAATGTTTTTCACGAGAACAAACAATTCACCCGGATCCGCATGAAGTCTGACGTCGACACCTCGCGACTGCGTAATGCAAATGGTCACTGATTTTCTGTCAGCGCGCCAGGACAAAAATTGGGCAGCTTCCTCAACAGCATCGATAACCGCAACCGATCGCATGGGGCGCGCACGTCCTGAACTGATTTCTGCCAGATGGAGGAGCTGGTTGACGGTGCGACCGAGCGAATCAATGTACTGAAGTGTCTGTTCGCTGGTCTTTTGTGGGCTTGAATCCAGCTGAGCGCGCAATAGAGCGAGCGGGGTTTTCAGTTCATGGGCTGCATTCGAGAAAAAACGTTGCTGACTTGAAAATGCCAATTCCAAACGATCCAGAATACCATTAAATGCATGAATCAGTGGGTGTATTTCAGAAGGCAAATGATCAAACCGCAGCCTTTCCGACAGATTCGTCTGATCCATCGAGCTCGCGGCTTCGCTCACATCGCGAATGGGCCTCAATAGACTCCGGATGCCAAGGTATGACATAAATGAAATAATCAGAATGGACACGACAGCGACCATCCCGACTGTCTCGGCGACTGCCGGGGTAATCGCTTGATGTGCCAGCTGTGTGAAACCGTCACTTCTCGCCAGCTGAACTGTGAACAACTGATTACCTAGCTGATGATGAACCGATACTATATGAAGGTCCACTCCGTCCACGATCTTGCGAGCGTAGTGGTTCGATTGATCTTCCAAAGGAACACCATCCAGCAAAGAATTGAATTTCTCCACAGAGGACGCAACAACCTGCCCTCCCGAATCCAGAACCCGAAACTGAAGATTTGCATAATAGGCATCAAAACCAAATGCATCCTGAGGCTCAAGGTTCACATTGACAGCGCCAGTGGACTGATCAATTCGAAGACCTTCTGAAATGTCGGCGGCTTGCCCAAGCAGACTTTGCTTGACCAGCGAGTCTGAAAATCGTTCAACCACGATCGATTGAATGATCAGATACATTGCTGCAATGCACAGTATGGATAGACTCAGCGTGATCGCAAGCCTGAGAGATAAACTACTCGTCTTCACGAATCGCCAAACCATAACCAATTCCCTTGGAGTTGAAGATGGACAGTTGTGACTCCAGTGCAGCCAGTTTACCCCTGAGACGGTGTACCGCCACATCCAGAGCCTTGGGAGTCACTGCAGTAGACAATCCCCAGGCAGCCGTTTCAAGTGTGACTCGGCGAACGACTTTTCCTTGATGCTGGGCCAAAGTCATCAGTATTTGCAGCTCAGTCGATGACAGCACGATTCTGGAATCAGCGACTTGCATCGTACTGGTTTGGGGAACGATGCGCAGATCGTGAAACACCACGTCAGATGGCATCCAGGTCTGCGCGCGTCGAAGCAATGCCCGTGCTCGAGCCAACAGCTCTTCGACTTCAAATGGCTTGGTCAGGTAATCATCGGCGCCCGCCTCAAGACCATCCACCCTATCTGACAGTCCGTCTCTGGCGGTCAAGATCATGCAGGGAATGCCATCGCGCAAAGCACGCAACTGGCCCAGCAACTTCAGTCCGTCGCCATCTGGCAGAGACCGATCCAGAATCAGAGCGGCGTAACGCGCATCTGACATGGCAGAGATGGCCTGCCTTTGTGTGGACACCACATCACATGCGATACCGTCGCGCTCCAAGGCGATTCGAATCGTTTCAGCCAAACGAGCATGGTCCTCGACCAGCAAAATTCTTGACATGGGCAAGACCTTGAGTGCCGGCGTGAATGACGCCAAATGATGAAGCGCGACGGAAACTTCTTGGTTTAGAACTTGTAGGTCACGCCCAAGTTCAGTGACACCGGTTGATACTTCGGCTTTCCAGTGAGGACTCCCCCAGAAGACGCATTCTCGGCTTTGAATGTTCCGGAGTTGACACGTGTCCAGCGCACGTCGCCAACCAGACTCCACCTGTCTGAAACATCGATTTCTCCGCCGACAATTGCCTGGAACGCCGCACCGCCTGATCGGCTGTAGCTTAACGACTGTCCATTCCGCGTGATATCGAAATCCACTTCCTGCGCCCAGCCTATACCGGCACCGACAAAGGGGCGAACGGAACCCATCTTATCGAAGCGATAGTATCCGTTAACGAATAGGATGTTCGATGCAAAATCACCGTCGATCTGGCTCCCACCAATGTTTTTCAAATCATGACGGCGATAGTCCCACTGAATTTCAGCGGCCCAGCCGTTGCCATAGCGATATCCGTATGCCCCCCCAAGCCCCAGACCACTGCTGAAAGTGGCTTTTCCACTGACCAAACCACCAGGTGCAGGACGAGATTCACTGAGGTTCGTGGATGACAGATTACTCGGACCCACGTAGAGGTTGATATAGCTGCCTGCGGGCTCCTTGGCGAAGACAGCAGTGCTCGTTACTGTGGCGACTGCGGAGACCATCAGCATCTTGAGACAGGACTTGTGGTAGCTCATGCGATTCCTTTGAGAGTGAATGAAAGACACGGTTTTCAACATGGATTGCCGAACCGTCCACGGAGGATCACTCGGTTATGGTTACAGCGAGGTAACCACAAGGAGAGTTGCTGAGATTTTATATTTCATTTTTATCAAAATTCAACGGATGCCCTCGATCGGTTCCACACTCAAGTGCCTTGTCGATAGATCGTTCGCTGGTTCTCATGATGTGTTTTTCATGCATCAATGATCAGGGCATTGGTCGTTGATTGATCACCCTCTTCGAGTTGGTGGACGAACGGCATCAGCACAGGTAACTTGGCAGTAACTCCGATTGACCAAACTGTGCTTCTCTTCAAGAAGTCAGCGTCCTGCATGGAAGGTGGGTGCAGTTGGAAGTTTGATCCAGGCATTGATATCTGGTTGGACAGCGCGGGAATGCTTGTGCGAGACACCCTCTTGAATCGGTGAAGTTGCAGCCTGACTTCAACCAATGAACTTCTCTTGAATGATGAACTCGTCAAGACCATTGAAAATGCTCCTTGGGCCGAATGATTTATGTCACCTTCGCATCTGATTGATATCTCGCCTCGCTACACCCGATTGGCAGCATGTGTCGCAATCGCCATGCTGCCTCTTTTCGTGGCCTTGGCCATGGATACACGGCATTTTCAGGGCATCAATGTCTGGATCAAGCCATTGAAATTCCACGGAGCGCTGGTCGTTTATCTGGTCACACTGGCGGTATTCGCCCAGTTTGCATCTGCCGAAGTCACCGGTCGACCATGGTGGCGATGGCACGAACGCGCAGTGGTGCTGGCTGTGGTGCTGGAACTGATCTGGATCGGCGCGGCAGCCAGCCTCGGTGTGGCCTCACACTTCAATGAGTCCACGCCTCTGTGGTCTGCAATGTACTCCTTGATGGGCATCGGCGCCCTCGTGCTGACCTCTGCAAGCACGACGCTGGCGTGGGCCATTTACCGCCATCCGGCAGGAGACCTGTCGCCGGTCGTGCGTCTCGGACTGGTCTTGGGCCTGGGCCTGACCTTACCCCTCACGCTCGTGACCGCAGGCACCTTGGCGGACATGGGGAGCCACTGGATAGGTGGTACCGCCAGCGATGCCGATGGGCTGTTCCTGATGGGGTGGTCGCGTGACGGCGGTGACCTCCGCGTGGCGCACTTTTTTGCCACCCACGCCATGCATGCCCTGCCGCTCGCTGGCGTGGTGTGCGCAAAGGTGTTTGGGCATCGTTCGCTTCTGCCGGTCCTCTTCGCTGCCATGGCGTATGTGGGTCTCGTGGCGGTCGTCTTCGTTCAGGCGCTGATGGGTCAGCCATTCATGGGAAGATGAGGGGAGTGTTCAAGCCGAATGTGCAGCCTTCAATCCCCTGTTTCTTTGTTTCTTGCATGCTTCTCCCGGTCATGTCACGGGACGCGACCCAAGTTGAACCCACAGCAAGGGGATGACCGGAATGGCTTTCCCGCACCCTTTGACCTCACCACGCCTGACATCATGACCCACACCACGCAAGACGAATTGACCGCCTTTTCGAGCATGCTGGCCACGCTGGTGGCCGTCGATGACCATTACGCGATCACGCTGCCGGCTGACTGGCTGCAAGGTCGCACCGCGTACGGGGGGCTGTCCGCTTCCCTGTGTTTGCAGGCCACCTTGCTGGCCCACCCGGATCTGCCGCCATTGCGCTCCGCCCAGTTTTCGTTCATCGGACCGGCATCGGGGGCGCTGCGCATCAGGCCCCAGTTGCTGCGGCAAGGCAAATCGGCGGCTTTCATCGGGGTGGACCTCGAAGGCGATGCCGGCTTGGCTGTGCGGGCGACGTTGTGCTTTGGCGCAGGACGCGATCTGCCGCACGATTACAGCCTGCACGCCATGCCGGACACACCCGCCCTGGCGTCCTGTCCGTCCTTCTTCACCTGGGCGCAGCGCCCCAACTTCATGGCGCATTTTGAGGGGCGCTTGGCCGGTGGCCACCTGCCCGGCAGCGGCAGCGACCACCCGGAGATGCTGGTGTGGCTGCGTCACCGCGACACCGCCACCCAGGCCGATGTGGTGAGTCTGGTGGCGCTCGCGGACGCATTGCCACCGATTTCGTTTGCCACCTTCACCGACGCCGTGCCGATCAGCACCATGACCTGGTCGATCGACCTCTTGACCCCCAAGATAGACAACCCCGAAGGGTGGTGGCTGATACGGGGCGAAGCCGAGACGATTCGCGAAGGCTATTCGGCACAGACCGCCGTGATCTGGCACCCCGACGGCCGGCCAGTGATGTCGGCTCGCCAGCAGGTGGCGATCTTTGCCAGACGGTGAGTGCCACGCCTCTTTGCCCAATGGCCACTTTTTCACAGAGACACTGCACGCGGGCGCCCCAGCCAGGCGACATACAGCGCCGGCACGAACGCCAGGGTCAGTGCCGTGGCACCCAGCAGCCCGCCCATGATCGCGATGGCCATCGGCCCCCAGAACACACTGGTTGACAGGGGCACCATGGCCAGCACCGCCGCAGCCGCGGTCAACACGACGGGCCGCGAACGCCTCACCGTGGCCTCGACCACGGCTTCATGCAATGGTCGACCTGCGGCGATGTCGTGGTCGATCTGATCGACCAGAATCACGGCATTGCGCATGATCATCCCTCCCAGCGCAATCACACCCAGCAGGGCCACGAAGCCGAAGGGCGCTTGAAACAGCAGCAGCGCGGGCACCACGCCGATGAGGCCCAGCGGACCCGTCAGAAACACCATGAAGAGGCGTGAAAAGCTCTGGACCTGAACCATGAGGATCAGGAGCATCACGACGAACATGAGCGGAAACACGGCGAACAGCGCGATGTTGCTCTTGCTGCTTTCTTCAATGGCCCCGCCCGCTTCGATGCGGTAACCCGGCGGCAAGGCATCGATCACCGGTTGAAGCGATGGCAGGATCTGCTGTGAAGCGAACGGACCCTGGACACCATCCTGCACATCGCTGCGCACCGTGATGGTCAATTCGCGGTTGCGCCGCCACAGCACCGGCTCTTCATAGACCGGCACCACTTTCGCCACCTGCGACAGCGGAACGGCCACGCCACTGCGGGAGAACACCACGGCGTCCTGCAAGCGCTCCAGCGCCTGGCGCTCTTGTTCATTGCCGCGGACGACCACGTCCACCCGCTCTTCGCCACGCTGCAACTGGGCGACCGGTGCACCCGAAAGATGGGTCTGAAGCTGAGCCGACAGGTCTGCGCGCGTGAAGCCCAGCGCCCGGGCTCTGGACTCGTCGATTTCGAGGCGAACCGACCGTACCTGCTCGCCCCAGTCGATCTGCGTGTCGCGCACCAGTGGGCTCTGACGAACGATGTCGCGCACCTCTGCCGCGATGCGCCTCAACTCGGCGGCATCAGGGCCCACCACCCGAAACTGGACCGGGAAGCCGACTGGCGGGCCGAATTCGAACCGGGTGACGCGCCCTTGCACGTCGGGGAAGGCCTCCCCTTCCTGGAACAGGCGGATCAAGCGCTGCCGAACGGCTTCCCGATCTTCGATGCTGGCGGTCTGCACGATGATCTGGGCGAACCCGGGATTGGGCAGATCGGCACTGATCGACAGGAAAAAGCGTGGGGCACCCGCGCCCGTGTAGGCGGTGAATTGGGTGATCTGCGGGTCTTGCGCCAGCACAGCCTCCAGGCGCTTCACCTGGGCTTCGGTGGCCTTGAAGCTGGACCCTTCACGCAACCGGAGATCGACGATCAGCTCCAGGCGGGAGGCTGTGGGAAAGAACTGCTGCTGCACGGCGCCCATCCCGGCCACCGCCGTGACAAACAGCGCAGCCGTGCCGGCCAGCACCCAGGGCCAACGCCTGACACAGGCCGCGATCCAGCGCCTCAGCCGAATGTAGATGGGCCGGTCGTAAGGATCGCCGTGCCCCTTGATCCGGGCCGGCAGCATCACCACCCCGAGGTAAGGCGTGAACACCACGGCCACGATCCAGGAGGCCACCAAGGCCAGCCCCACCACCCAGAAGATGCCGCCCGCGTACTCGCCCGCGATGGACTGCGCAAACCCGACGGGCATGAACCCCGCCACGGTGATGAGCGTACCGGTCAGCATGGGAAAGGCGGTGGAGGTCCAGGCGAAGGTGGCCGCCTTGACCCGATCCCATCCCTGTTCGATCTTGACCACCATCATCTCGACCGCAATGATGGCGTCGTCCACCAGCAATCCCAGTGCGATGATCAGTGCCCCGAGCGAAATGCGGTCCAGCGCCCAGCCCGCCGCCCACATGACGATCGCCACGATGGCGAGCACGAGCGGTACCGATGCGGCCACCACGATGCCCGTGCGCCATCCCAGAAAGAGAAAACACACCGCCAGCACGATGGCCAGGGCTTCAAGGAAGGCTTTTTCGAATTCCCAGATGGAATCGTCCACCACCTTGGGCTGATCGGCGACTTTGTGCAGTTCAACCCCCATGGGTAACTGAGCTTGCACCCCTGCCATGCGCTCGTCCAGGGCCTGACCGATCTGCAGGATGTTGCCGTCCTTGGTGAAGGTGTAGGTCAGCAGGAGGACAGGCTGTCCCTGGTGTCGGACGGTGTAGGTCGGCGGATCTTCCGTGCCCGACTTCACCTCGGCCACGTCGCTGAGTTTCAACAGGCGCCCGCCGACGTCGATCGGCAGGGCAGCGATCTCGGCCGCTGACTGCAACGGGCTGCCCAGACGAACAAACACCCGATCGATGCTGCCCTCCACCGATCCGGCGGGTGCCATGGGGCTGTGTGACCCGATGGTCTGCATCAGTTGCTGTGGCGTCAGGCCCCGGGCGGCCAAGTGCCGGGTGTCGTATTCCACCCAGATGCGCTCGCTTTGCCGACCCACCACGCCGACCTGCTTGACCCCCTCGACCGCTTGCGTGGTTCGCCTGATGTCCTCAGCCAGGTCGTGTAGCTCGGGCCAGGTCAGGTCGGGTGCCGACAGCGCGTACATCACGCTGATGACGTCACTGAATTCGTCGTTGAAGTAGGGGCCCCTCAACTCGGCAGGGAGCTGGTCGCGAATGTCGCCCACTTTCTTGCGTGCCAGGTACCAGGCCTGGTCCAGCGCTTCACCCGATGTGCCCCCCTTCATCCAGAGATTGATGCCACCATAGCCTTGTCGGGCAAAACTGCCCACACGTTCCACGCCATCTATCGTCTGCAATTCCCGCTCGATGCGATTGAGCACCTGATCCTGCACTTCGTGCGCCGTGGCCCCGGGCCATGCCGCGATCACGGTCATGGTCGGCACATTGAAGACGGGGTCTTCCAGCCGTGCCAACCGGCTGAAGGCAAAGAGGCCACCCACCAGCAACGTGATCAGCATGAACAGCACCAGTGGCCGGTGATGAACTGCCCACTCGGACAGGTTGAACCGGCCGCTCATGAGCCCACCCCAGGCAGACCGGATGAACCGTCTCGCTTCACCGGCCGAACCCGCATCCCCGCATCGAGTTTGTGCGCCCCCACGCTGACCACCAGCGCCCCGGGCGGTACCCCCGTCACCCTGACCCTGGCCTCGGTTTGCCTTTGCACCTGCACCGGCTGGGCAGTCAACTGACCGGTTGCGCCATCGACCACCCAGACCCAGGTTTCGTTGCCGCGATTCACCAGGGCCGACACGGGCAGATCGGCACTGGGCATGGCCGCCTCGGCGCTTGAGGTGGGCTGGTCGGTGAGCACCACCATGGCCGACATGCCCAAGCGCCAGTGGGCGGGCGCCTGGGGCACGGCATATCGAACGCGGTAGGTCCGAGACGCGGGATGGGCTGCCGCAGCCACTTCACGCAATGGAGCCGTCACACCCTGTTCTTGCGGTTGTTCGGTCAGCTGGACCGAAGCCTGCATGGACCTCAGTCGATGAATCAGGCCCTCCGGCACATCCACCACCACCTCCAGTTCGCCTGCTCGTGCCATCGTCAGCACCGGGATGCCCTCGCCCAACACCTGCCCGCGCTCGGCGCGAACCGCCGTGACCACCCCGTCAAATGGGGCGACGAGTTGCGTGTAGGCGAGCCGGTTGCGTTGCAACTCCCGTTGTTGCCCGGCCTGCTTCAGGCGAGCGGCGGCGGCCTCTGAACGGGTTCGCTGGCGTTCGGCATCAGCACGTCCGACGGTGTCATCCAGGGCCAGCCTTTCCAGCCGTTGTGCATCCAGACGTTGCTGCCGATCGTCCACCCTCGCGGCTTCCTCCTCCTGCTCCGCGGCTTCCAGTGCGAGCTGGTGGTCCGTGCTGTCCAGCCGCGCCAGGACGTCACCCTTCTGGACCACTGAGCCCACATCGACCCGCCGTTCCAGCATCAGGCCAGCCACCCTGAATCCCAGATCGGTTTCCACCCTGGGCCGCAAGCTGCCCGACAAGATTCTCGATGCCATGAATGGGGACGCCTGCGCTGGCGTGACATAGACGACCGGAATGGGGGCTGTGGTGGCCGCTTCGGGTGCACAGCCTGCCAAGAGCAGACCACTCAGGACGACCGCGATCAGGGGGGTTGCTGGATGTTTCATGGATGGCTCCTGTGTGCGTGGATGGGGGCGCTGCTTTCCCGATTGAGGCTGGCGATGCCCTGATCGGGCCAGCCTCCGCCCAGTGACCGGTACAGTTGCAAGGTCGCCAATGACACCGCCAGTGCCGACTCGGTCAACGACAGTCGGGCGGCGTGTTGTGCTTTTGTCAGACCGATCCGTTGCAGCGGATCCATCAGCCCCTCCTGAAACAGACGCTCCCCGCGCTTTTCCGCGTCCTGCCTGGCGTTCCAGACAGCCGTCAACTGCGATTGAGATTGCTGTTGCCTGCGCAAAACCACCAGGCTGTTTTCCACATCGGTCAAGGCCTGCAACACCGCTTTTTCATAATTCAGGGTGGCCTCACGCTGACGCGCCGACTGCTGCTCAACCGCCGCCTGCAACCGGCCGGCGTTGAACAGCGGAAAGGTGAAAGCCAGCGCCAGTTGACTGAATCGGGCTGGCGCCAGATCCAGCCCGTTCAACCGCAGGTCCTGTTGACCCAGTGCTGCCCCCAGAAAGACCTTCGGCCACAAGTCCGCATCGGCCATGCGCAACCGTTGTGTTTCGGCCATGAATTGATGCTCTGCCACGATCAGGTCGGTGCGACGCCTGAGGAGATCTATCGGCATGCCGATGGGCAGCGCTTCGGCCACGGGCAGGCCTGTGGGCGCGCGATCGAAGGCATCCTGAAGAGCGCCTGGCTTTTCACCCACCAGCAAGGTCAGTTGATGCTCGGTGACATTCACCAGGGTTTTCAGTGCCGGGATCTGCGATGCCGTCTGCTGCCGCTCGGCTTCCCGGTTCGCCACATCGATGGCGCTTGCCATGCCTTCCTGAAGCCGGCGGCGGACCACGGCTTCCGCCTCTCGATCGGCAGCCACCAGTTGCTCCAGCACCTCCAGCCGTGAGCGAGCACCCTGCCAGATCAAGTACTGCCGAACCACCTCGTGCTGGGCCAGCCATTGCACCGCCTCGGCCCCCGCTTCTGCGGCCAGCGCATCCATTTTTCCTGCCTGAGCCGCTGCATCCACGGCGCCCCAGAGATCCAGTTCCCAGCCCAGCGTCAAACCCCCTCGATAAGCCCTGACATCGGGATTGCCTGATTTCACGGTCGCTGGAAGTCCCGTGCGTTCATCGGAGGCCGAGCCTTCGATTTCGATGTCCGGGGCCTTCCTGGAAGCCAGCTGCCGCATGCCGGCACGGGCCTGTTGAACCCGCGTCCAGGCCAGGCGGGCATCCAGGTTGGCGACTGCCGCCTTGGCCAGCAGATGGTCCAGCAAGGGATCACGCCAGACAGCCCGCCAGCGATCGATATCCAGATCTTGTCGCTGTGCGGGATCGGCCTCGACATAGGGTCCGGCGAGCCAGTTCTCGGTCTGTGGTGACAGGGGCGCGGTACCCGCACACCCTGCCAGACCGATCACGCCGGCCAGAACGACCCAGCGCCCCGTGATGAGCGTCATGATGGATTCCTTGAGTTGACAGTGTCTACATTCTGAAGTGAAATGTAGACACTGTCAACTTTCGATGGATGCTTTTCATGTGCCCGATCGTTCCGTGCCATCGGAGGGCTCATGGCCTACCATGTCGGTGGTATGCCCAGATCTAAACCTTCGTCCGAACCGATGCCCGCCCCCGACCTGAAGGACGCGTGCGTCGAAGCCGCCCGTGAAGCGATTGCGGCCCATGGCATCGAACACCTGAGCCTGCGTGATGTTGCCCGGCGCCTGGGCGTTTCGCATCAGGCCCCTTACCGTCATTACCCGAGCCGCGATCACCTGCTGGCGGAGGTGATGCGTCGTTGCTTCGAGCACTTTTCTCGCCATCTGGATGCACGGGCCCGCAGCGATGACCCCAGGGCCGAACTGGAGTCATTGGGTCGTCAGTATTTGAGTTTCGCACTCACGCACCCGCTCGAATACCGGCTGATGTTCGGCACCCCCTGGCCCGAAGCAGCGGCTCATCCGGACCTTCAGCGCGAGGCCAATCACGCCTTCGACATTCTCCGCCGTGCGCTCTCACGAATCCATGGGGTGGCCTTGCCCAGTGCGCGTGTCGACGAAGACGCCATGTTCATCTGGTCCACCATGCATGGATTGGCCGGCATCATGGGTGGCAGTTGCATGCCTGACCTGAGCGTCGATGGCCCACCCGAGATCGTCATACCGCAACACGTGCTGGCCATGATCGGACTGGCCATGGAGGGCCGCTTCATGGCTCACACGGAACCGGTGAATTCACCACCAGCCGGATAGTCCGGGCAAGGCACTCAAGGAAGCGACTCGACCGATCGGGTGGTCAATGCCGGGCAAATCGCCTCGCGCCCGCCACGCAAACGATCACAGCGACCGCGGTCAGTTGCATCTGCCAGGTCACCTGCTCGTGAAGTAGACCCGCCGCCAGCATGAGACCGAAGAAGGGTTGCAGCAATTGAAGTTGGGCAACGGAAGCCACACCCCCCTGAGCCAAGCCGTGGTACCAGAAGACAAATCCCACCAGCATGCTGAACACCGACACATAAGCCAGGCCGATCCAGGCGTGAACATGGACGCCCGCGAACGAATCGGGCGCACTGATCCAGGCCAACGGCAGCATCGCGGGGAATGACAACACCAGCGCCCAGGAGATCACCTGCCAGCCACCCAGCCGGACCGTGAGGCGTGCGCCTTCGGCATAACCCAGACCACAGGCGATGATGGCCGCCAGCATCAGCGCATCGCCCACGGGAGCGATGTCGATCCCTTGGATCAGCGCGTAGCCAGACACCAGGCAACTGCCCAGCCCGGAAAACAACCAGAAGGCCGGGCGTGGACGCTCGCCCCCACGCCACACCGCAAACATGGCGGTGGCCAGGGGAAGCGCACCGATGTAGACCATGGCGTGTGCAGAGGTGATGTGGCGCAGCGCCAGGGCCGTCAAGAGTGGAAAGGCCACCACGCAACCGATGGCAACCAGGGCCAAGGGAAACAGGTCAGCCCGAGCAGGTCGCTGCTGGCGCCCCACCCCCAGCAGGAGGGCCGCCAGCAACCCCGCGATGACCGCTCTGGCGCCTGTCAGGAAGACGGCGTCCAAATCCATCACCGCCACCCGGGTGGCTGGTAGCGAGCCGCTGAAAATGATCACCCCCACCAGACCGCTCAACCAGCCTTGCGTTTTCTGTTGCACAACCGTCTCCTGAATCCGCTCCATTTATCGCTTTACGGAAGCCCATTCGCCAGTCACAATTCAGTACAGTTGGCAAAAACTGTGATGCATCAAACACCATAACGGCTGACGCCAGCTCTCGGATCGATCATGCAGACCCGCACCCGAATCACCGACGTGATGAACGCCATCCGCGATCGCATCGCCTCGCGTAGCCTGACCCCAGGCGAGAAACTGCCGTCCATTCGCGCCATGGCGGGATTGATGCGTCTATCGACGTCCACCGTGGTCGAAGCCTATGAAAGGCTGAGCGCCGAGGGCGTGATCCGATCACGCCCTGGATCTGGCTTCTTCGTGGCGGCCCCTCTGGCCCCGTTGTCCATGAACGAGATCGGTCCACAACGGGATCGTGCGGTGGATCCGTTCTGGGTGTCACGCCAGTCGCTTCAAGCCGATGAGACCATGATGAAGCCGGGTTGTGGCTGGCTGCCTTCCGATTGGCTGCCCCAGGAGGCGTTGCGTCGTGGCCTGCGCGCCATGGCCCGTGCCGAGGCTGCTTCCCTGACGGACTATGGCTCGCCCCAGGGCCTGCCGGCGCTGCGCCAACTGCTGGCACGGCGATTGAGCGACCGGGGAATCGATGCGGGTTCAGACCAGATCGTGCTGACCGACTCGGGCACCCACGCGATTGACCTGATGTGCCGGTTTCTGATCAATCCCGGGGATACCGTCCTGGTGGACGACCCCTGCTACTTCAATTTCCTGGCGGTGCTGCGCGCCCACCAGGCCCATATCGTGGGCATTCCCTACACGCCCAGCGGCCCCGATATCGAGCATTTCGCCATGGCCATCGAGCGACACGCGCCACGGCTGTACATCACCAACGCGGCCATCCACAACCCCACAGGCGCCACGCTGTCGCCCGTGATCGCCCACCGTTTGCTTAAACTGGCCGAGGCCGCCAACCTGACCGTGATCGAGGATGAAGTGTTTGCCGATCTGGAGCGGGTGCCTGCCCCCCGACTCGCCGCGTTCGATGGCCTGGAACGGGTCGTGCAGGTCGGCAGTTTTTCAAAAACGCTGTCGGCGAGCGCCCGGGTGGGCTATGTCGCCCTGCGGCGAGATTGGGTGGAAGGTCTGGTCGATCTGAAGATAGCCACCTGCTTTGGGAGCGGGCAGGTGTCTGCCGCCCTGGTGCTCCATGCACTCCAGGACGGCAGCTACCGCAAACACCTGGAGCATCTCCAAGTGCGGCTGGCACGTGCGATGGCCGATGTCAGCCAACGCTTGAAACAGTTGGGCATTCAGCCCTGGCTGCAGCCAGAGGCGGGGATGTTGCTGTGGTGCCAACTGCCCCAACAGATGGATGCCACTGCACTGTCGCAGACCGCTTTGATGCAGAACCTGGTCCTGGCCCCCGGGAACGTGTTCAGTCCATCGCAGACCGCCACGCATTTCATGCGATTCAACGTGGCTCAGTCACAGGATGAGCGATTGTTCGGCTTTCTGAGACAGGCCATGGCTCACACCCTAAAACGGCGCACCTGACAGGAAGGTGGTCCAATCGCGGCAAGAAGGGCCGCCATCGTCTGGATGAGGAAGAAACCGTCATGAGTTCCTGATCCGTGTCATGCCTGCATGCCCTCTGACACGAGTTTTCGGATGATGTCCAGCGCCGGATTCTCGGCACGCTGATCCAGCGTGACCAGACCGAAACGGGCCGTTGCGTTCAAGGGAGGGTCCACGGGAAGTCGAATCAGATCCCGACCGGCGGCATTGATGGTGAGCACGACGGCGTCGGTGTTGCGGGCCACCTCGACCAGGGTCTGGGTGTCGTCGCATCGCAGGGTGACCATGTCGTCCGGGTTGGCTCTGGGCCCATACCGTTCGGTGAGGATGCGCGCCACCTCGTCGCTCAGCGGGGTGGAAGCGACCGGATACGCCAGCACCTGCTGAAAGGGCACCGGGCCGGGCCAGGCACACAGCGGGTGACCTGCACGGCACAGAAAGCTGGCGGGCATCTCGATCTGCAATGACACCTGAAGATCGCTGGCCGGCCTCATGGCGCGGATGTCGACGACGGCCGCATCCAGCCGGCGCTGGCGCAAGGCATGGATGAGCAGTTCGGTGCCGCCACGGGCCACTTCCAGATGCAGTTCCGGGTGATGCCTGGCCATGTGCATCAGCATGGGAATGGACAGGATGGCCCCAGGGCCTGAACCCAGCCCCACCCGCACGGTGCCCGTGATACCGGATGCCATGCGGCGACCCATGGTCCTGATCGCATCGGCTTCCTGCAACAGTTTTTGTGCGCGCGGCAGCAACTGGTGACCCATGCCCGTGAGCTCGATGCGCCGACCGATGCGATCAAACAACGCCTGGCCCATTTCCTCTTCGAGCGCCTGAATGCTGCGGGACAGCGCAGGCTGCGTGAGGTACAGCAACTTCGAGGCTTTGGCGAAGGAGCCTGCTTCGGCGAGCGCGATGAAATGCTTCAGCTGGACGAGCGTCACGGTTGAATCATGAGTTTGTGTTATCGATTAATGTACAACAATGCATTGGACTTTGGAATGAAGGATTCATAAGATGAATTTAAGTGCATGTCGCCAACGTGGCATGCAAATCAGCACCCACCCTCTGGAGCCCTTCATGTCCGACGTTATGGAAGCCATTGCCCCGGCACTGGTGGAAGAATTCATCGAGGTGCGGCACGACATCCACCGCCACCCCGAAATGGCGTTTGACGAACACCGCACCGCCCGCCTGGTGGCCGAGCGCCTGCAAAGCTGGGGCTACCAGGTCACCACCGGCCTGGGTGGCACCGGCGTGGTGGGTCAGCTGGTGCGGGGCAAGGGCACTCGCCGCATCGGCCTTCGCGCCGACATGGATGCCCTGCCCATCGTGGAAGCCACCGGCCTGCCCTGGAGCAGCTGCCACCACGGCGTCATGCACGCGTGTGGCCACGATGGCCACACCGCCATGTTGCTGGCTGCCGCCAAGCACCTGGCCCTGCATGGTGACTTCAGCGGCACCCTCAACCTCATCTTCCAGCCCGCCGAAGAAGGGGCGGGTGGCGCACTTCAGATGATGGAGGACGGCTTGTTCGATCGCTTCCCCTGCGATGCGATCTTTGCCATGCACAACATGCCGGGCTACCCACAGGGCCAACTGGTGTTCCGCAGCGGCCCGACCATGGCGTCATCCGACTACGTGACCATCACGCTGCAGGGACGTGGCGGCCATGGGGGCATGCCTCACAAAGCCGACGATCCGGTGGTGGCGGCTTCCTCGCTGGTCATGGCCTTGCAGACCATCGTCTCGCGCAACACCGATCCACTGCAGCCGGTGGTCATCACCGTGGGCGCCCTGAATGCCGGTCACGCCAACAACGTGATCCCGGACACGGCCAAGCTGGAAATCGGCGTGCGCGCACTCGACCCCCAGGTGCGCCAAGCCACCGAATCGCGCATCAAGGCACTGGTACACGCCCATGCCGAGAGCTTCAACGTGACCGCGCAGATCGACTGGCGCCGTGGCTATGCCGTGCTGGTGAACAGCGAAGCCGAAACCCGATTCGCCACCGACGTGGCCATCCGACACTTTGGCGCAGACCAGGTGAACCCGAATGGCGCCATGCTCACCGGCAGCGAAGACTTTGCTTTCATGCTGGAGCGCGTTCCTGGCTGCTACCTGTTCATCGGCAACGGCGCCGATGGCGAGCCAGGGGCCTGCATGGTGCACAACCCGGCTTATGACTTCAACGACCTCAACATCGGCATCGGCGCGGCCTACTGGGTGGCGCTGACGCAGGATTTCCTTTCGCCCCACCGCTGACCTTTCCCCCCACCCTCACCCACCACCACCCGCAAGGAGACTGAAATGACCGCACGCATCCGCATCCGCGCCCTCGGCGCCACCCTCGCCGCCACCGTCCTGCTGGCCGCAACTGGGGCCGCACAGGCCCAGACCTTCCCCACCAAGCCCATCAACATGATCGTCCCGTATCCGGCGGGCGGTCCTTCCGACCACATTGCCCGTCAGGTGCAGACGCTGGCGAGCCAGAACCTCGGGCAGAACATCATCGTGGAAAACATCGGCGGTGCCAGCGGCACCATCGGCATCACCCGCGCGCTGTCAGCAGGCACCGATGGCCATACCGTCATCCTGGGCTCACCGATGGAGCTGATCATGTCGCCGCTGGCCTTGCAAGGCGTTCGTTACAAGTCTGAAGACATGAAGCTGGTGGCTTACCTGGTATCCACCAGCACCATTCTGGCGGTGCGCAGCAACCTGGGCGTGAACAACGTGAACGAACTGATTGCCCTGGCGAAAAAATCGGCCAGCAAGCCCCTGAGCTATGGCAGCGTGGGCAACGGTTCGCTCTATCACCTGATTGGCGAAAAGCTGTCGCAAGATGCGCGCATCCCGCTGACCCACGTGCCCTACCGCGGCATCGCACCCCTGATGACCGACCTGATGGGCGGACAGATCGACATGGCGTTTCTGCCCATGGCCGGCACCATCATGCAAGCCATAGGCGAAGGCCGGATGAAAGGCCTGGGCGTGACGGCCAAAAAACCGCATCCGCTGTTCAGTCAATACCCGGCCCTGGCCACCATGCCCGGTCTGGAAGCCATGGAATTCGAGGTGTGGGCTGGTGTACAGGTGCACAAGGACACCCCGGATGCCGTCGTCCAGCGACTCAGCCAGGCTTTCTACACCGCCTTGCAGAATGCCGATGTGCGCAAGTCGCTTGAAGCCACCGGCAACAATGTCATGAGCCCTCGCAGCCTGAGCGAACTGGCTGGCTTCTACCAGAAAGAAACCGAGCGCTATCGCGCGATTGCCAAGAGCATCAACCTCCAGGCCCAGGCGGCACAATAAGGGCAAACACACAGACTTGAGAAAGTGACCCGCAAGCGCTAACATCAACCCATACACGCGTCGGGAGAGACTCGGCTGAATGCAGCCGGGCGCCGAAGGAGCAACCGCCCCGGAAACTCTCAGGCAAAAGGACCGGCGTGTGTGATTTCTTTCTCTGAAGAGTGGCCGGCGTCGTCAGTCGGCCCACCGCAGGAGCAAGTGGTCTGATTCAGGCCATGAATCTCTCAGGTTCCAAACAGAGGGGGCGCGTCATTCGCATCCGGCGTTGGCGCTTCCCTTCCCGACGTTTTTGGAGCCTTTCATGAAATCGATCGCAGTCATCGGGGGTGGCATCACCGGGGTCACCACGGCTTATGCCCTGGCCAAACGAGGTTTTGACGTCACCCTGTTCGAGCAAAACCGCTACGCCGCCATGGAGACCTCGTTCGCCAACGGTGGGCAACTGTCTGCCTCCAACGCGGAGGTATGGACGCACTGGTCCACCATCATGAAGGGCATGAAGTGGATGCTGAAAAACGATGCGCCGCTGCTGGTGAACCCCAAGCCCAGCTGGCACAAGCTGTCGTGGTTCATGGAGTTCATCGCCAACATCCCGCACTACGAGCGCAACACCATCGAAACCGCGAAGCTGGCCGTGGCCGCCCGGCAACATTTCTTCGCCTGGGCCAACGCCGAAGGGCTGGATTTCAACAGCGAGAAGCGGGGCATCCTGCACATCTATCGCGACAAGAAGGGTTTTGACCATGCCGGACGGGTGAGTCAGCTGCTGGCCGCAGGCGGCCTGGATCGGCGTGCGGTCACGCCGGAAGAAATGCGCGCCATCGAACCCACGCTGGCAGGCACCTATTACGGCGGCTACTACACCGAAAGCGACTCGACAGGCGACATCCACAAGTACACGGTGGGCCTGGCGGCAGCGGCCGAGCGCCTGGGTGTGCGCATCCGCTATGGCCAGCAGGTGCAACGGGTGAGCAGCAACGGGCAGATCGCCCGGGTGCAGGTGCGCGATGACACCGGTGAATCCACGCACACCTTTGATGGCATGGTGGTGTGCGCCGGCGTCGGCAGCCGCGACATGGCCGCCCAGCTCGGCGACCGCGTCAACGTCTACCCCGTCAAAGGCTATTCCATCACGGTCAATCTGCTGGACGAAGCGAGCCAGCAGGCCGCTCCCTGGGTCAGCCTGCTGGATGACGAAACCAAGCTGGTGACGAGCCGGTTGGGCGTGGACCGCTTCCGGGTGGCCGGGACCGCCGAGTTCAATGGCGTGAACAAGGACATCCGCGCCGACCGGATCCGCCCCCTGATTGACTGGGTCAACCAGTGCTTCCCCGGTGTGAACACCCGGCAGGTGGTGCCATGGGCCGGTTTGCGCCCGATGATGCCCGACATGATGCCCCGGGTGGGACGTGGCAAAAAGGCGAACGTGTTCTACAACACCGGCCACGGGCACCTGGGCTGGACCCTCAGCGCCGGCACGGCCGACCTGATTGCCAACACGGTGCAGGCGGTCAGTCAGCCGGTCGCGACCGTGGTTCACGGTCACGCCATGGCCAAGGCCTGAGGGCTCAGAAACAACCTGGCAACGCGAGGTTGTCGGTGATCAGACCGTCCACGCCAAGATCGGCCAGGCGCCGTGCTTCAACCGCATCGTTCACGGTGTAGGCCAGCACGCGCCAGCCATTCTGGCCAGCGATCTGCATCAAACGGGCATCGATCAAGGGGTGATGACAGACCAGCGCCACGCAGTCGAGTTGGCTGGCAGCGACAACCCAGCCGTCCCAGAAACGGTCCAGCAACAGCGCTCGCGGCAACGCCGGCACGACCTGATGCGCGGCTTGAAGCGCCTGGGGCTGAAACGAGGAAAGCAATGGCTTGAGAGGGGACTGTGCCCACAGGGCCTGGGCCGCCTGGGCCACGGCCGCTCCGGTGGCCACCTCATGACCAGGCACCGGCTTGATTTCGATGTTCAGCATGGCCCCCTGCTCCAGGCACCAGTCGGCCAGTTCGTCGAGTCGCAACAGGCGCTCGCCCGCATACTCGGCAGCGAGCCAGCTCCCGGCATCCAGCGGCGCGAGTTCGGCCCATGCCAGGTGCTCGACCGAACCGTGACCACTGGTGGTGCGGTCGAGGGTGGCGTCGTGCAACAGGTAGGGCACGCCATCGGCGCTGAGCTTCACGTCGCATTCGAACATCTGGAACCCGGCCGCCCAGCCTCGACGGAAGGCGGCCAGGGTGTTTTCAGGGGCGACCTTGCCGGCGCCCCGGTGCCCGATCCAGAGCGGATAGGGCCATGGAGATGGCATGGAGTGGGTCATGCGCGCCTCAGGCCTGTGGCCGTGTCAAAGGTGTGAATCAGGGCCTCGCTGGGCCGGATACGCACCGTGTCGCCCATGGCAGGCACATCGTCCTGCGCCGAGATGCGCATGGTGAGATCTTCGCTGCCCAGCCGCAGATGCAGCAGCCGCTCAGCGCCCAGCAGTTCGATCGAATCGACCACCGCTTCCCAACCCTGCTCGTCCCAACACAGATGTTCAGGCCGGATGCCCAGCACCGTGCCCGCCTGCACTCCGGGCGCATGGCGCAACAGGTTCATGGGCGGTGCCCCCATGAAGCCGGCCACGAACAGGCTGGCCGGGCGACGATACACCTCTTCCGGGGTGGCAAACTGTTCCATACGGCCGCCATTGATCACCATCATGCGTTGTGCCAAGGTCATGGCCTCGACCTGATCGTGCGTGACAAACAGCGAGGTGATGCCCAGTTTACGGTGGAGTTTCTGGATTTCAAGCCGGGTCTGCGCACGCAGCTTGGCGTCGAGGTTGGACAGGGGTTCGTCGAACAGAAAGACCTGTGGCTGGCGCACGATGGCCCGCCCCATGGCCACGCGCTGGCGCTGGCCGCCCGAGAGATGGCTGGGCCGGCGCTGCAGCAGGGCAGAGAGTTCGAGCGTCTGCGCCGCCGCTTCCACTCGGGCTCGCACTTCCTCCGCGGGCAGGCGACGGATGCGCAGGCCGTAGGCCATGTTGTCAAACACGCTCATGTGTGGGTACAGGGCATAGTTCTGAAACACCATGGCGATGTCGCGCTGCGCAGGCTCCACCCCGTTGACGGTGCGTTTGCCAATGGCGATTTCACCCCCGGTGATGTCCTCCAGGCCCGCGACCATGCGCAGCAAGGTGCTCTTGCCGCAGCCTGAAGGGCCGACCATGACGACAAACTCGCCATCGTGGATCAGGGCATCCACGCCATGGATCACCTGCACGGCGGCGGGACCGGTGCCGTAGCGCTTGATGACTTGTTTGAATTCGAGGGACGCCATGAAAGTCCTTGATTATTTTTCGCTGTCCACCAAGCCACGGACAAACCATTTCTGCATCAGCACGACGACCAGCGCGGGCGGCAGCAGGGCCAGCACGGTGGTGGTCATGACGAGGTTCCAGTCGGTGGCGGCATCGCCCGTGCCGATCATCTTGGCGATACCGACCACGATGGTGTCGAGGTGGATGTCGGTGACGATGAGCAGCGGCCAGAGGTACTGGTTCCAGCCGTACACGAAGAGGATGACGAACAGCGCCGCGATCTGGATGCGGGTGAGTGGCAGCACCACGTCCCAGAAAAAGCGCAGCGGGCCCGCACCGTCGATCTTGGCGGCTTCGACCAGTTCGTCTGGCAGCGTGAGGAAGAATTGCCGGAACAGCAGCGTGGCCGTGGCCGACGCGATGAGCGGCAAGGTGAGCCCGGCAAAGGTGTTGATGAGGCCGAGATCGGTCACCACCTGGTAGGTGGGCAGGATGCGTACCTCCACCGGCAGCATGAGGGTGATGAAGATCAGCCAGAAACACAACATGCGGCCGGGGAAGCGAAAGAACACCACCGCGTAGGCCGAGATCACCGACACCAGGATTTTGCCCACGGCAATCACCAGAGCCATGACCAGGCTGTTGCTCAGCATGGTCCACACAGGCGGGGACAGGTGGGAGCCACCCATGCCGTCCACCAGCACCTGCCGGTAGTTCCCCCAACCCTGATCACCGGGCCACAGGGGCATGGGTGCCTGGGCGATGTCCTGGTTGGTGAGCGTGGACGCCACAAAGGCCACGTAAAGTGGGAACGCGGTGATGGCCAATCCCACCCACAACACGAAGTGGGCAAACAGGTGCGAGCGGCCCGATGGAAAGGCTGTGGACTGGCTCATGTGTAATGCACCCGACGTTCTAGGAAGCGGAACTGCACCATCGTGAGGCCGATGACGAGCAGCATGAGCAGCACGGACTGCGCCGCCGAATGTCCCAGGTCCAGCGCCACGATGCCGTCGTAGTACACCTTGTAGACCAGGATTTCCGTGGCTTTGGCAGGGCCGCCCGACGTGACTGCGTGGATGACGCCGAAGGTGTCGAAAAACGCATAGACCAACCCCACAACCAGCAGGAAGAAGGTGGTGGGCGACAGCAGCGGGAAAATGATCGTGCGAAAGCGATGCCACGGACCGGCACCGTCGATGGAGGCGGCCTCCAGCAGAGACCTGGGGATGGACTGCAAGCCGGCCAGGAAGAACAGGAAGTTGTAAGCAATCTGCTTCCAGGCCGAGGCCATGACAACCAGAATCATCGCGTCGGTGCCATCCAGCGTGGGGTTCCACGACACGCCCGCACTGCGCAGGCCGTGCGACACCACGCCGATGGCCGGGTTGAACATGAACAGCCACAGCACACCGGCAATGGCGGGCGCGATGGCATACGGCACCATCAGAGCGGTGGTGTAGGCGCTCCGTCCGCGCATCAGGGCATCGGCGGCCACGGCCATGATGAGGGCAGGCACGAGGGCGAGCAGGGTCACGGCGGTCGAGAAGACCAGGGTGCGCACCACGGCATCGTAGTATGCCGGGTCAGTGAGCACAGCGTGAAAGTTGTCCAGCCCCACCCACCGCACAGCCAGACCAAAAGGGTCCTGCTGCTGGAACGCCATCAGCACGGCCTGCGCACTGGGCCAGATGAAGAACACCAGCGTCACCGCCAGTTGAGGTGCCAGCAGCACATAAGGCAACCAGCGATTCGGGAAAACAACTTTTCTCTGCATGAAATAACCACCCCTTCTAGAGGGGTGGTGGTGGCGTCAACGAACGGAACTGACCCAAAAGCGCCAGTCCCAGGGAAACGCACTGACCGGTCAGTTCGCCGAGCTCTCGAAGGCGCGCAGCAGGGCGTTGCCACGGCGTTCGAAATTCACCATCGCCTGCGCGGCCGTCTGACGACCTTGCAGGGCACGCTCCACCTCTTCGTGGTAAACGTCACGAATTTCGGTCCAGCGGCCGAACCGGTATCCGTTGGTGTGCTCACCCTTGGCACCTTCGATGAGCGACAGGATAGGCACGTCACGTCCTGGGTTCTTGGCGAAGAAACCTTCATCCTGCATGGCCTTGAAGGCGCTGTTGGTCGCTGGCAGGAAACCGGTGGCCTTGGCCCATTCCGTCATGACCTTGTCGGAACGCAGGTAGTCCAGGAACCTGGCCACACCGCGGAATTCGTTGTCAGTGCGGTTGGGGGCGTTGAACACCCAGAGGGATGCGCCACCAATGGTGCTGGCGTAAGGGGCCCCCTTCACATCTGGCCAGTAGGGCAACTGGGCAGTGCCAAACTCGAATTTGGCATCGCGCGCGATGGCGCCGAGACCACCGGAGGACTGCGTCAGCATGGCGCATTCGCCGCTGATGAACTTGGCGGCAGCATCGTTGGAGCGGCCACCGTAGTCAAAACGCTTGTCCTTCTGCATGTCCACCAGGGTCTGAACCATGCGCTCGTTCATGGGATTGCTCACGGTGAGCGAGGTACCAAGACCGGCACGGCCGTTGCCGAGCGTACCCATCTGGACGTTGTGGCGCGAATTGAATTGCTCCAGCATGACCCATGCCAGCCATGTGGTGGTGAACCCGCAAGCCGCTGCATTGGTGGAACGGATCTTTCCAGCCGCATCGATCAGCTGGGGCCATGTGCGGGGAGGCTGCTCAGGGTTGAGGCCCGCCTTGCGGAACGCATCCTTGTTGTAGAACAGCACGGTGGTCGACACGTTGAAGGGCATGGACAGCAGATCGCCATTCGGCAGCCCGTAATAGCCGCGCGCCGGTGCAATGAAATCGGCCGGGTCGAAGCGGATGTTGGCGCGCTTGAATACCTCGGAAACGGGCAGCACGGCACCACGGGCCTGAATCATGTCACCAGAACCAGCGTCAAACATCTGCATGATGTGTGGCGGATTGCCGGCGCGGAAGGCCGCCACGGCGGCTGCGCGCTGCTCGGGGTACTGACCCTTGAAAGACACCACCACACGGTACTCGTTCTGCGACTTGTTGAAGTCGTCACCAAAGCGACTGAGCAGTTCACCCGAAGGCCCTGTGAGGCCCATCCACATCTGGATCTCGGTCGGGGCCGGTTGTGCCATCACGGCGCTGGCGACGGCAAAAGTGCACGCCAGCAAGGTACGCTTGAAAAACATGGATTGACACTCCTGAATCGGTGTGAAGGGAGGGGTGGTTCGCCATGAGCCATCCCTGTCGCACAGTCTGGATGCAGGCAATGAAACCTTGATGAAGGTTTGGCGGCAACATGATGACACCGCAAGGGTCATCATGTTGCGATGAGATTCAGTAAACCTCGGGCACGATCATGCTGGCCGGCACAGGGTGGCGCAGGTAATCCGGGTTGCGCACCCGGGCGGGCAGTTGCACCTCCGGGCGCTCGATCTCGTGGTAATCGAACCGCGACAGCAGGTGGTGGATGCAGTTGAGGCGAGCCTTTTTCTTGTCCACCGCCTGCACCACCCACCAGGGTGCTTCGGCAATGTGGGTGCGCTCCAGCATGGTTTCCTTGGC
>CAZEZY010000012.1:23517-30606 GCA_964516635.1 uncultured Tepidimonas sp. | reverse complement strand
TGTCGGCTCCCGCCGCAAAGTCTTTTTCGCTGCCGGTGATGATCATGCAGCCGATGTTGTCGTCGGCGTCGAAGGCCTTCAGGGCGGCACCCAGCTCGTTCATCAGCTGGTCATTCAGGGCATTCAGCTGTTTGGGGCGGTTCAGGGTGACGATGCCGACCCGCCCTTCGGTGCGGATCTGGATCAGTTCGGGGGTATCGCTCATGGGGTTGTCTCCGATGGGTCAAAGCCGAACTATAGCGCCGCAGGCGGGGCGGTGTGGGCCATGTTGGGTGCAAAATCGGTCAGTCCATACCCACAGGAGACCCTCATGAATCTCACCCACCGCGATGACAGCGGCATTCTTTACGAAGAACGGGGAGCCGTTGCCGTCATCACACTCAATCGCCCCCAGGCGCTCAACAGCTTCACCCGGGCCATGCATGTGGCCTTGCAGGCGGCGCTGCAACAGGCAGCGGGCAATCCGGTCATCCGGGCGCTGGTGGTCACCGGTGCCGGCCGGGGGTTCTGCGCCGGTCTGGACCTGTCCGAGCTCGATTTCACGCCCGGCGAGGGGCTGATGGAGCGAGCCAGCCCAGGGCCGGTCATCCAGGACTATTTCAACCCCACGGCACGGGCGTTCATGAACCTGCGCATGCCCACCATTGCCGCGGTGAATGGCGTGGCAGCCGGCGCGGGCGCATCGCTGGCCATGGCCTGTGACATCACCATTGCCGCCCCGGGCGCCAGTTTTGTGCAAGCCTTCAGCAAGATCGGACTGATTCCGGACGCCGGTGGCAGCTGGTTGCTGGTGGAGCGCCTGGGGTTGGCCCGTGCCATGGCGCTGGCCATGACCGGCGACAAGCTGCCGGCTGCCCAGGCCAGGGAGTGGGGCGTGATCTGGGAGGTGGCCGAGGACCCGCTGGCCGCTGCAGTGGCCATGGCCGAGCGCCTGGCGGTCATGCCCACCCGGGCCCTGGTGGCCACGCGCAGCCTCTTGCGGGATGCCGGTACGCGCAGCTTCGATGCCCACCTGGATGTGGAGAGAGACCTGCAGTCAGCGCTCGGGCGAACCCACGATTACTTTGAAGGCGTGAACGCCTTTCTGGAAAAGCGGGCCCCCGTGTTCAAGGGGGAATGACCGTTGGGCCGCTAGGGCTTGCGGACCAGCCGGACCACATGGCTCTGCTGAGGAGGCCATGTGAGTTGGCAGCGCAGCAGACGGCCGTCTCTGGCCACCAGGGCCGTGATGCAAGACTGGCCACGCGCATGCAAGGCCACGTCGTCCAGTTTGCGCACGCGCCAGCCGGCGGAGGTCGGCTCGTCCGTTGCGGTTTCAACGGCCAGCCATTCGTCGCCTGCCGCCAGGCCGGCGGCTTCGCCCGCACCATGCTGCAAGACGTTCCGGATCACCAGGCCTTGGTCTTCCGCCACGCGCAAACCGAGTTGCTGAGCCAGTGGGGCGGTATCTTCCTCCCAAAGGACGCCCGTCTGTTCCAGAAGCGGGCGCAAGGGCAGATCGTCCACACCATGGACCCATGCCGCGATCTCGCGGGCATAGCTGCGCTGGCCCGCTTGCTCCAGGACTTCCAGCAGGTCGTCTTCCCGCATGGGGCCACCGTTGCAGCGCTCGTACAGGTGACGCATCACGTCGTCCAGGCTGGCATGGCCTTCGGCCCTGAGCGTCAGATCCAGGCACAAGGCCACCAGCGCACCCTTGGTGTAGTAGCTCACGGTGGCGTTGGGGGTGTTTTCCTGGATGCGGTAGTACTTGGTCCAGGCTTCAAAGCTCGCCTGAGCCACGCTCTGCACCCGCCGGCCTGGTGTCTGCAAGACCTGGTTGATCGTCTTGCCGAGCAACTGAAGGTAGGTGGCCTCGTCAATCAGGCCGGCCCGCAGGACCAGCAGATCATCGTAGTAGCTGGTGAAGCCTTCGAAAAACCAGAGCAGCTCCGTGTGGTTTTCCTGATCGTAGTCGTAACGGGTGAATTCGTGAGGCCGCAGCCGCTTGACGTTCCAGGTATGAAAGTATTCGTGGCTGATCAGCCCCAGCAGGGTGGTGTAGCCATCGCTGGCTTTCAGCCGCCTGTCTGGGCTGCCATCGGTTTTGAGAGGGAGATCGGCACGCTGGCAGATGAGCGCGGTCGAATGCCGGTGTTCCAGGCCGCCGTAGCCATTCGCGCTGGCATGAAGCATGAACAGGTAGTGCCGGAACGGTGGGCGGCCTTCACCATGCCAGAACGCCATGGCGGCTTCGCAGAGGCGGCGGGTGTCGTGCAGCAGACGCTCCCCATCGAAGCCAGCGGGCGCACCGCTCACCACCAGGCGGTGCTTGACCCCCCTGACCTTGAAGTGGCCGCTCCAGAAAGTCCCCATCTCGAAGGGGCTGTCAGCGAGTTCGTCGTAGTGGGCCGCGACGTAGGTGCCGAATCCGCTGGCCTGGATGCATTCGGGGGACAGCGCCGTGGCGAGTTGCCATTCGGGAAGCGCATCGGGTGCCAGCACCTCGATGCGATGGGTTTCATGTTCCCGCCCTTCCACCCGCAGGCACAGGCTGGTGGGGTTGAAAAAACCCCGTGTCTGGTCCAGAAAAGCCGTGCGCACAGAGGCATCGAAGGCATACACCTCGTAATGCACAACGAGTTGCCGGGTGCCTGTGGGAGGATGCACACGCCACTGGTTTTTGCGCGTTTGCCGAACGGCCACCGCCTGTCCATCGGCCTCGGCCTGCAATGGCAGCAAATGCTGCGAAAACTCGCGCACCAGATAGCTGCCCGGGATCCAGACGGGCAGACTGACGTCGACCTGGCGATCGGGTTCTGCGATGTGGAGTTCAACCCCGAATCGGTGTCCCTGCAGGTGCTGGACACGGACGCGGTAGCGGATGCCCCCGGCAGCGGCCCTCGATGTCATTTCTGCGTGGCCAGCGCCTGTTGAATCCGGTTGAAGTCGGCGCCCACGATGCGCGTGCCGTCTTCCGTGAAGCTGGTGGGCGTGCCGGTGATGCGTTGCCGGCTCGCGAACTCGAGGTTGCGGGTCAGGGCAGCCGTGTCACAGGTGGCGTTGGCCGGGTTCGCGCCTTTGAGCATCCAGTCGTTGTAGGCAGCGGCCTTGTCCTTCGCGCACCAGATGTTGCGGGACTTGGTTTGCGAGTCCTGCCCCAGCATGGGCACCAGGAAGGTGTAGACGGTCACGTTGTCCACATTCAGCAGATCGCGCTCCAGACGCTTGCAGAAGCCGCAGTTCGGGTCGCTGAAGACGGCGATCTTCTGCTTGCCGTTGCCTCTGACGGTGGTGAAGGCGTCTTTGAGGGGCAGATCCTTGAACGAGAGGCGGGTGAGCTGGTCGACCCGCTGTTCCGTCAGGTTGGACCGGGCGCGGGTATCGATCAGGGAACCCTGTATCAGGAAGTTGCCCTCGGCATCGGTGTAGAGGATGTCGGACTGGTTGACGCGTACCTCGAACAGGCCACGCATCGGCGTGGATCGGACTTCTTCAATGGCGGGCAGGTTGGGCAGCCGTTCAGCCAGGTTTTTCCGGATGGTGGACTCGTTGGCGCTGGCCAGCAGGGGCAGGCTCAGGGAAGCTGCCGCCAGCAGCAGGCAGGCCAGGCGTTGAATCGGGTGAGGTTGAAGGGGCATGCTAGGGATTCCTGGAAAAAGGGTGGGACTGGTGCTGGCCGGTGGCCTGTCGAATGGCCCACCGTTTGAGGGGGGCGAGGCGGTCAAAGTTGCGCATGCCCCAGCGCCGGAGCGTCTGCATCCGGTCGTCCTGGTGGCCAAAGAGGCCGTACAGGCCTTCGGTGACGCCAGCCATGCGCTGGAAGTCGGCCTTGCGGGCCCGTTCGTAGCGTCGCAGCAGTTTGAGGTCGCCCGGTTCGCGCCAGTATTCCCGCTGGTGAAGGAGAGTGGCCAGCGCAGCGGCATCGCCCAGACCCACATTCAGTCCCTGCCCGGCGAGCGGATGCATGGCATGGGCGGCATCGCCGGCGAGTGCCACCCCCGGTTTCACCCACTGGCGCGCCTGCGAGAGCTCCAGGGGCCAGCCAGCCGGAGGGCCGAGGAGCTTCATGTCGCCCAGGGCATGGTCGCTGGCCGCCATGAGTTGCGCTTCAAAAGCCGAGGCATCGGCCGCCAGCAGCTCACGGGCCCGGTCGTGGGACACCGACCACACCAGCGCCACCGTGCGGCCCTCGTCTCCGCCCATGGGCAGCAGCGCGAGCACATCGCCATGGAGAAACCATTGTCTGGCCACACCGGCATGCGGCCGGGCGCAGTCGAGTCTTGCCGCCACCGCGGTGTGCTCGTAAGGTTTCACATCGAACTCGAAGCCCATCTCGTCGCGCGTGGTGCTGCGTTTGCCCTCGCAGATGACCGTGAGCCGGGCCGGCGGTGCCGCCTGGAGCGTGTCCACCCCGGTCTGGAACCGGACCGCCTGCCGCAGCGTGTCTTCCAGAGACGGCACATCCACGATCCAGGCGAGTTCGTCAGTCTGCGACGGGGCCTCGAACCGGAGGGTGGCCGGGTCATCCGCATCGGGTTCCGACAGCCACATCTGCTTCACCGCGGTCACGGCCGAGTCATCAGGCCAGACCTTCAGATGCTGGAGCAGCGCCCGGGAAGCATGATTCAGGGCATAGGCACGAACATCGGGGTGCCGCGAACCGTTGGCGGGGGCATCCGGCTGGACGAGCGCGACTTTCAGGCGGTCACGAGACAGCAGAAGGGCCAGCGTGTGGGCCACCAGGCCGGCACCCCGTACCGCAACATCGTAAGTCTTGCTCATGTTCAAATTGTAGGTGGATGTGCATTTCAAAGGATAACCCCATGACCGACCTCCCCGACGATGACGCGGCGCTGCCGTTTGCGATCGACCAGCTGTGGATCTATCCGGTCAAGTCCTGCGCCGGCATCCGCCTGAGTGAAGTCGAACTGCTCGATACGGGGCTGGAATGGGACCGGGCCTGGATGGTGGTGGATGAGGCGGGCGAGTTTGTTTCGCAGCGGGAATTGCCGCGCATGGCCCTCGTGCAACCCCGGTTCCGGATGGGGCAGCTGGAATTGCGGGCGCCGGGCATGTTGTCGCTGCATCTGTCGCTCGAGGGGGCAGAGGCACCCTGCAAGGTACGGGTCTGGGATGACGAAGTGGACGCTTATGACATGGGGGACGTGGCCGCTCAGTGGTTCACCGACTGCCTGCTGGCGGACCGCCCTGGCCTGGCCCAGCGCTTGCGGCTCGTCCGTTTTGACCCGGCCTGCCACCGGCCGTCGGATGTCCGCTGGACCGGGGGGTACCAGGCACCCAACCAGTTCAGCGATGGCTATCCCTTGCTCGTGCTCTCCACCGCGTCGCTGAACGATCTCAACGAAAGGCTGGCCATGCGGGGTCAGGCGCCAGTGGGGGTGGAGCGATTCCGTCCCAATATCGTCCTGAAAGGGCTGTCATCGCACGATGAAGACCGGCTGGCTTCGCTGCATCTCGATGGGGGGGTGAACCTGCGCCTGGTCAAGCCCTGTTCCCGCTGTTCCATTCCCGATGTGGATCCCCTGACGGGCACCGAAGGCCAGCTCGTTTCACCGGTGCTTCAAACCTACCGGCAGGATCGGCGCCTCATGGGGGCGATCACCTTCGGCATGAATGCCATCGTCATCGAGGGGGACGGCCAGCGGTTGCACGAGGGCTTGACGGGCCGAGGGCGCTGGGGCGCCTGGTGAAAGCACTCAGACGCGTTTGAGCAGGCGGGAACGGTCCAGCCGGATGCGGATGTCTTCCGGTGATACAGGTGACTTGATGGCGAACTTTGGCACCTCACAATTCCGCTTGATCGGTTTGGAGAGCGGCAGATTGGCCGGGTCCATGATCGCCATGGCAACGGGCGCGTTGACTCGGGCGCCTCTGCTGATCACCACGGCCGTTTCTCCCGAATGCAACTTGACGTAGCTGCCCGGTGGATACATGCCCAACTGTTTGGCAAAAAAAGAGCCCAATGGACTGGAGCGCCTCTGCGACTCGTTGTAAAGTTTGGCCACCACCACGTTCGGCCACAATCCCCTGCGCGAGGTGCGCGGGCTGATTTGAGCGATGAACAGATCGCTCATTCGCAGGATCTGCTGGTGGATCGAGAGCTGGACTTTATGGTTCGGGTAACCTTGCCCGTCATCTGACTCGTGGTGATCCTGAACCAGTTCTAACCACAGGGTGTCGTTCACCCCCAGGGCTTTGAGTATGTCCACCCCCTCTGTGGGATGGGATTCGATCGCTTCACGCTGATAAGGGGTGGTCTGATGGGCCTGGGTGGCCAGCAAGTCCTGCATTTCGGTCATGGCGATGTTCATCGTCAGGGCTGCCCTGACCAGTGAAGCGAGCTGTGGCTCAGCGATGCCGGCCATGGGGGCCACCAGCAGGCAGGTGGAAGCGGCGAGCAGGGCGTGGGTGGCGCTGTAGCCGTACTGCCGGTCAGACAGCATCTGTACCAGCACAAACAGGGAATCGTCTTCCCCTGATTGGAGCGTCAAGCGAAGACCGGCTTCGACAAACGCCAGTCGTTTGCTGAAATCTTTGGCGTCCTTGCCTTCCATGAGCAGAGCGGCAAGTCGCCTGCGCAGAGCAGGCAAGGCTTCCGCGGGATCGGAGTCCAGAAGGACATGAACCTCCTTCGCTGCCCCTTCCAGGTCCAGGGGCAGGCCATCGGGTGGGTTTTCTCCAGGGTCGAGCGGCATGGGATGCTAGTGTAATGGGCGTTGACCACAACGGAGGCAGGTAAAATCGTCGTTTTCTGATATTTCAATCACAAGGCTTACATGAGTCTCAAGTGCGGCATTGTCGGCCTGCCCAACGTTGGCAAATCCACCCTCTTCAACGCCCTGACCAAGGCGGGCATTGCGGCGGAGAACTACCCCTTCTGCACCATCGAGCCCAATGTGGGGGTGGTGGAGGTGCCCGACCCTCGTTTGCAGCAACTGGCTGACATCGTCAAACCCGAGCGCATCGTGCCCGCGATCGTGGAGTTCGTGGACATTGCCGGGCTCGTGGCCGGTGCATCCCAAGGCGAAGGCCTGGGCAACCAGTTTCTCGCGCACATCCGCGAGACCGATGCCATCGTGAACGTGG
>CAZEZY010000012.1:0-23507 GCA_964516635.1 uncultured Tepidimonas sp. | reverse complement strand
ACAACGTCATCCTCGTGGCCATCTTGTTGGAACCGATTGCCGTTATCGAAGTCATCCAGACCGAGCTGTGTCTGGCGGACATGGGCACGGTGGAAAAAGCGCTGCAGCGCTACACCAAGGCTGCCAAGAGCGGCAATGACAAGGAAGCCGCCGCCCTGGTGGCCCTGCTGACCAAGGTGCAGGCCGTGCTGGACGAGGGCAAGCCGGTGCGCACGCTGGATCTGAACGACCAGGAGAAGGTGCTGCTCAAGCCGCTGTGCCTGATCACCGCCAAGCCCGCCATGTTCGTGGGCAACGTGAGCGAGGACGGCTTCGAGAACAACCCCTTTCTGGACCGCCTGCGCGAATACGCCGACGCGCAAAACGCGCCGGTGGTGGCCATCTGCGCCAAGATCGAGGCCGAACTGGCCGAAATGGACGACGCCGACCGGCTCGAATTCCTGAAGGAACTGGGCCAGGACGAACCGGGTCTGAACCGCCTGATCCGCGCCGGCTTCAAGCTGCTGGGCCTGCAGACCTACTTCACCGCGGGCGAAAAGGAAGTGCGCGCCTGGACGGTGCGCATCGGCGCCACCGCCCCCCAGGCTGCGGGCGTGATCCATGGCGATTTCGAGCGCGGTTTCATCCGTGCCCAGACCATCGCCTTTGACGACTACATCGCCCTCAAGGGCGAGCAGGGCGCCAAGGACGCCGGCAAGATGCGCGCCGAGGGCAAGGACTACCTCGTCAAGGATGGCGATGTGATGAACTTCCTGTTCAACGTCTGACGCCTGTGGCGTGCCATTCGTCGTCCTTGCGCCCGCCGTACACCTTGTCGACCGATCTCAGTCCCATTTCACGCCCTCGATCCGGTCGAGCAGTTCCCGCCCGTAGAGGGCCGGGGTCTGGAAGCCTGGGGACCACTTCCCCGCCAGCACCGCAAGCGCAATCTCGCGAAGGCAGAGTACGGTGAACCGGTAGGCTTCCGGACCCATCAACGCGACCCGCTGCTGGGTCTGCCCGTTGGAAACGATCGCCAGGACATAGGACCTGCCGTCGCGCAGCTGGCGCGCCGACGAACCCTCCGGGAAGAGTGGCAGCAGGTGGTTCAGGATCAGATTGCGCAGCCAGAGCAGCCGGCCCTTCATCATCGTGACTGCGAGCCCCGGCAGGACCGAGTAGGTCGAGATGTTGCCGATGCCGGTCGAAACCCCTGCGGTGAAAAGGTCCCCGAGCCAAGGGTCATAGACCGCGCGGAACTTCCTGCCTGCAACCTGAAAATTGAGTTCGGTTTCGGCTGGCAGGGCCGCGACCAGGGCGCCGCCGACTCGTCGGTGCCCGGGATGTTCGATATGCGACAGCATCCCCTTGAGGGTGCCGCGCGATACCCCACCGTCGGTGGCCAGGGCGATCACCAGTTCGGTCGCATCCGGCAACCTCTTCTTCGCGAGCCCCGCCGCGATATCGGAGGGTGCGACATTGAAGCCGGCGCCAGGCATGATCATGATGTTCGCGCGGCGAGCCTGTTCGTCGAAGGCAAAAGCGCTGGAGGTGTCCTCCACTTCGCCCGCAAGGTCGATGTAGTGGGTGCCGGAAGCCAGGCAGGCTTCGATGAGAGGTTTCTGGGTCGTGACAAACTGCCCGGAGAGGTTCAACAGCAGGCGCACGCCCTTCAGTTGCCGCTCGATCTCGGGCGAGTCGTTCAAGTCGAAAACAGCCGCCTCGAGGTCGAGACGCGCAGCCAGCGCGCGCACCGTTTCCTGCCGCCCGCCCAGCACGGGCCGCAGTCCCGCTCTGACGAACTCCTCGGCGCAAAGCCGTCCGGTGTATCCCGCTGCGCCGTAGATCAGAATATCCGACATGGTTTCCCTCGACTCCGGGATTGAACAACAGTTTACCGGCGCGCGCGACGGACGCTTTCACCCGGCCAGATCGCGCACGCACAGGACGTGGTTGTGTCCGCGAATGTCGTCGCCCTGCGGGCCGAAGCCGAACGGAAACGCGCCGGGTGTCGCCGTCTTCGGGTCGCTTCGCATGGCTCCTGCGCCGTGCACGTCGAGCCAGCGGCGCCGCCCGGATCCGGGCGGTGCCTCCATGTAACCCATTGCCGGCCCGATTGCCGCGTACACGGCAAGTTCGCCGGTCCGCGAAAACGCGCGGTTCGGCACAGTCGCCGGCGGCGGCTCCTCGAGATGCGTGGTGGACGACCAGAGGTAGACCAGGCGATCGCTCAACCCGAACAGCGGGTCGATGGCCGGAATTCGCGAATAGTCGACGATCGAGTGAAGTTCCTTCGCGTTCGGCAGTCGCCAGTCGCGGTGACCGTCCAGCGAGAGCTCGCCGCAGTAGGCCAGGGCGTCTGCCCAGCGCAGCGCCCCGGCGACACTGCGCCGCTGCCAGACCAGACCGGTGGCGCGATCGGTCACCGTGTCGGCATCCGGGTGGAAATCGTTCCGTCCGTAGGAAGGGCCTCGAACCAGCCGGACGGCGAGCCGGTTGGGCGTCTGCATGCGGTTGCCCGGATCCATGACCGGATACCCCTTGATCCGGCCGTCGGCGAAGTTGACGCCGAAGACCGTTTCGTCGCCGCCCATGGTCCGGCCGACGTAGCGCGTCGCGCTCCACTCCTGGACGTCGATCGGCCTTCGGCCGTGCGCCGCGTCTCCGAGGCCCGTGCCCGCACCATAGGCAAAGTCGAAGACCGAGGTGTCGAGGTAGGGTCGCGAGGTTCGTGGATCGCCCGAATAACCGCCGCGATAGTCGATGAGTGAATACAGCTCGCGGATCGTGGGCACGCGCCAGTCGGCGTGACCGCCGAGACGGCTCGCCTGTGCGAAGCCGTCGAGATCGGAGACCGCCATCGGAGGGCTTGGCGCCTTGGCCCAGACCAGTCCCGTCACCCGATCCGTGACCGTGCCGTCACCGTTGTCGGCATAGCTGGGCCGGCGGGCGGGATGCTGGGGGTCCTGTCCCGAGAGGAAAGTCCCAGCCGTCGGGCACCGAATGACGTCGCCGCCTTCGCTGTAGCACTCGCTCTGTCCCGTACCGACCACCGGGTAGTGGGCGGCAGCCGATGGGGCCGTCCCCGCCCCCGAGGTCTGGAACACGAGGAGGATGCAGCCGCCGACAGTGAGTCCAAGGAGGGTCTTCATGAGTGCCCGTACCTCAAGCGGTGCGGTGTTCGGTCGGCGCCGGCATGCATGCCCTTGTCCTGTCCTGGCCTCCGCCGCGAGCGTGCCCGTACCCACGCCATGTATCAACCCTCGACCTTCTCCTGCAGCCACACCTTGATCAGCGACTGGTAGGGCACATCGCGCGCGTTGGCCGCCGTCTTGATGGCATCGAGCAGGTGCTGCGGCAGGCGCAGCGAGATGGTTTCGTCGACGGCTTCAGGTTGGGCAGCACCACACGCTGCGCCTTCGCCCAGTCGAGATGCTGGGTGGAGTCGCGACCTTCGGTCTCCCGGAACGCGCGCTCCTTCGCCTCGGTCCTGAACCTGGGCAGCGGCTTAGCGGGCTTGGTCATAGACGCTCCTTTCCTTTCGGTGCATGTCGCGCGCCGAGATCACCCGGATCAGGGTGCCATCACCGCGCAGCGTGAAGGTGATGTGCAGCGCACGCCCATCGAGCGTCTTGCCGAGGGCGTGCAAGCGCGCCTCGTGGTCGCGGTGCCGCACGTCTTCCAGCATCAGCAGGGGCTGGTTGAAGAAGACCTCTTTGGCCTCGGCCTGCGCCACGCCGTGCTTCTCGTTCTTGCGGGCGTTACCGTCGTTCCAGTCGAAACCGATGATGCGCGCGAGATCGATCGTTCGTGTACTTTATCATCGTATACACGCATCTGTGAACCCGCCGTTCGCCGGGTGTTCCCTGCGTTGCGGGAAGTCCATCACACGCAGCCCGATGTTCAGCGGATACGGCGAGCGGGTACGATTTCGTCAGGTTCGAAAAACATGAAGACAATCATTACCTTGCGTGACCACTCACGCTTCAACGTCTGAGGGGTTCAGGCACCGGCGGGGCCGGGTGCCTTGCCCAGCCGGAACCACAGCGCATACAGCGCTGGCACAAACAACAGCGTGATCACGGTGCCCATGGCCACGCCGCCAATCAGCACGTAGGCCAGCGGCCCCCAGAAGAGGTCCAGCGTCAGGGGCACAAAGGCCAGCACCGCCGCCAGTGCGGTCAGGATCACCGGGCGGGCCCGTTGCACCGCGGCTTCAACCACGGCCGACCAGGCCTCCATGCCTTCGTCGAAGTTGTCCTGCACCTGCTGGGTCAGGATCATGGTGTTGCGCATGAGGATGCCCGCCAGACCAATCAGGCCGAGCAGCGCCACGAACCCGAAGGGCTGGTTGAACAGCAGCAACGCCATCACCGCGCCGACGAGCCCCAGTGGCGCCGTGGCCACCACCATGAAGGTGCCCGAGAACGAGCGCATCTGCAGCATCACAAAGATCAGCATGAGGGCCACCATGACCGGCTGCAGTTTCTGGATGGAGCGGTCGGCCTTGCCCGATTGCTCGACCGAGCCACCGATGTCGATCCGGTAGCCGGGCGGAAGCGCCGCGCGCAGGTCGGCCATTTGTTGCCAGAGCGCGTTGGACACATCGGGCGGCTGGGCGCCCGCCACGTCGGTGTGAACGGCCAGGAAGCGTTCGCGGTTGAAGCGCTTGATCACCGGGTCTTCGTAACGCACCTCGATCTGGCCGATCTGGCTGAGCGCCACCTTGCGGCCGTCCTGCGTGCGCAGTTCGATCTGTTCGGGCATGAGCACGCCATCGCTGCGTTCGGCCCGGGCGCGCACCTGCACGGTGCGGATGTCCTGCCGCACTTCGGTCACGGGCACACCGTCGAGCTGGAACTGCAGCTGCTGCGCCACATCCCGCGGGGTCAGGCCGATCTGGCGCAGGCGGTCGAGGTCGGTGTTCAGGTGCAGCACCGGTGCGCGTTCGTCCCAGTCGAGGTGGGTGTTGAACGTATTCGGATGGGCCTCCATGATGACCCGCAACTCGTTTGCGATGCGGCGCAGCTCGGCCGGGTCGGGTCCCACGATGCGGAAGCTCACCGGCCATGGCACGGGTGGGCCGAACAGCAGGCGTGTCACGCGCACACGCGCTTCCGGGAATTCGCCGGCGTCGATACGCGACTGCAACTCATGGATGATGTGGTCACGCGTCGCGGGGTCGTGCCCGATGGCGATGAGTTTGGCAAAGGCGGTGTCGGGTTGCTCGGGGTTGGCGGATATGAAGAAGCGCGGCGCACCCGCCCCCAGGTAGGACGACAGGGTCCGCACCTCGGGCATGTCCGCCAGGATGGATTCGATGCGACGCACCGTGGCATCGGTGGTGTGAATGCTGCTGCCCTGCGGCAGGTTCACGCTGATCAGCACCTCCGGCCGGTCGGAACTGGGAAAGAACTGTTTCTGGACCAGGTTGACCATGGCCAGCACGCTCAGCACGAGCAGCAGCACGGTCCCGGCCACCACCGTCTTGCGGTAGCGCACGCACGCCGTGATGAGGGCGCGCAGTCGTCGGTACCCGGGCGTCTGGTACAAGCTCCCAGCGTTGTGCCGGTGGTAGCTGGGCAGCAGTTTCACCCCCAGGTAGGGCGTGAAGGTCACGGCCACCAGCCACGACACGATGAGCGCAAAAGCCAGCACCCAGAAGATGTTGCCGGCGTATTCGCCCACGCCCGATTTCGCAAAACCGATGGGCACGAAACCGGCCACCGTCACCAGCGTGCCAAACAGCATGGGCGCGGCGGTCACGTTCCAGGCATGGCTGGCGGCACGCACGCGGTCCCAGCCCTCTTCCATCTTCACGATCATCATTTCGATGGCGATGATGGCGTCGTCCACCAGCAGGCCCAGCGCGATGATGAGCGCGCCCAGCGTGATGCGGTCGAGGTTGACGTTGGTGAGCTTCATCAGCAGGAAGGTGAGACCGAGTGTGAGCGGCACCGCGATCCCGACCACCAGTCCGGCGCGGAAGCCGATGGCCAGCATGCTCACGGCCATCACCACGGCCACCGCCACCAGGAACTTCACCTGGAACAGGTCCACGGCCTTGGCAATCGCGTCGGTCTGGTTGGTCAGGACCGACAGTTCCATGCCGAGGGGCAGGCGCTCCTGCTCGCTGGCCACGAAGCTTGCCAGCCGTTGTCCGAAGGCGAGGCCGTTCTCGCCTTTGCGCATCACCACCCCCAGGAGCAGGGCGTCCTCCCCCCGGGCGCGAACCAGGTAGGCGGGCGGGTCTTCGTGGCCTGGCCGGATGGTGGCGATGTCCGACAGTCGCAGGAGCCGAGATCCGATTCGAAGGGGCAGGGCGGCGAGTTGGTCGGGGTCCGCCAGGTTGGCTTGCACGCGCAGGAAGGCCCGAGGGCCATCCAGGTCCAGCGAGCCGGCGGGCACCAGCTGGTTGCTGGCGTCAATGGCATCAAACACCGCCTGGGGCGACAGCCCGAGCTGGTTGAGCCGCGTCATGTCGAAGTCGATGAACACGCGTTCGGGCCGTTCGGCCAGCAGCACCGCCTTGTGCAGGCCCGGCACGCGCTGCAGCCGGTCGCGGATGGCTTCGGCCTCGCGCGTCAGTGCGCGCATCTCCAGCCCTGGCGCCGTCAGGGCCATGAGCGAAAAGTACACGTCGGCAAAGTCGTCGTTCACGATCGGGCCGATGACGCCGCGAGGCAGGCGCCCGGTTTCGTCCGACATCCGTTTGCGCACATCGTCGAAAAGGTCGGGCACCTTGTCGCCCGGCGTGTAGTCGTGGAATTCCACCTGCAGGTCGGCGCGACCAGGCCGGATGGTGGATTCGATCTTGTACAGATAGTCCACTTCCTGGATGCGTTTTTCCAGCCGGTCGACCACCTGGGACTGCATGTCTTCGGTGGTGGCCCCTGGCCAGATGGCCGACACCATCATCACCCGGACGGTGAAGGCCGGGTCTTCGGCACGACCCAGTGACAGGAAGGCATAGACGCCGGCCGCGACCGACAGGATGACGAAAAACAGCGTGACGGCCCGCTCGCGGACCGCGAGCGCCGACAGGTTGGGGAAATTCATGGGGCGAGCTCCCGCACGGCCAGGCCGGGGGTCAGCCGGTGGGTGCCCAGCGCCACGATGCGGTCACCGGTCGCGAGTGGGCTCCGGATGTCCGCGTGGGTGCTGCCCAGCGCCAGCACGGTCACGGGGATCGGCTCGGCGAGCCCGTTGTTCACGCGCCACAGGCGGGCGCCCTCGGCCCTCTCGTCCAGCGCGGCCAGGGGAACCCGCTGCGTGCCTGCGGCGGTCGATGTACCTGGCGGCGTCAGCACCAGCCGCACCACGGCACCCAGGGCCCACTGCTCGGGCGCCGCCCCCTCGGGCAGGCGGTAGCGGGCACGCCAGGTGCGGCTTTGCGGGTCGGCTGCGCCCGCCACCTCGCGCAGCGATACCGGCAGGCTGGCCACGCCAGCCTGCTGTGCCTCGCCGCTGGTGGGGGCCGGGTGTGGCTGGGGCAGAAACACCTCGACCTCTCGAGCGCCCGCGTGTGCCAGCGTGGCCAGGCTCATGCCCGATGTCACCACCTGCCCGGCCTCGCCCGTCACTTCCAGGATCACGCCATCGCGCGGGGCGCGCAGCTCGGTGTAGCCCCGGGCGTTGCGGGACTGGGCAGCGACGGCGCGCGCGGCGTCCAGCTGGCTCAAGGTGTTGCGCAGGCTCAGCTCCAGGCGATCCAGTGTCTGCGGGCTCACAAACCCCTGTGCCACCAGCTGTTTCTGCCGTTCCAGTTCCCGCTGGGCGATCACCATGGCGGCTTCGGCCGCGGCCAGCTGGGCGGCAGCGGTCTGCTCGGTGGTGACCACATCGCGCGGGTCCAGTGCAAACAGCAACTGACCGGCGCGAACGGTTTGTCCGGCCTCCACGTGCCGGCTCAGCACACGGCCACCCATCTGAAAAGCCATCGGTGCCTCGTGGCGGGCACGGACCACACCGGACAAGACCAGCGGCGCAGACGCTGCGCTCTCGATGGTCGTGGTTCGCACCCATGGCGCAGGCGTGACCGCTTCGGGTGAGCTGGCTGGCCGGGAGCAACCCGACAGACCCAGCCAGGCAGCCATGAGCATCAGGGAGGCCCAGAACGGAAGGGTTTTCATGGAAGGCATCTCATCGAGGTGACGTGGAGGGGTATTATTGAACAAAGTTGTTCATGAATCCGGATGGTTGCCCTTTCAGCGGTGTCCTCCGGGGTTTTTCTCCGGAGCCGCCGTGCCACGTCCCGTTGATGCCAGCAAAGATCAGGCCATTCTTCAGGCGGCCACCGAATTGCTGTTCAGCGAAGGGCCACAAGCCTGCTCCATGGATGCCGTTGCCAGGCGGGCAGGCGTGTCCAAGGTCACCGTTTACGCGCGCTATGCCAACCGCCAGGCCTTGCTGGATGCCGTGGTGCAGCAGTGCGTTCGGGATCTGTCATCGGAGCTTGACGTGACCCCGGCCAGCCGGGTGGGCGTGCGTGAGGCATTGATCGGTTTTGGTGAGCGGGTGGTGGCTTTCATCCAGAGCGAGGACTACTGGCGGTTTGTCCGGGCGATTGCCGGCCTGCAGGGCCTGTCCAGCGAGGAAGCCGCCCTGATCTATCAGAAAGGGCCGCATTTTGCGCTCATGCGCCTGGCGGGCTGGATGCAGGCGGCCGATGCGGCCGGGCTGGCCCACTTTCCAGTCCCTGAACGCTGTGCGGAACACCTGCTGGGCATGTGGATCGGACTTGACATCGTGCGTGCGCTCTACGGACTGCCTCCGCAGCGGGACGATGAAGGCACACGCCGGCACGTGGCCGAGGTGGTGGACCTGTTCATGCAGATTCACGATTCGCGGCCGATCATGAAATCAACCTAGCTGGAGTGCGCATGATGGGTCGCCGTCGCCCTGTTCACATCGGTCTGTCTGCCCGCATCTTTCACCCTGAAACAGGGGGGACGGGCCTGAAAACCAAAACCTTGCAGGTGCTCGAGCAGTCGGTGGCGCAATGGGCTGCCTCGCGCGACACGCTGGTGCTGATGGTGCCGTCGGTGCTGTCCGACGGGGCGCTGATGCGCAGCAACATCCGCATCCGCGATTATGCGGATTACCTCGATGGCCTGTTGCTGCAGGGGGGTGCCGACGTGAGCCCGCGTGCCTATGGTGAAGAGCCCCTGAAGCCCGAATGGCGTGGTGACCCGGTGCGCGATGCCTACGAGCTGGAACTGGTGCACGAGTTCATGGAGGCGGGCAAGCCCATTCTGGGCATCTGCCGGGGCATGCAGCTCATCAACGTCGCGCTGGGCGGCAGCCTGTACCAGGATCTGCCGACCCAGTGCCCCGACAGCCAGGGTCACGAAACCCCCGATTACGACCGCAATGTGCACGAAGTCACCTTCACGGCTGGCGGCAAGATGAAGGACTGGTTCAAGGTGCAAGGAGGCCAGGTGGCATCGATCCACCACCAGGCCGTCCGCCGGCTGGGCAAAGACGTGGTGGTGGAAGCCACCGCACCAGACGGGGTGGTGGAAGCGATCCGCTGGTCCGGGCGCAGCTTTGTTTGCGGCGTGCAGTGGCACCCGGAATTCCACCACCTGAGCGGCGAAAAGATGCTGGACTGCAACCCCCTGCTGGAAGCGTTTCTGAATGCGGCCCGGTAAAATGGCAGGTTGATCCCAAGGAGCGCTGCAGCGACGCGGTACGGAGGTACGGCGCCGTCAGGCTTGGGGCTGTGTCATTGTCAACCGCGCTCACCTGATGTCTGCCTGTGCAGGTGAGTGCCGCGCCCATGAATTCCTCCCCTTCCGTTCCCCCCATGCTGTTGTCCGGCCTGGAGCCGCTGGTCATTGACGAGAACAGCCTGTTCGTCAATATCGGCGAGCGTACCAACGTCACCGGCTCCAAGGCGTTCGCCCGCATGATCCTGAACGGCCAGTACGAGGAAGCGCTGGCCGTGGCGCGCCAGCAGGTGGAAAACGGCGCGCAGATCGTGGACGTGAACATGGACGAGGCCATGCTGGACAGCCAGGCCGCCATGGTGCGTTTCCTCAACCTCATGGCTTCCGAGCCCGACATTGCCCGTGTGCCGGTGATGATCGACTCCTCCAAATGGAGCGTGATCGAGGCGGGCCTCAAGTGCGTGCAAGGCAAGAGCGTCGTCAACTCCATCTCCATGAAAGAGGGGGTGGACGAGTTCAAACGCCAGGCCCGGCTGATCCGCCGCTATGGTGCAGCCACCGTGGTGATGGCGTTTGACGAGCAGGGCCAGGCCGACACCTACGAGCGCAAGATCGAGATCTGTGAGCGGGCTTACCGCATCCTGGTGGACGAGGTGGGCTTTCCGTGCGAAGACATCATCTTCGACCCCAACATCTTCGCCATTGCCACCGGCATTGAAGAGCACAACAACTACGCGGTGGATTTCATCAACGCCACGCGCTGGATCAAGCAAAACCTGCCCGGCGCCAAGGTGAGTGGCGGCGTGTCCAACGTGTCGTTCAGCTTCCGCGGCAACGAGCCGGTGCGCGAGGCCATCCACACCGTGTTCCTGTACCACGCCATTAAAGCGGGCATGGACATGGGCATCGTGAATGCCGGCATGATCGGTGTGTACGACGATCTGGACCCCGAACTGCGCCAGCGGGTGGAAGACGTGGTGCTGAACCGCCGGCCCGACGCGACAGAACGCCTGCTGGACATTGCCGAATCGGTGAAGGGGGCTGCCAAGGACGACGCCGCCAAGTACGCCTGGCGCGCCCTGCCCGTGCGCGAACGTCTCAAGCACGCGCTCGTGCACGGCCAGAACGAATTCATCACCGAAGACACCGAAGAGATGTGGCAGGCCTTGCGCGCCGACGGTGGCCGTCCGCTGCACGTCATCGAAGGCCCGTTGATGGATGGCATGAACGTGGTGGGCGACCTGTTCGGCCAGGGCAAGATGTTCCTGCCGCAGGTGGTGAAAAGCGCCCGTGTGATGAAGCAGGCCGTGGCGCACCTGGTGCCCTACATCGAGGAAGAAAAGCGCCAGCTCGAAGCCGCAGGCGACGATGTCAGGAGCAAGGGCAAGATCGTGATCGCCACCGTCAAGGGCGACGTGCATGACATCGGCAAGAACATCGTCACGGTGGTGCTTCAGTGCAACAACTTCGACGTGGTGAACATGGGGGTCATGGTGCCTTGCCACGACATCCTGGCCAAGGCCAAGGAGGTGGGGGCCGACATCGTGGGCCTGAGCGGCCTGATCACGCCCAGCCTGGAAGAAATGCAGCACGTGGCCGCCGAAATGGAGAAAGACCCCTACTTCCGCGAACGGGGCATTCCGCTGCTGATCGGTGGCGCCACCTGCAGCCGCGTGCACACGGCGGTGAAAATTGCCCCCAACTACAGCGGGCCCGTGATCTACGTGCCCGATGCCTCCCGCAGTGTGGGGGTGGCGCAGAACCTGCTGGGTGAGGCCAGGCCAGCCTACCTGGCCGAGCTGAATGCCGACTACGACCAGGTGCGTGCCCAGCACGCCAGCAAGAGGCAGACGCCGATGTGGCCCCTGGCCAAGGCGCGTGCGAACAAAACCCCCCTGGACTGGGACGCCTACACCCCGGTGGTGCCGAAGTTTCTGGGGCGCCGCGTCTTCAAGAACTTCGATCTGGGCGAGCTGGCCACCTACATCGACTGGGGCCCGTTCTTCCAGACCTGGGATCTGGCCGGGCCATTCCCCGCCATTCTGGATGACGAGGTGGTGGGTGAGCAGGCCCGCAAGGTGTTTGCCGATGCGCAGGCCATGCTCAGGAAGATCGTGGACGGTCGCTGGCTCACCGCCAACGCGGTGGTGGGCCTGTACCCTGCCCATGCGGTGAACGACGACGACATCGCGCTCTTCACCGACGAGTCGCGCACCCAGGTGGCACTGACCTGGCACGGCCTGCGCCAGCAGACCGAGAAGCAGGAGATCGATGGCCTCATGCGCCCCAGCCGTTGCCTGTCGGACTTTGTGGCCCCTCAGGCCAGCGGCGTGGCCGACTACGTGGGCCTGTTCGCGGTGACGGCGGGCATCGGTGCCGACCGGCGCGCTGCCGCCTTCGAGGCCGCGCAGGACGACTACAACGCCATCCTGCTCAAGGCCCTGGCCGACCGATTGGCCGAAGCCTTCGCCGAGTGCCTGCACCTGCGCGTGCGCACCGATCTGTGGGGCTATGCCCCGCACGAATGCCTGGGCAACGACGAGCTGATTGCCGAAAAGTACCAGGGCATCCGTCCGGCCCCTGGCTACCCTGCCTGTCCCGACCATTCGGTCAAGCGCGACATGTTTGCCTTGCTTCAGTGCGACGAGATCGGCATGGGCCTGACCGAAAGCCTGGCCATGACCCCGGCGGCCAGCGTCAGCGGTTTCTACATCGCCCACCCCGAGGCGACGTACTTCAACGTCGGCAAGATTGGCCACGACCAACTGGCGGACATGGCCAAACGCCGTGGTGTGCCGGAAGCCGAACTGGAGCGTTTGCTGGCCCCCAACCTCTGATGTCACAATCGGGCCCATGATTTCCAGAAGACCCATCCTTGCCTTCCTGACCTGGCTGTCTGTCGGGTTGGGGCCCGCACGGGTCTGGGCGGCAGGAACCCGCCCCGTTGCACCAGGATTTCGCCGCATTCACGGTGACGTTCGCATCAACGGTGAACCTGCCCACATCGGACGGGTGGTGCTACCGGGAGACGTCATCACCACCGGGGAGGGCGCAGAGGCCATCTATGTGATGGGCCGTGATGCCTTCTTGCTGCGTGAACGGTCTGAAGTTGGGCATTTTGCCGAAGGCGCTGTCTGGGTGTTGCGTGTGGTGCAGGGCAAGCTGCTGTCGGTGTTCGGGCCTGGCGAAAAAAGCCTGCAAACCCCATCGGCCACGATCGGTATTCGCGGGACTGGCTGCTATCTGGAAGCCGATCCGGATCAGACCTACTTTTGTCTGTGCTACGGCAAGGCCGAAGTGGTGCCCGTCGCCGATCCGAGCCTGGCGATTCGTCTGCAAGCCACCTATCACGACAAGCCCATCATGGTCAGTCGTGAATCGGGTCAGGCGATGGTGAGCACGGCAATGGTCAAAGGACATCGAGACGAAGAGCTGATCGAACTCGAGGCCTTGGTGGGGCGTCGTCCGCCCTTCATGAATGCCAGTCAAACCCCGCGATACTGATACCGTCCACCTGGTTCGGTGGTGTTCACTTGTGTGCCACTGTGCGCAGTTGGACAAAGCCCTGCTGAACATGCGTCGTCATCATCATGGATGATGCTTGGGTTTGAGGGCGATCCGCAGGAACGTTGCGCAAACCCTCGATCACGACCAGCGGGGCCAGACCGCCCTGGATCGGGATCCGTGGCGGGGTGATGGTTTCATTTCTGCAAGGGTTGCCGGTATTGCATGGCCTCTGCGAGGTGCAGTGTGGTGATCGTCTCGCTGCCAGCGAGGTCCGCAATCGTTCGGGCCACCCGCATGGCCCGGTGGGTGGCGCGTCCCGACCATCCCAGCCGGGTGGCGGCGGTTTTGAGGAGGTCGCTGGAAGCGGTCTCGAGATGGGCATGCCGGGTCAGGGCTTCCCCTTGCAGGTGATGATTGGCGTGGCCCTGGCGGGCCATCGCACGTTGTCTGGCCCGGATCACCCGCTCCCGCACCGCGGCGCTCGATTCGCCGGCTGCCGATTCCAGCAGTTGCACCGGTGGCATCAACGGGACGTCCACATGCAGGTCGATGCGATCCAGCAGCGGACCACTCAGTTTGCCCTGGTAGCGCGCCACCTGGTCGGGGGTGCAGCGGCAGGCCTTGACCGTGGAGCCCAGGTAACCGCAGGGGCACGGATTCAGGGCGCCGATCAACTGGAAGCGCGCCGGAAAGTCGGTCTGGCGCGCGGCGCGTGAAATCCGCACCTGTCCGGTTTCGAGCGGTTCACGCAAGGCCTCGAGCGCGGTGCGGGGGAATTCCGGCATTTCGTCCAGAAACAGGACACCATGGTGGGCGAGCGAGATTTCGCCAGGTCTGGGTGGGTTGCCGCCGCCCACCAGGGCGGTGGCGCTGGCAGTGTGGTGTGGGGCACAGAAAGGGCGCCGGGCCCACCGATCCAGATGGAAGCGTCCAGCCAGCGAAGCGACGGCTGCGGCCTCCAGTGCCTCCCGGTCTTCCATGGGGGGAAGGATGCTCGCCAGCCTTTGAGCCAGCATCGACTTGCCCGATCCCGGGGGGCCGCTCAAGATCAGGCTGTGCTGGCCGGCGGCCGCGATTTCCAGCGCCCGCCGCGCGGCGGCCTGACCCTTCACATCGGCCATGTCGGCCATTTCAGGGGCGTTGACGGGCGGCATTCCGCGCATTTCCGACCACCCGTCCGCATCGGGTGGTTCAGTCAGGGCATGGCCCTCGGGCAGAAAGCGATGCACCACATCAAGCAGATGCCGGGCCCGGTAGACCTTGACCTGACTCAGCATGGCGGCCTCCTCTGCGCTTCCGGGCGGCAGGACCAGGCTTCGGGTGGGATTGCACCGATCTGGTGCATCGTCCAGCAAAGCCAGGCTCATGGACAGGGCGCCTCGAACGCCCCTGAGGTGACCGCCGAGCGAAAGTTCGCCCGCAAACTCGTGCCCTTCAAGCGCTGAGGCGTTCAACTGGCCGCTGGCCGCCAGGATGCCGATGGCAATGGGCAGGTCGAACCGGCCTGAGTCCTTGGGCAGGTCGGCAGGGGCCAGGTTCACGGTGATGCGACGTGAATGTGGCCACTCCAGCCCGGCGTTCTGAATGGCCGATCGCACGCGCTCACGGGCTTCTTTGACCTCGGTATCGGCCAGGCCCACCAGGGTGAAGCCCGGCAATCCGTTGGCCAGATGAACTTCCACACTCACCGGGTGGGCGTTCAGCCCTACCAGGGTGCGGCTTTGCACCACACACAAGCTCATGGTGGTGTCCTCCCTCTGTTGTTGTCATGCATCGGTTTGGAGCGCACAACATTGGTGCGCTTGCCAGAGGCTTCTGCCTTTGGGTTGCGGGCAGTGTAATCCATGCTCTGCGCGTCATGTCCATGCTGGCATGCATTCTGCTTTGAAAGGGTGGTCAGGCTGGTTCAGGTGCAAGCCGTCTGGCTGAAACATTCGCCGCGGCGGGTCCTCTGCCGAGCCATCCATCCAACAAGCATGAAAGGCTGAACATGAAGCTGGTCAGTGCCATCATCAAACCGTTCAAGCTCGACGAGGTGCGAGAAGCGCTCTCCGTCATGGGCGTTCAGGGCATCACCGTGACCGAGGTCAAGGGCTTTGGTCGCCAGAAAGGCCATACCGAGCTCTACCGGGGGGCGGAGTACGTGGTCGACTTCCTGCCCAAGGTCAAGGTCGAGGCCGCCGTGTCCGACGAACTGGTTGATCGGGTGATCGAAGCCATCGAGGGTGCGGCCCGCACTGGCAAGATCGGCGACGGCAAGATTTTTGTGTTCCCGCTGGAGCAGGTCGTGCGCATCCGCACGGGCGAAACCGGCACGGAAGCCCTGTGAAGGAGAGGCACATGAAATCATTCATCAAAGCAATGGGTCTGGCGTCGGCGTTGCTGGCCGTCAAGGCCGCCGGTGCCGAAGAGGCTGCGCAGGCGGCAGCGGTGGTTGCTGAAGTGGCTTCCGGTCCCGCGGTGTCCGAGGTGCTCAACCACGTGTACGAACTCCAGTTCGCCATGGACACCTTCTATTTCCTGGTGTGTGGCGCTTTGGTCATGTGGATGGCCGCTGGCTTCTCCATGCTGGAGGCCGGCCTGGTGCGTGCCAAGAACACCACCGAAATCCTGACCAAGAACGTGGCGCTCTATGCCATTGCCTGCATCATGTACATGGTCTGCGGCTATGCCATCATGTACGGTGGCGACATCTTCCTGTCTGGCATTGCGGGCGGCGATGACCTGGCGTCCGAAAAACTCGCCGAGTTCGCCACGCGTGAAGACGGCTTTGGTGGCAGCGCGATTTATGCCAGCGGATCTGACTTCTTCTTCCAGGTGGTGTTTGTGGCCACGGCCATGTCCATCGTTTCCGGTGCCGTGGCCGAACGCATGAAGCTCTGGGCATTCCTGGCTTTTGCCGTCGTCATGACCGGCTTCATCTACCCCATGCAGGGTGGCTGGACCTGGGGCGGTAACGACGTGTTCGGCCTGTTCAATCTGGGTGATCTGGGCTTTGTGGACTTTGCCGGTTCCGGTATCGTGCACATGGCGGGTGCAGCCGCTGCGCTGGCCGGTGTGATCCTGCTGGGGTCTCGCAAGGGCAAGTACGGCCCGAACGGAGAGGTTCGTGCCATTCCGGGTGCCAACCTGCCGCTCGCGACGCTGGGCACCTTCATCCTCTGGATGGGTTGGTTCGGCTTCAACGGCGGCTCTGTCCTGAAGCTGGGGGACATCTCGAATGCCAATGCCGTGGCCATGGTGTTCCTGAACACCAACACCGCGGCGGCCGGTGGCGCCATCGGGGCCCTGTTGCTGTCGAAAATCATCTTCGGCAAGGCCGACCTGACGATGCTCCTCAACGGCGCGCTGGCCGGTCTGGTGACCATCACGGCAGGTCCGGACACACCCACGCCGCTGCTGGCCACCCTGTTCGGCTTTGCCGGTGGCTTGCTGGTGGTGCTGTCCATCCTGGCCCTTGACAAGGTGAAGATCGACGACCCGGTGGGTGCCATTTCCGTCCACGGTGCCTGCGGCATCCTGGGTCTGATGCTGGTTCCGCTGACCAACGACGACGCTTCATTCTTCGGTCAGATCGCTGGCGCGGTCACCATCTTCGTCTGGGTGTTTGTCACCAGCCTGATCGTCTGGGGCATCCTGAAGGCCGTGATGGGTATCCGTGTCTCGGAAGAGCACGAATACGAAGGCGTGGATCTGGCCGAGTGTGGTCAGGAAGCCTATCCGGAGTTCACCACCAAGTGACAGGAAGTCCGGTTCGCCGGATCGTTCAGGCCGCCCTTCGGGGCGGTTTTCATGTGATGGCAAGCTTCTTGCTAACTCAAAAACTGCCTTTTATCCAACTGTGAGACGTTCCATGAAACTGGTAACCGCCATCATCAAACCCTTCAAACTTGACGAGGTGCGTGAAGCCCTTTCCGTCATTGGCGTGCAGGGCATCACCGTGACCGAAGTCAAGGGCTTTGGACGTCAAAAAGGCCACACCGAGCTGTACCGCGGCGCGGAATACGTGGTCGATTTCCTCCCCAAGGTCAAGATCGAAGCCGCCGTGGCCGACGACATGGTCGAGCGGGTCATCGAGTCCATCGAAGGGGCTGCCCGAACCGGCAAGATCGGTGACGGCAAGATTTTCGTGTTCCCGCTGGAGCAGGTCGTTCGCATTCGCACCGGCGAGCAGGGCACCGAAGCCCTCTGAATTGCATTTTCAATCCATTCGAGAGTCAAACATGAAAAAACTTTTCTGGAGCCTGTGTCTGGCCACGGGGTTGGGACTGGGAAGCATCAGCGCCTGGGCGCAAAACACCGAGGCGGCCACCCCCGCCGTCGTGGAGGCGGTGGTCGAATCGGCGCAAGCCGTGGCCGTGGTGGCTGAAGAAGTCGTGACCGAAACGGTCGACAAGGGCGACGTGGCCTGGATGATGGTGTCCACCATTCTGGTCGTGATGATGGTGGTGCCGGGTCTGGCCCTCTTCTACGGTGGTCTGGTACGCAGCAAGAACATGCTGTCGGTGCTCATGCAGGTCATGGTGGTGTTCTCACTCATCACCGTGCTCTGGGCGGTGTATGGATACAGCCTGGCGTTTGGCGGGGCGGGGCTGATCATCGGCAACCTCGACAAGGCGTTCCTCATGGGCATCACCATGGATTCGCTGGCCGCCACCTTCACCGACGGCGTGATGATTCCTGAACTGATCTTCGTCGCGTTCCAGGCCACTTTCGCTGGCATCACCTGTGCGCTGATCGTGGGGTCCTTTGCCGAGCGCATGAAGTTCGGCTCGGTGCTGCTGTTCTGCGTGATCTGGTTCACTTTCAGCTACCTGCCGATCGCCCACATGGTGTGGGGTGAGGGCGGCTACCTGCTCGACAAGGGTGCGCTGGACTTTGCCGGCGGAACCGTGGTGCACATCAATGCCGCGATGGCTGGCCTGGTGGGTGCCTACATGGTGGGCAAGCGGATCGGTTATGGCCGTGAATCCATGGCGCCGCACAGCCTCACGCTGACGATGGTGGGTGCCTCGCTGCTGTGGGTGGGCTGGTTCGGTTTCAACGCCGGTTCCAACCTCGAAGCCAACGGCGGTGCGGGCCTGGCTTTCATCAACACGCTGGTGGCCACCGCTGCCGCGGTGCTGGCCTGGTCGCTGGGTGAAGCCCTGCACAAAGGCAAGGCCTCCATGCTGGGTGCCGCTTCCGGCGCAGTGGCCGGTCTGGTGGCCATCACCCCGGCCTGTGGCTCGGTCGGCCCCATGGGTGCCATCATCATCGGTTTCGTCTCGGGCTTCCTGTGTCTGTGGGGGGTGAGTGGCCTGAAGAAGATGCTGGGTGCCGATGACTCGCTGGACGTGTTTGGCGTGCACGGCGTGGGCGGCATTGTCGGGGCGCTGCTGGTGGGCGTGTTTGCCGCGCCTGGCCTGGGTGGCACCGGCGGTGAGGACTTCTCCATCGCAGGCCAGCTGTTTGTGCAGGCCGAAGGGGTGGTCATCACCATGGTGTGGTCTTCCGTGGTGGCCTTCATTGCCTACAAGATTGTCGACATGGTCATGGGCCTGCGCGTCAGCGAAGAGGCCGAGCGTGAAGGCCTCGATATCTCATCGCACGGCGAATCTGCCTACAACCGCTGATTTTGTTCTCTCCTGGGGTTCGGCCCGTGACGCTTTGGCGCACGGGCCGTTTTTTTCTGCTGAAACCCGTCACAATGGCGCCCCATGGACTGGCTTATCGTCACGCTGGCTTCCGGGCTGGCCGGCTTCGTCGATTCGATGGTGGGCGGTGGCGGACTCATTCTGGTGCCCGCGCTGTTTGCGGTTTTTCCGAATGCCCATCCCGCCACGCTGTTCGGGGTGAACAAGGGGGCGTCGGTCTGGGGAACGGCGGCCGCAACGGTTCAATATGCGCGACGCGTCGAGATGCGCTGGCATGCCTTGCTGCCGGCTGCAGCGGTGTGTTTTGCCGGATCCATGGCGGGGGCCTGGCTGGTCACGGTCGTGTCGCCCGACTTCCTTCGACGCGTGCTGCCCCTGGTGCTGCTGGTGGTGCTCGTCTACACGCTGGCCAGAAAGGATCTGGGCCGCCATCACCAACCCCGATTCGGCGGACGGCAGGAGGCGCTGGCGGCATGCACACTGGGTCTGACCATCGGCTTTTACGACGGGTTTTTTGGTCCTGGCACGGGCAGCTTCTTGGTCTTTCTGTTTGTCCGCTGGCTCGGGTACGACTTTCTGAATGCCAGTGCTTCGGCCAAGTTGTTGAACACCACCTCCAACCTGGCTGCACTGGGCCTGTTTGCCTGGAAAGGCCATGTGTGGTGGCATCTGGCACTGGCCATGGCGGTGGCCAATGTGGTGGGTAGCCTGCTGGGCACACGAATGGCACTGAAACACGGCGCCGGTTTTGTCCGGGGGGTGTTCATCGTGGTGGTGTCGGCCCTGATTCTCAAGACCGGCTGGGATGCCTGGGCCCTGAAGCCTTGACGGTCTGTCAGTCGGTGGCAGGCCATGCCACCTCACTCACCGGTCTTTGCTGGCCCATGGGTGCCGCTGACTGGCCGCGTTGGGTGGCCGCGATGTCTTCTTCGCTGGGATAGAGCCCCAATAGCAGGTAATCGAACACCCGTCGTGCAATCGGGGCCGCACTCGTCGAGCCGAAGCCGGCGTTTTCCACGATCACGGCGAGCGCCACTTGGGGGGCCTCCACGGGCGCAAACGCCACGTACAGCGAATGATCGCGGAGGTGTTCTTCCAGTTTGGCTGCGTTGTACTTCTCGCGCTGACCGATGCTCACAGCCTGAGCCGTGCCCGTTTTTCCACCGCTGCGATAAGGGGCACCCGCAAACACCCGAACCGCCGTTCCTTCGGTGGTGACGCCCTCCATGGCCTCCAGAATCGCTTTCACGTGGGCTGGCTGATAACCGATGGACGTACCGGCCGAGCGGTAAATGGGTTCGCCTTGTCGATCCTGAACGCTGTGCGTGCTCAGGCCCAGGTGCGGGGTATGCCGGGTGCCTCCGCTGGTGATCGTGGCCATGGCAGAAGCCAGCTGAAGCATGGTGAAGCTGTTGTAACCCTGACCAATGCCCACCGAAATCGTTTCTCCCGGGTACCACCGCTGATGTTCGGGTCGGCTGAAGGCGCCACGCTTCCAGGCCTGGCTCGGCAGAATGCCACGAGCCTCACCGATCAGGTCGATGCCCGTGATCTGGCCGAAACCCAGGGGCTGCATGAAGTGGTGGATGGCATCGATCCCCATCTCATTGGCCAGGGTGTAGTAGTACACGTTGCTGGAGACCACGATGCTGCGGTGCAGGTCCACCATGCCCAGATTGCGTTCCCCCACGCTTCTGAAACGCCGGTTCCCGAAGACCCAGAAACCGGGGTCGTGGATGGCGGTCGAGGGCCGACGCAGTCCGGTCTCGAGGGCGGCCAGGGCCATGAACGGTTTGTAGGTGGAGCCGGGTGGATAGGTGCCACGCAATGCCCGGTTCAGGAGCGGGCGGTCTATCGACTCGTTGAGCGCACGCCAGTTATCGGCGTCGATGCCTTCCACAAACAGGTTCGGGTTGAAGGTCGGCATGCTCACGAACGCGAGAATTTCCCCATTGCGGGGATCGATGGCGACAAGCGCGCCGCGGCGTTCGCCATACAGGCGTTCAACGAGGTGCTGGAGCCGTGCATCGATGGTCAGCCGAACCGAATGGCCAGGTACCGGCGGTGTGGTTTCAAGGCTGCGCACGGCCCGGCCGCCAGCAGAGGTTTCCACCCGCTCGAAACCGGTGATGCCATGCAGGTGGTCTTCGTAACTCTGCTCGACCCCCAGTTTGCCGATGTGGTCGGTACCACGGTAGTTGGCCCGCCGGTTTTCGGGCCAGTCTGCCATCATCTGCTGTTCACGCTGATTGATCCGCCCCACGTGGCCGATCACGTGGGAGGCGGTTTCACCCAGGGGATAGTGTCGGAGGCTTCGGGCCTCGATGTGCACCCCCGGAAGGCGGTACAACTGAGCGGCAACGATGGACATTTCCTCCGCGCTGAGCCGGTTGCGCAAGGGAAGCGAGTCAAATCGCCTGGACTCGGCCACCAGCCGCTGAAAGCGCCTGATGTCCCGTGGGGTGATCTCGATGAGATCGGCCAGGGCTTCGATGGTGTCCTGCAGGCTGCCCGCCCGTGCCGGAATGATTTCCAGGGTGAACGTGGGCTGGTTGTCGGCCAGCACCACCCCATGCCGGTCCAGAATCCGTCCACGAGGCGGACTGATGGGCAGAACGGCCGTGCGGTTGGTTTCTGCCTGAAGCAGCAATGCCTCATGCCGCTGGATTTGCAACACGTACATGCGGGCAGCAATGAGCCCCAGGGCCAAGGCCACCGCCAGCAGGGCGATCCCGATTCGCAGGCGAAACCGGTACAGCTGCAGTTCGACGTTCTTGATTTCGGTCATGGCCAGCAGCGTCAGATGGGCCGGTTTTCGTCGGGATCGTGAGCGCGGCGCTGGGGGGCCAGCAACAGGACCGTGGCCACCGGCCACAGCAAGGCTTCCATCCCGGGTGCCAGCAAGGCAGGCCACCCGGCCCACCCTGAACCCGCCATGCCGCGTGCCAGCCACTGCAAGGCATGCGACACGATGAAGAGCGGCAGCACATGCAAGGCCTGCTTGGGCAGGTCAAACCAGAGGACCCGCCGGTGGATGAAGATCGCCAAATAGCTCAGAACCGTGTAGGCGAGGGCGTGCTGACCCAGCAGGGAGCCGTGGTGTACATCGAGCAGCAGCCCCAGCACAAATGCGGTGCCGACGCCGATCCGGCGTGGCTGGTGGATGGTCCAGAAAGCCAGCGTGACGGCCAGGAAGTCGGGCATCCAGGGGGACCGGCCCAGCAGGGCGATGTGCACCAGCATGTTCAGCAACAGGGCGCCCGTCAGGGTGCCCCAGATGAACCAGGGACTCGCAGGGAGTAGCAGGGCCTGGCCCGATCGCATGATCATGGTGCCGTCTCCAGGCTGGTGCGCGCCGCGGGGGAGCGGGGCTGCCCGGCCGGTGCCACCACGAGCACGTGAAGGGCATTGTGCATTCGGGCCATCGGCATCGCCTCGATGCGCGCAAACCCCGAGGCGCCGCCCGCTGACACATGCGTCACCCGGGCCACCGGCAGGCCGGTCGGGTAGACCCCGTCAATGCCGCTGGTGGTCAGGACATCGCCGACCTCGGTTTCGGTGTTCACCGATTCGAACCGCAATTCCAGTTGCCCGCCAGACGCATCGGAGAAGCCATAGGCCAGACTTCGCTGACCCGTCCGGGTGTTGATGACCGGGATGGCCTGTTGCCGGTCGACCAGGAGCGTGACTTCCGAAGTGGCCAGATAGACTCGCGTCACCTGGCCGAGCACGCCATAGCCGTCCATCACGGCAGAGCCAGGCTGTGTGCCGTCGCGCTGCCCGAGGTTGATCACGACCTTGCGTGAAAACGGATCAGGGACCTCGTACAGGATCTGTGCGCCTCGGGCCTCGGTGGGCAGTCGTTCCTGCATGCCCAGCAAGGCACGCAGTTCCCGGTTCTCCTGTGAGAGGTGCTCCACGATGGCCGCCCGCTGCACCTGGCGCACCAGTTCTGCCCGGGCATCGGCCGCTTCCTGTTGAGCGGTGCGCAGACTGCCCAGGTAGTGTCCGGACCAGCGCGCCGCGCGCAGCGGTTGGAGCGCCAGCCATTGCAGTGGATAGATGCTGGTGGCCAAGACCTGCCTGACCGGTTCGGCCCACTGGCGCTTGGCGTCCACCACCATGAGCAACGAGGCGAAGGCGCTGAGCACCAGCAGCTTGGACAGGGCAGAGGGCCCCTGCTTGAAAAACGGGGGGGGCGTGCGGTCGACGGTACCCAGCGGCATGGCCGGTGGCGGTGGAAATTATTCGCTGGTGAAGATGCTGCCGCCCAGGCGGTCCATCTGGTCCAGCGCCATGCCACAACCCTTGACCACGCACAGCAGAGGTTCTTCGGCCACCAGCACCGGCAGGCCGGTTTCCTCTGACAGCAGGCGGTCCAGGTCGCGCAGCAGGGCGCCGCCACCGGTCAGCATCAGCCCCCGCTCGGCGATGTCGGCGCCGAGTTCGGGAGGGGTCTGTTCGAGCCCTGTCTTCACGGCACTGACGATCTGGTTGATCGGGTCGGTCAGGGCTTCCAGCACCTCGTTGCTGGAAATGGTGAAGCTGCGCGGCACCCCTTCGCTCAGGTTGCGGCCCTTGACTTCCATTTCCTTGACCTCGGAACCCGGGAAGGCGCTCCCGATGTTCTTCTTGATGGATTCGGCCGTGGGCTCGCCAATGAGCATGCCGTAGTTGCGGCGGATGTAATTGATGATGGCTTCGTCGAACTTGT
>CAZEZY010000011.1:0-31132 GCA_964516635.1 uncultured Tepidimonas sp. | reverse complement strand
CGTGACCAAACTGCTGTTTGACGATTCACCCGAGGCCCATGGCCACGGCAAGATCCTGGGCGGCGGCATGGTCGGCACCCACGCGGGTGACATGATCGGTGAAATCGCGCTGGCCATCGAAATGGGCGCCGACGCGGTGGACATCGGCAAGACCATCCACCCCCACCCTACGCTGGGCGAGAGCATCGGCATGGCGGCGGAGGTGGCGCACGGGTCGTGCACCGATCTGCCGCCCACCAAGAAGTGAACCTCTGGTAAGCTGTTCAGATGAACCCCGGATGGGTAACTGTCCGGGGTTTTTGATGGATGGTTGTTGGTTCTCATGCTTTCTACATCATCGTCAGTGATGGATCAGCCGGCTTCGCCGGGTCGGGCAGCCGCCTGGATGGCTGGCTGGCTGCTGCTCATGGTCGTGATCGCCGTGGCTGGCCGGGAAGCCACGCGGGAGCTGTCTGTGTTTCAGGTGATGGAGATGCGCTCCATCCTCGGGCTCCTGATGATCTACCCCCTGATACACATGGCCGGCGGCCTGGCGGCCATGAAGACGCGGCACCTCAAGTGGCATGCTGTGCGCAATACCGTGCACTACGGTGCCCAGTTCGCCTGGTTGGCCGCCCTGAGCCTGATCCCGCTGGCGCAGGTCGTGGCCATCGAGTTCACCATGCCGATCTGGATGGTGCTGCTGGCGGCCTTCTTTCTGGGCGAACGCATCCATGTCTTCAAGATCGTTGCCGTGGTGCTCGGCGTCATCGGGGTGGCTCTGATTGTGCGCCCGGGCGGCGAGCTGAACCACGGCCAGCTGATTGCGCTCCTGTCGGCCATGGGTTTTGCCATTTCGGTCGTGATGGTGAAGTCTCTCACGCGTCATGACAGCGCGGTGCTCATCATGTTCTGGATGCTGGTGATCCAGTCTGTCATTGGCCTGGTACCTGCTGTGCTGGTGTGGCAATGGCCCTCGGCCAGCACCTGGGGATGGGTCGTGCTGGTGGCCTTCTGCGGAACGTTTTCGCACTATTGCATGGCCCGCGCCATGCAGCATGCCGACGCCACGGTGGTGGTTCCCATCGACTTTCTGCGCGTCCCGCTCACGGCACTGGCAGGCTGGGCCGTCTATTCGGAGCGCGTGGATCTACTGACGGTGGTGGGTACCGCGCTGATTCTGTGCGGCAATCTGGTCAACGTTTTGCGCTCCCGGTGATGACCGCCTTGAACTGCTCTCGACTGCCTCAGCCAGACAGCAGCAGAGTCAGAGGAAATGCTTCTCAGGGTACTCGGCCGGCTGAGCGCGGCTGAAGGATTCAGGTGGCCGATGAGGGTTGCATGCAAATCCTGACAGACAGGTCCCCAGTTGACGCAGATCAACATCTTCCTGAGGGTAAAAAGCAAGAATACCCATGGATGTATCCATGGAGTTGACATGCATAACCCTTTCAGGCGAACGACACGTGCGCATTTTCGGTCTGGTCTGGTGCTGATCCTTGCCTTGACCGCTGCGTCTGTCTGTGCTCAGCCCGCTGCGAACCCCCTTCGCGCCGCCCAGATTGCCGCCGGCGAGTCCATCGCGAAAGACCGCTGTGCGGTCTGTCATGGTGAGCAGGGCCAGAGTGTGGCACCCGACTTTCCCCGGCTGGCTGGTCAGAATGCCAGCTACATGCACAAGCAGCTCATGGACTTTGCCGATGGTCGGCGCAAGAGTGCCGTGATGCTGGAGAAAGCCAAGCAACTGTCCTCCGAGCAGATGTACACGCTGGGCCTCTACTACCAGAGCCTGAAACCGGCCGTGACGATGGTGGCCGACGCCCAACTGGCGCAGGTGGGACAGTTTGTGTACGACCGCGGGAATCCCCATTCGGCCCTGCCTGCTTGTGTGACTTGCCATGGCACCGGTGCGCGTGGGACCACCGAGTTGCCCCGCCTGGCAGGGCAGCACCCCGAATACATCATCAAACAGGTGAAGGCGTTCAAATCGGGCGACCGTGCCAACGACAACACCATCATGCACCTGATTGCCAGCCGCGTGTCTGACATGGAACTGCAGGCTGTGGCCACCTACCTGGGGGGGTTGAAATGAGCGCGCCTCTGTTGGTCATCCGGGCGCTGACAGGCGCCTTCTGTCTGCTGGGCTTGTGGGGTGCACCAGCCTGGGCGATCGACGCAGACAAGGTCCCGGCCAGCAAGCGTTCCTCATCCGGCCTGCACCTCACGGCACTGGAGGCGGCCGAGATGAAGCAGCGTCTCGGCGGCAAGGTCCTGATGATCGACATCCGTACCCGCGCCGAGGCGATGTACGTGGGCATGGCCAGCGCCGTGGATTACCTGGTGCCTGTGCTGGATTTCCCGGAGTTCTGGGAGTGGAGCGACCAGACCCAGGAATACATCCAGCAAGCCAACCCGAATTTCGTCAAGGACATCGAAGCCCGTCTGCTTGCGAAAGGGCTGACGAAAAACGATCCGGTGATCCTGATGTGTCGCTCGGGTGTGCGCAGCAACGCAGCCAGCGGTCTTCTTGCTGAACTGGGGTTCAAGCAGGCCTACACCGTGATCGACGGTTTCGAAGGCGACACGGCCAAGGACGGGGAACAGAAAGGCCAGCGCGTCGTGAACGGCTGGAAGAATGCGAAACTGCCCTGGTCCTACAAGATGGACAAGTCGAGGATGTACCTCGACCCTCTCTGAGCGTCTGCCTTTCGGTCAGGCGTCGGCGGGCTCCGCAATGCCTCCGACCACCTGGCTGAAGCCGCCATCCACGTAGGTGATTTCAGCGCTCACGCCAGCAGCCAGGTCGCTCATCAGGAAAGCCGCGACGTTGCCGACGTCATCGATGGTGACGTTTCGGCGGATGGGCGAGTTTTCTGCCACCACACTGAGAATCTTGCCAAACCCTTTGATGCCACTGGCGGCCAGGGTCTTGATGGGGCCGGCGGAGATGCCATTGGCGCGCAAGCCCCGGCCTTTGCTGCCCAGGGATTCAGCCAGGTAGCGGACCGACGCTTCGAGAGAGGCTTTGGCCAGCCCCATGGTGTTGTAGTTGGGCACCGTGCGAATGGCGCCCAGGTAGGTCAGCGTCAAAAGAGCGGCGTTGTCGTTCAGATAAGGCAGTGACGCCTTGGCCATGGCCGGAAAACTGTAGGCGCTGATGTCGTGCGCCACCTTGAAGCCATCGCGGCTCAGGCCTTCGAGGAAGTCGCCGGCAATGGCTTCACGTGGGGCAAAGCCGATGCTATGCACAAACCCGTCAAACGTGGGCCAGTGGGCCGACAGGTCGCGGAACAATTGCTCGATCTGGGCATCATCACCCACATCGCAGTCAAAAACGAGCTTCGAGTTGAAATCGGCAGCAAAGTCGGTGATGCGGTCCTTGAAGCGCTCGCCCACATAGCTGAATGCCAGTTCCGCCCCCTGCGCATGGCAGGCCTTGGCAATGCCATATGCGATGGAACGGTTGGACAGCACGCCTGTGATCAGCAACTTTTTGCCTGCCAGAAAACCCATGAGTCGTTTCTCCTGTGAATGTCGTGCAGAATTGTCGCATGCGTCGGCTGTCGTTCCTGTTGCGGTTCGGATTGCTCTGCTGGATGGCCATGGCCGGCCAGTCGGTTTGGGCCGCCCATGCCTATGCCCAGTTCGGAGACATCAAGTATCCCCCGGGCTTTCCCCATTTTTCGTATGTGAACCCGGAGGCGCCCAAGGGGGGTGACATTTCGCTCGTCTCGCCCACCCGCATCAGCAATTTCGACAAGTACAACCCCTTCACCCTCAAGGGGACGGCACCGCCCAACATCGGGAGTCTGCTGTTTGAAACGCTGCTGACCGGTACGTTTGACGAACCCACCACCGCCTACGGCCTGCTGGCCGAGGACGTGAACGTTGCGCCCGATGGCTTGTCCGTCACCTTTCGACTGAACCCGAAAGCCCGTTTCCACAATGGGGACCCGGTGCTGGCCGAAGACGTTCGCCACTCCTTCGAAACCCTGATCAGCCCACAGGCGGCGCCGCAGTACCGCACTTACTTCAGCGAAGTGAAAGGGGTGCGCGTGCTGGGGGAGCGGCTGGTCCGGTTCGACTTCCTGCGCCCCAATGCCGAACTGCCCTTGATCGTCGGCAGCCTGCCGGTGTTCAGTCGGCAGTGGGGTGTGGTCAACGGCGAACGCAAGCCCTTCGATCAGATCGTGACCGAAGAGCCCATCGGCTCTGGCCCGTACCGCATTGGCCGGGTCAATTTCGGGCGCGACATCACCTATGTCAGAGATCCCGACTGGTGGGCACAGGATCTGAATGTGCGCCGTGGCATGTACAACTTCGACCGGGTGACCTTCAAGATCTACAAGGACAACACGGCCCAGCTGGAGGCCTTCAAGGCAGGCGAATTCGATTACATCCAGGCCTTCATTGCGCGAGAGTGGGCACGTTCGTACACCGGTCGGCAGTTTGACCGGGGGGAACTCGTCAAGCGCGAACTGGAGCATGGCAACGCCGGCGATTTCCAGGGTTTTCTGTTCAACACCCGGCTGCCCAAGTTTCAGGATGCCCGCGTGCGGGAGGCCATCAGCCTGGCCATGGATTACGAATGGCTGAACCGCCAGCTCTTCTACAACGCCTACGAACGGGTGCGTGGCTACTTCGTGGCCAGCGATTTCGAGGCCAAAGGCCTGCCGGGCCCCGAGGAACTGGCGCTCCTGATGCCTTTGCGTGCCAAGCTGCCGCCCCAGGTGTTTGAACGCGAGGTCCCGCTGCCGCCCTACACCAGCCAGGACCCGGATTCAGGCCAGACGCTGCGCGACAACCTGCGACGCGCCCGCGATCTGCTGGCCGAGGCCGGATGGCGTTACCGCGACGGTGCCTTGCGCAACGAACGTGGCGAGGTGTTCACGATCGAATTCCTCGACAACAGCGGTTCCATGGGCCGCGTGGTCACGCCATTCACCAAGAACCTGGAGCGACTCGGCATTCGTGCCAACTACCGGGTGATCGACTTTGCCATCCTGCAGAAACGGCTGGATGTGTTCGACTTCGAGGTCATCAGCAGCCGCTGGCTCGGCAGCGAGGCGCCGGGCACCGAACTGCTCGAGCGCTTCGGCTCGGCGGCGGCCGACACCGAGGGGTCGGGCAACCTGATCGGCGTGAAAGACCCGGCGGTGGATGCCTTGCTGGACCATGTGGTGTCGGCCCGCACCCGCCCGCAACTGGTGGCGGCCCTGCGTGCACTGGACCGGGTGCTGCGCCACATGCACCTGAACGTGCCGCACTGGTACGGCAGCGTGCACCGTGTGGCCTATCGCACCGGCCGGTTCGAGCAACCGGCCACCATGCCTCGTTACTACCAGCCCGAAAGCTGGGTACTGGCCACCTGGTGGGCCAGCCCTGACAACCTGAACGCCACACCCGGGCGGAGGCGCTGACCATGTGGGCCTACATCCTCAAACGCCTGCTGCTGATGATTCCGACCTTGTTCGGCATCCTGCTGATCACCTTCGTGGTGATCCAGTTCGTGCCGGGCGGGCCGGTGGAGCAGATGGTGGCGCAGTTGCAAGGGCGCGACACGGGCGGCGAGGGGGCTGCCGTGGCCGGCGCGGGTTACCGCGGCCGTCAAGGGGTGGATGCCGAGCGCATCGAGGAAATCCGCCAGTTGTATGGCTTTGACAAGCCCGCCCACGAGCGCTTCTTCCAGATGCTGGGCCAGTTTGCCCGGTTCGATCTGGGGCAGAGCTTTTTTCACCACAAGGACGTGTGGGAGCTGGTGAAGGAAAAGCTGCCGGTCTCCATCAGCCTGGGCCTGTGGACCTTTTTCCTCAGTTACACCATTTCCATCCCGTTGGGCATCGCCAAGGCGGTGAGGGCGGGCACCCGGTTCGACACGGTGACCAGTCTGATCGTGCTGGTGGGCTACGCCATTCCAGGTTTTGTGCTGGGGGTGGCGTTGCTGGTGATCTTTGGCGGGCAGTTGCAGTGGTTTCCCTTGCGGGGGCTCACCTCGAGCAACTGGCATGAGCTGACACTGGGCGCCAAGATCGTGGACTACCTCTGGCACATCACGCTGCCGGTGACGGCCAGCGTACTGGGCGCCTTTGCCGTGACGACCATGCTGACCAAGAACGCCTTTCTGGAAGAAATCCGCAAGCAGTACGTGCTGACCGCCCGCGCCAAGGGCCTGACCGAGCGGCGCGTGCTCTGGAAGCACGTGTTCCGCAACGCGCTCATTCCCATTGTCACGGGGTTCCCGGCGGCCTTCATCGGGGCCTTCTTTGCCGGTTCGCTGCTCATTGAAACCCTGTTTTCGCTTGACGGACTGGGCCTGCTCAGTTACGAGAGCGTCATGCGGCGCGACTATCCCGTCGTGCTGGGCACGTTGTACCTGTTCACGCTGATCGGTCTGGTGACCAAGCTGATCAGCGACCTTTGTTACGTCTGGGTGGACCCCCGTGTCAAATTCGACTGACACCCTCGTCGACCCACCGCAGGCCTCGCCATCGCCGGAGGCATCTGGCGTGGCCCGCTCGCTCAGCCCCAGCCAGCGGGCGTGGCAGCGCTTCCGGCGCAACCGGCTGGGCTTCTGGAGCCTGCTGATCTTCGTCACCTTGTTCGTGCTCAGCCTGGGCGCGGAACTCATTTCCAACGACAAGCCGCTGATCGCCCGCTACAACGGCGAGTGGTTTGTGCCACTGCTGCACAACCCGCCCGAAACGGCCTTTGGTGGCGATTTCGAGACCCCCACCGATTACCTGGACCCGTTCATCCAGCGGCAGTTCGAACAGCCCGGCAACTGGGCGCTCTATCCCCTCAACCCCTACCACCACACCACGCTGAACTACTTCGCCAAGGAGCCCCACCCGGCACCCCCTTCGGCCGACAACTGGCTGGGCACCGATGACCGCGGGCGTGACATCGTCGCGCGCCTGCTGTACGGGTTCCGCCTGTCCATCCTGTTTGCGCTGGCGCTCACCGTCATCGGTGTGCTGCTGGGGCTGGTGGCCGGTGCCATCCAGGGCTTTTACGGTGGGAAGGTGGACCTGGCATTTCAGCGCTTCATCGAGGTGTGGGGGGCCATGCCGGAGTTGTATCTGCTGATCATCTTCTCGGCGGTGTTCGAGCCCAGCATCTGGATCCTGCTCGTGTTGCTGAGCCTGTTTGGCTGGATGGGCCTGAGCGACTACGTGCGAGCTGAATTCTTGCGCAACCGACAGCTCGACTACGTGCGCGCCGCTCGTGCCATGGGCCTGAGCAACGGGCAGATCATCTGGCGGCACATTCTGCCCAACAGCCTGACGCCGGTGGTCACCTTCCTGCCGTTCCGCATGAGCGCCGCCATTCTCGCGCTCACTTCGCTGGACTTTCTGGGGCTGGGGGTGCCGCCGGGCACGCCGTCGCTGGGCGAATTGCTGGCCCAGGGCAAGAACAACATCGATGCGTGGTGGATCTCCCTGTCCACCTTTGCGGTGCTGGTGATCACGCTCCTGCTGCTCACCTTCATGGGCGATGCCCTGCGTGACGCCCTGGACCCCCGAAAGGCCGACCGATGAGCGCCACCCCGGACACGCTGCTTGACGTGCGCGGCCTGTGCATCGGTTTCGGTGGACAGGCGGTGGTGCATGGCATCGATTTCAGCGTCAAGGCTGGCGAAAAGCTGGCGCTGGTGGGGGAGTCGGGCTCGGGCAAGACGGTATCGGCCCTGAGCCTGCTGAGGCTGGTGCCGGATTCGCACATCCAGGGGCAGGCCCACTTCATGGGCCGAGATCTGCTTCAACTGAGCGAGCGTGAACTGCGTGGCGTGCGGGGCGACGAGGTGGCCTGCATCTTCCAGGAGCCCATGACGGCGCTGAATCCGTTGTACACCATCGGCGACCAGATCACCGAAATCCTGACCCTCAAAAAGGGCCTGACGGCACGTGATGCAGTCCGACGGGTCGAGGAATTGCTGGCCGCCACCGGCATTCCCGAACCCGCACGACGCGCGCAGGCTTTTCCGCACCAGCTCAGCGGTGGTCAGCGACAGCGAGCCATGATCGCCATGGCCCTGGCCAGCGAGCCCAAACTGCTCATTGCCGACGAGCCCACCACCGCACTGGACGCCAGCCTGCGTGGCCAGATCCTGGCGCTGCTGGGCGAACTGCAACAGCGAATGGGCATGGCGGTGCTGCTGATCACCCACGACCTGCATCTGGTGCGTCAGTTTGCCGACCGCGTGGCCGTGATGGAGAAAGGCCATCTGGTGGAGCAGGGCACGGTGACCGAAGTGTTCGGGCAACCCAGGCATGCTTACACCCGCAAGCTGCTGGGCAGTCGCCCCCAGCGCGATCTGCCCCCCGCCGCTGCCAGCACGCACACGCCGGTGGTGGTCGCGCGTGAGCTGGTGGTGGCCTACGCCACGCCCTTGCCCGGGATCGCGGGCTGGTTCCGTCGCGGGCGTTTTGAAGCTGTCAAGGGGGCCGACTTTGCCCTGCAGCCTGGGGCCACCCTGGGGGTGGTAGGCGAATCCGGGTCCGGCAAATCGACGCTGGCCCTGGCGGCGCTGGGCCTGCATCCACACGAAGGTCACCTCCAGATCATGGGCCAGCGCTGGCCCCAGGGCAAGGCCAACACACCCGAGGCACGTCGGCTGCGCCAGCAGGTACAGGTGGTGTTTCAGGACCCGTTTTCGTCGCTCTCGCCTCGCATGACGGTCGAACAGATCGTTGGTGAAGGGCTGACCATCCATTCACCTGAACTCGGCGAAGACCAGCGGCGAGATCGGGTGATGCAGACCCTGCGCGAGGTGGGGCTGCTGCCCGACCTGCCGCGTGAAGCGCTGTCAGCGTGGCTGCAGCGTTACCCCCACGAGTTTTCCGGTGGGCAGCGCCAGCGCATGGCGATTGCCCGTGCGCTCATCGTCAAGCCTCAACTGCTGGTGCTGGACGAACCCACTTCGGCACTGGACGTGACTGTCCAGAAACAGGTGATCGAGCTGCTCCTGCGGCTGCAGCGCGAACGTGGCCTGAGCTACCTGCTCATCACCCACGATGTGGACGTGATCTGGGCCATGGCCCACGAGGTGATGGTGATGCAGGCCGGTGAAGTGGTGGAAACCGGACCTGCCGAGCAGGTCCTCAAGGCACCGGGTCATCCTTACACTCGGCAACTCCTTAGCGCCTGTGCCCCTTTGTGATCCAATCAAGGGTGTCGCCCATCAGAAAATGCCAGGCATGCCACCGCTTCACGAGTCGCCTCAACCCGTTGCCTCCATCAACCTGCTGTCGCCTTTGCGCTGGCTCTGGCTGGGTTGGAAGGACCTCACCGGCAATCCCGTTCCAGGGCTGCTGCATGGCTTGGCGCTGGCGGTGTTTGGCCTCCTGTTGTTCTGGTTGGCCAAAGACCAGTTCTGGTGGCTGGCTGGCGCTTTTTCGGGTTTTCTGATCGTGTCACCTGTGCTGGCCACCGGACTGTATGCGGTCAGTCAGAAGGCGGCGACCGGTGAAAAGGTCTGTTGCAGGGCCATTTTGAACATCTGGCTGTCTGGTGACCGGCGCCTGATGGGTTTCGGATTGCTGCTGGCCGTGGCTGGAACCGGCTGGGTTCTGACGTCGGCGGGGCTCATCACGCTCTGGGCCACTCAGCCGATCGAGAAACCGGTCGATTTCCTTCAGCATGTGGTGCTGGCGCCATCACCAGGTCTGTTTGAGGTGTGGGTGCTGCTCGGTGCCTTGCTGGCCGCCCCGGTTTTTGCCTCCAGCGTGGTGACCTTGCCCATGCTCGTGGACACCCGTGCACCTTTGTGGGAGTCGGTGGGTCAGAGCTGGCGCGCGGTTGGCTCTCACCCCGTTGTCATGGCGCTCTGGGCCTTTCTCATTGTGGCGCTGGTGGGGGTGGGGCTGCTCACGCTCATGGTGGGGCTCATTGTGGTGGTGCCCTGGCTGGGACATGCCAGCTGGCACGCCTATGTGGAACTGAAACGCGCCGGTTCGGTCAGCGTTCCTGCGGTCTGAAAGGTCGGGTATGCAGGGAACCCTATTTGGCTACACCGAAGGACAGGTAGCGCAGTTTGGTCTCACCTTTGGTGTCGGTGCATTTATTTTGTACATGCTTTTCATCGTGTTGAACCTGGCCAGGGAATCCAAGGCAGGCAAGTTCGGCACCTTCATTCTGTTTCTTGTTCTCTCCTTTGGTATGCTGGGATTTCTCGCCAAGAACGTTATCAAATGGGTACTGGATCTTTAATCATGACCACGAAATTTTTCGATTTGCCCAACATCGACCGGTATGACTCCTTTGAAAAAGGGCATCCCCAATTGGATGTGACTGCCGAAGGCTGGGCAGGAAATAATGTTCAGGGGGCGTTGACCGACTTTGATACCGAGAAAAGGACGGTCAAGATTCTCCCGAACGGTCGAAAACAGGCCATCACTTTGAAGTTCAACCAAGTCAAACGGTTGAGTGTGAAGTTCTTGCCTGCGACTGACAGGAACTTTTCAACGACCGAGGTGCCCGGTTCCGAATCAATGGCTGGGCCGTTTGCGGTTTTCCTGCGTGATGGTTCCGTCTACTCTGGCATTTCCCATCGTTACCAGAAAGTCGAACAGGGATTGTGGATTTTTCCGAAGGGCAGCAATGAAGAGGATCCTTACCGGGTTTTCGTTCCAAAAGCAGGGATTCTGAAATTCGAACACCGATCCAGCGATGTCAGTATCTTATCGGACAATGATTTTGCCAGTAGCATGCTGATCGAAGAATTTGTCGATGAAGATGTGCTTGGTGAGATCATCGAAAAGTCAATCGTTGAGACAGTCGAAGAACTCAAGGATGCAGTAATCCGCCAGAGAAATCTCAAACCCGTGCCGATCGGCGCTGCCTTGCTAGGCCTTGGCAAGATCACCAAAGAGCAGCTTCACAGCGTTCTGCATCTCCAGACCGGCTTGAAGAAAAAGCCACTCGGACAGCTATTGCTCGAAAAAGGCTTGGTCACAGCGGCGGACCTTCAGCTGGCTTTTGCCCGCAAGATGGGTTACCCGTTTGTCGATCTGGCGAAGTTTCCGGTCGATACATCAGCCTTGCGAAGGGTCCCGTTGGCGCTGGCTCTCCGTCTGCAGGTGATGCCCATTCTCGACCAGGGCGGAACCCTGGTCGTGGCCATGACCGATCCCTTGCAGTACAAGGTCATTGAAGAACTCGAATTCACCACTCAGCGCAAGGTCATTCCGGTGGTGAGTGCCAGCGGTGAGTTGCCCGAGAAGATCAAAAAGGCTTACCGCGAGATCGGAATGAGCGATCTGGCTTCCGCCACAAAATCTTCCAAACCCGCCAGTTCTTCGGGAGATGCCTCTGAGACCAAGACGGCCGAAGTTGATGTGATGCAACTGGCCGTTGAACTCACAGACGAAGCCAGGGAGACAGATGACGAGAAGCCCCTCGAACAATCTGACAATACACTGGTCAAGCTGATCAATTCCATGATCAGTGAAGCGTTTTATCAGCGCGCTTCCGACATTCACATCGAACCTTACGCAGGTCGAGAAAAGGTGGTGATTCGCTTCCGTGTGGACGGCCAGATGCGTCCCTATCTCGAACTGCCCGCAAGCTACCGCAACGCCTTGATCGCTCGCATCAAGATCATGTGCGACCTGGATATCTCCGAAAAGCGCAAGCCACAGGACGGCAAAATCAATTTTGCCAAGTTTGGTGGTCTGGCGATCGAACTTCGTGTGGTCACCATTCCCACCGCCAATGGCATGGAAGATGTGGTGCTTCGCATCTTGTCGTCCGCCGAGCCGCTGCCGTTAGAAAAGCTCCAGTTGAGTGCACACAACCTGTCCGAGTTTGCGTCCATTGTGGAAAGGCCCTATGGGCTTTTCCTCTGCGTGGGGCCTACCGGTTCCGGCAAGACCACCACCCTGCACTCGGCACTCAAGCGCATCAACACCCCCGATCGAAAGATCTGGACCGCCGAAGATCCGGTTGAAATCACCCAGAAAGGGCTGCGTCAGATTCAGGTCAATCCCAAGATCGGCTGGACTTTTGCCGCAGCCCTTCGCGCCTTGCTTCGTGCCGATCCGGATGTGATCATGGTCGGTGAGATTCGGGATCAGGATACCGCTGAAATTTCCATCGAGGCGGCCTTGACGGGCCACCTCGTGTTCTCGACGCTCCATACCAACTCGGCAGCTGAAACGGTGGTCCGCCTCATTGATCTGGGTGTGGACCCGTTCTCGTTCGCCGATTCGCTACAGGGCATCCTCTCTCAGCGTCTGGTCAGAAGGTGGTGCAGTTCCTGCATGACCGCCCACGACCTGCCCGAGGCGCAACTGCTTGAACTCATGTCGGATTACCAAGCGCAACTTCCTGACGAGCACCCCTTTCGCGACAACGCCAGTCTTATGGCTGACTGGATCAAGCGTTTTGGAAAGAACGGCCAGCTGCAGATAGCGCATGCCAACGGTTGCGATCGTTGCGGGCACACCGGTTACCTTGGGCGTCTGGCCGTCCATGAACTGCTGAGCAATTCGCCCGATATGCGACACCTCATCCAGAGCCGTGCAAGGCCCTTGCAAATCCAGTCGCTGGCGATTCAGGAAGGGATGCGAACGCTCCGCCAGGATGGCATCGAAAAAGTCCTCCAAGGGCTGACAAGCCTGGCCGAGGTTCGCTCCTCCACCCTGGGCTAACTTTCAGCAGCCACGGGTCACTGGCATGTCGACTTCATTGCGGATGAGGGTGTGCCGTGCCAATTCCAGCTTGGCAATGGCATTGCGGTGTACCTCATCGGGCCCGTCGGCCAGTCTCAGGGTGCGCTGATGGGCGTACGAATAGGCCAGCGGGAAATCGTCGCTCACGCCACCACCGCCATGGGCCTGGATCGCCCAGTCGATGATCTGGCAAGCCATGTTCGGCGCCACGACCTTGATCATGGCAATCTCGGCCCTGGCCACCTTGTTGCCGACGGTGTCCATCATGTAGGCGGCCTTGAGGGTGAGCAGACGGGCCTGCTCGATCAGGCAGCGGGCTTCGGCGATGCGCTCGTGCCAGATCGACTGAGCCGAAACCGGCTTGCCGAAGGCCACGCGGCTGTTCAGACGTTTGCACATGAGTTCGAGCGCCCGCTCTGCGGCACCGATGGAGCGCATGCAATGGTGAATCCGCCCCGGTCCCAGTCGTCCTTGCGCGATTTCAAAACCGCGTCCTTCGCCTAGCAGGATGTTGCCAGCTGGCACGCGAACGTTGTCGAGCACCACTTCCATGTGGCCGTGGGGGGCATCGTCGTAGCCGAATACCGACAAGGGCCGGATCACTTTCACGCCGGGCGCGTTCGCGGGGACCACAATCATGGACTGCTGCGAATGCCGTGGGGCCTCGGGGTCGGTCTTGCCCATCACGATGTACACCGCACAGCGAGGGTCACCGGCACCTGACGACCACCATTTGCGGCCATTGATCACGTATTCGTCGCCCTGGCGTTCGATGCGGCACTGGATGTTGGTGGCGTCAGACGAGGCCACTTCCGGTTCGGTCATCAGGAAGGCCGACCGGATTTCGCCGTGCAGCAAGGGCTCGAGCCACTGGTCCTTGAGCGTTTCAGAGGCATAGCGTTCCAGCGTTTCCATGTTGCCGGTATCGGGGGCCGAGCAGTTGAAGACCTCGGGGGCAAACGGGACGCGACCCATGATTTCGCACAGGGGTGCGTATTCCAGGTTGCTCAATCCTTCGGGTGCCCGCCTGGAGTGGGGCAGAAAGAGATTCCAGAGACCGGCAGCACGCGCCTTCGGTTTGAGCTCTTCAATCAGGGTGGTGGGGACCCAGGCATTCCCTCGGGCACGATGGGCCGCGATCTCTGCAAAGAAACGCGACTCGTTGGGGTAGATGTGCTCGTTCATGAAGTCGGTCAGCCGGGCCTGGAACGCCTTCACTTTGGGGGTGTAGTCGAAGTGCATGGGGGTCTCCTTGGGGATGAGGGGTTCAGGTCCGTTGAGCGAATGACCAGGCGAGTTCGGCCATCGGGCGAGCGCCCGCGCCTGACTGACGGGCCTGGGCACTGGATGCCGTGCCGTCCTCCACCCGCTTGGCGATGCCTTGCAAAATGGCGGCGAGGCGGAACATGTTGTAGGCCAGATAGAAGTTCCAGTCGGTCATGAGCCGCTCGGGGGTGACGAAAGCGGTGCGTTCGCAATACAGCCGGATGTAATCCGCTTCGGACGGGATGCCCAGCGAGGCAATGTCCAGCCCCGCAATGCCGCGGAACAGACCCGGCGGAATGTGCCACGACATGCAGTGGTAGCTGAAATCGGCCAGCGGGTGACCCAGGGTGGACAACTCCCAATCCAGCACGGCCAACACCCGAGGCTCACTGGGATGGAACATCAGGTTGTCCAGCCGGTAGTCGCCGTGCACGATGGACACCATCGACTCGTCCTTCGCCATCGTCGGGATGTGGGCGGGCAGCCAGTCGATCAGCCGGTCCATTTCGGGAATCGGCTGGGTCACGGAGGCCAGATACTGCTTGCTCCAGCGGCCGATCTGGCGCTCGAAATAGTTGCCAGGCTTTCCGTAGTCGGCGAGGCCGCAGGCCCGAAAATCCACCTTGTGGAGGGCAGCCAGTACCCGGTTCATCTCGAGGTAGTGGGCCCGCCGCTCCACTGGTGACATGCCTGGGAGGGACTGCTCCCAGAGTACCCGCCCTTCCACGCACTCCATGACGTAGAAGGCGCGGCCAATGACCGATTCGTCTTCACACAGCGTGTGCATTCGGGCCACTGGCACATCGGTGCCCGACAGACCACTCATCACCCGGAATTCGCGCTCGATGGCATGGGCCGAGGGCAGCAACCGGGCAACCGGGCCAGGTTTGGTCCGCATCACGTAGTGTCGCGCCGGCGTGATCAGCCGGTAGGTGGGGTTGGATTGTCCGCCCGGAAATTTCTCCAGACGCAAAGGCCCCGCAAACCCCGGCAGTTGCTCACCCAGCCAGCGTTCAAGAGCGAGCAGGTCAAACGCCTGGGTGCTGGCGTTTGACTGAGAGGCCTGAGTGGAAGGGACGATGGGCGATTCACTCATGGCCGTTCGGGGCTCCGCCGTTCTGTGGTCAGTTGTCCGCTTCGGCGATCCGCATCAGCACGGCACGGTCGCGCACCACCAATCCGCCCGGCTCGATGCGGATGGCGTTCTCGCGTTCCATGGACTTCAGTTCCTGGTTCACCCGCTGGCGGGAAGCGCCCAGCATCTGTGCCAGTTCTTCCTGGGCCAGTTGCAGGCCGATGCGGGTTTCGCTGCCATTGGACAGGCAAGGCACGCCATAGCTGCGAACCAGGTGCAACAACTGCTTGGCCAGCCGTGCGCGCAAGGGCAGGGTGTTGAGGTCCTCGACCAGGCCAAAGAGGTTGCGGATCCGCCGTGCCTGCAGACGCAGCAGGGCCTCGTACAGCTCCACGTGTTGCGACAGGATTTTCTGGAAATCGTTTCGCGACACGCAGAGCAGCGTCGTCAGGCCGTGGGCATAGGCGTCGTGCGTGCGCTGGTCGCCATCGAACATCGCCACATCGCCAAACCAAACGCCCGGCTCCACATAGGTCAGGGTGATCTGTTTGCCCGACAGGGATGTGGAACTCACCCGCACCGCGCCCCTGGCCACGGCCGTCCACTCGGTGGGTGGGTCGCCTCGGGCCACGATCAGATCGCCGTCCTTGTAACGTTTGACGTAGGCGCATCGGAGAATGTCGTGTCGCAGTGAAGGGGAAAGGCTCGTGAACCAGCGACCACTGTTGATCGCCTCGCGTTCTTCCATTGTCAGAATCGGTTCGTCCATCGTCTGTCTTGTGAGTGACTGGGGGAGGGCCTGGCTGTCCCGGGTGTGACCCGGGGGCGGCTTGGGTGATGCGATCAGATGTAACGGGCGGGGCGTTTTTCCAGGAAAGCGCTGATGCCTTCGCCGCCGTTGGGGTGGTGCAGGTTTTTCACGAACTGGTCGCGTTCCTGCTTCAAGTGAGCCGTCAGCGGCTGGTAGGGCGCGTCGTTGACCAGCTCCTTGATGCTGGCCAGCGTGTTGGGCGCTTTGGCGTTGAGGGCTTCGCACAGTTCGAGCGCCCGGCCCATGGCCTCGCCCGGGCCCGTGACGTGGTTGACCAGACCGAGCTGGTGCAGTCGCTCGGCACCGATCCGCTCTCCCAGCATGAGCAACTGCATGGCGGTGGCACGCGGCAACTGGCGAGACAGACTCCAGCTCCCGCCGCCATCGGGCGACAGCGCCACGTTGGCGTAGGCCATGACGAACACGCTGTTGTGTGCCGCGACCACAAAATCGCATGCCAGTGTCAGCGAGAAACCGGCCCCGGCGCACGAGCCTTCGACGGCGGCCACCACGGGCTTCGAGAAGCTTCGCACGGCCTCGATCCAGCTGTGCAGGCCTTCGATGCTGTCGGCCTGTACCTGAGGCGGCTGCTGTCGGTTGCCCAGCAGGCGCTGCAGGTTGCCGCCGGCACAGAAGTGAGCGCCTTCGCCGGTGATGATGACCGAGCGCACCTCCGGGTTGCTGTCGGCGGCGTTGAAGGCCTCCACCCCGGCGGCGTACATGTCGGGGCCGAGGGCGTTGCGATGGTCGGGGTTGCTGAGGGTGAGCACCAGGGTGGCGCCGACGCTGTGGCTCTTGAGGGATGCGGGCATGTCAGGCCTCCACGTGGGTCAGACTCAGGCCGAGGGCACCACGACGGCGCAGCCAGGGCGAAGGGCGATATCGCGGATCGCCATACACGGTCTGAAGGTTGAACAGGATTTCTAGCAGGTTGGTGGGGCCGACGCGATCCCCCATGGCCAGGGGGCCGATCGGGTAGCCCAGCCCCAGTGTGACGGCGGTTTCGAGGTCGGGCGGCGTGCAGATGCCTTGCTGGCAGATGTCGCTGGCGATGTTGACGATGGTGGCCACCACGCGCTGGGTGACGAAGCCGCCGCTGTCCTTGATGACGCTGACCGGTTTCCCGTCCCTGGCCAACAGGGCGTGGGCGGTATCGCGGATGTCGGGCCGGGTGGCGGGGTTGGTGGCCAGCACGCGGCGTTTCACGGCAGCGTCGGGCAGCATCATGTCGATGCCCACCGTGCGGCTGGGGTCGAGCCGCTCGACCGCCGCCACGGTGGTCACATCATGGCCCAGCGGTGCCACCAGAATCAGGGCCTGTTCCGAGGGTTGCTGGGCTGTTTCGATGGTGGCGCCGAGGTCCTTGAGCAACTGGTACAGCTCGGCCCGGCGGGCGGCGCGGGCCGGCACCCACACGGGCGGGAGCCCCGTCAACAGAGGCACCACGGGCTCGGGTGGCACCTGTGCCTCACCCGCCACATAGCGGTAAAAACCTTCGCCCACTTTTTTGCCGAGCATCCCACCGGACAGCCGCTGGGCGGTGATCACACTCGGTCGGTAGCGGGGTTCTTCGTAATACTGATGGTAGATCGATTCCATCACCGGGTGGGATACATCCAGCGCCGTGAGGTCCATCAGTTCGAAAGGGCCCAGCCGAAAGCCCATCTGGTCTTTGAGGATCCGGTCGATGGTGGCGAAATCGGCCACTCCCTCACCGACGATACGCAACGCCTCGGTTCCGTAACCCCGGCCGGCGTGGTTGACAATGAAGCCCGGTGTGTCCTGCGCCATCACCGGGGTGTGGCCCATTTCGCGGGTGTAGGCCATCAGGCGCTCGCAGACGGCTGGGTCGGTCTTGAGGCCGGTAATCACTTCAACCACCTTCATCAGCGGAACCGGGTTGAAGAAGTGGAAACCCGCCAGCCGCTCAGGGCGTTTCAGCCCGCCCGCAATGGCCGTGATCGACAGGGAGGAGGTGTTGCTGGCCAGCACGGCATCGGGCGAGAGCAGGTTTTCCAGCTGTCTGAACAGGCTCTGCTTCACATCCATGCGTTCGACCACCGCCTCGACGATCAGATCGCAAGGTTTCAGGTCCTCCAGCGCGTTGGCCTGGCGCAGACGCGAGACATAGTGTTGCTGCTGTTCCGCCGTGATCCGGCCTTTGGCTTGCAGTTTGCTCCAGGTGTCGATGAGGGACTGACAAGCGGATTCGATGGCTGAGGACTGGGTGTCGTAAATCCAGACCGTGCTACCTGCCTGGACGGCCATTTGCGCGATGCCACGCCCCATGGCGCCCGCACCCACCACACCGGTTTGATGAAATGTCAGATGCATCTTGTCTCACAGAGAGGGAAATGATTTGCCTTGTGCCAGAATGTAGCGTGAATAACGATACAAAGACTCGCTGAAAGATGAACAGAACATGCTGAAGCTGGCGATAGGAAGCGCGCTGCTTGTGACAGCGACTCAAGTCGTCGCGGTTTCTTTGGGCGCAACGCAAGGCAGTGTCATTATCGGTCGCCCGCTCGATTTGCTGGTGCAGTCCAGCATCACCGCGTCCGAGGCGGCCAGCGGCTTGTGTCTGGAAGCCGAGGTGCTGTATGGCGATACCCGCGTGCCGGCGACCGCCATCACCACTGGCATTCATCAGACCGGCGGTGAAGGGGCGGGGGCCCTGAGAATCCGCTCGACCGATCCTGTCAACGAGCCCATCGTCACGTTGATCCTGCGCGCCGGTTGCACCACGTCCTTTCGTCGGAGCTACACCCTGCTCGCTGATGAGGAACCCCGGGTGCCTGCAGCGCTTCAACCGACCACGGTACAACAGACGGTGGTCCCCCGTCCTGCCGGACCCGCTGTCCCGATCCCGGCCCCTCAGTCTGCGAGTGCCACGTCGGTCCCGTCAACGGTTGCCCCATCCCAAGCGTCTGCGTCAGACGACCTGCTACCCGAAACCCCCATCCGTCTGTCGGAGCCAGCCCCTCGGCCCGCGGGCGTGACGCGAATCCTGTCCAAGTCGCGTCCCCAGCCCACGGTGTATCCTGCCGAGGCGGCTCCTCAGGTCGCTCCCCAGGTCACCGGATCGGTCGAACAGCCGTCTTCTGCCGCACAGACACGCACTCGGCTCCAACTCGATCCTGTCGACATGTCCTCGCGTTCCGGCGTGCCTTCCGAGACCGAGACGCCTGGAGAAACCAGCCAGAGCGGCCCCGTCACCCCGTCCGAATCCGGGCAGGCCGAACCGGTGGCATCGGAAAGCGATCGCCAGTTGGCGTTGCAGCAGGAAGTGGAAGCCCTGCGGGCCGAACAGGAGCGCATGCGACTGGCGATTGAAACCCTCAACAACCAGTTGCGGGATGCTCAGTCGTCACAGTCCTCAATCCCTTGGCTGTACGGTGCATCTGTCCTGGCCTTCCTGTTGCTCGTGGGTTACTGGTTTGCCCTTCGGTCCCGTCGGCGCAACGAAATTCCAACGGCAGACAAGAATGACAGACCCTGGTGGGAATCGGTCTTGCCAGCCATCCCAACCCAGGCTGCTGAAACCCGAGCGGGGTCCAGCGAGTCCCCGCCAGCGGCTGAATCACGGTCTGCTGCTCCCGCGAGCGTTGTCGTTGGGAACCCATCCGGTGGCCGTGCTGATTGGTCATCCGAGTCGATAGAGGAGATGGAAGAGGCCGCAGGCCGGGAGTCGATGCTCCGCGAGGTAGCGGTTGCCCCTCTGGCGCTCGAACGACTTCAGGATCTCTGGCAGCAGGTGGAGTTCTGCGAATCCATCGGCCAGTATCGCGATGCGATGAGTGCTCTCCAGGCTTTCGTCACCGACGGTCCTCGTGCCTCTGAAGCCCCTTATCTGATGTGGTTGAAGATCGCCTACCGCTTTGGTACCGAAGCCGACCATTCCTTGGCCAGCAGCTTTTACGAATCGCATTTCCAGCGTCCGGCCCCCGTCTTGGCAGCCATCGAATCCCCGCTCGGGCTGGATGACGACGCGTCCTGCGTCCAGTCGCTGGGCCGTGAGTGGCCCAACCATGTGGCCAGGGAAGTGCTGGTGGCTTCTCTGTGCTCGCAGCCCGGCGATCTGAAGGGAACATTGACGGTTCGAACCCTTCAGGCGTTTGATGACCTCATCATGCTGATCGGGATGCTCGACATTCTGCCAACGGTGGGCGTCGCTCCGTCTGAGCCTGTCGCGGCGCAAAAGAACGCCATGCTGGAAGATCTGGAATGGGCGTTTCCGACCTGGGAATCCGTGGCGGACATGCCAGTCTTTGCGAAATCGGAAACGGGTCCGATGCAGGACGTCGAACTCCCCGCTCTGTCGAGCCCTCCTGAGGCCAAGCCCGTCCAGTCCGTCAAGCCGGCTCCCCAGGGCCTGGACTTCGATCTGTTCCTGTTGGAGCCCCATAACGAAAATCCCGCGGGTGAAGACCCTGCGGGTGGGGAAAGAAAGGTCCGAGTCCAGCCCTAGCGGTGGTACTGAAGGGCCCCCGGATTCACGATGTGGGTGGGGGTGCCCTTGATGTAGTGGATCACGTTGTCAAAAGCGGCCGAAAAATAGCGCTCGTAGCTTTCCAGTTCCACAAAACCGATGTGGGGGGTGCAGATGCAGTTTTCGAGCCGCAGCAGGGCATGCCCTTGCAGGATGGGCTCTGATTCAAACACATCGACGGCTGCCATGCCGGGCCTGCCACGGTTCAGGGCGGCGACCAGTGCGTCTGGTTGGATGAGTTCGGCCCTCGAGGTGTTGACCAGCAGAGCCGTGGGTTTCATCCGGCTCAGTTCGTCGGGGCCGATGCAGCCCTGAGTCCGCTCGCCGAGGCGCAGGTGCAGGCTCAGCACATCGGATTCGACAAACAGCGCCTCTTTCGAATCGGCCACTTCCAGCCCGTCGGCAGACGCCTGGGCACGGCTGTCGGCGCTGCCCCAGACGATCACCCGCATGCCGAATGCCCGGCCGTAACCGGCCACCAGTCTGCCGATCTTGCCGTAGCTCCACAGCCCCAGCGTCTTGCCCCTGAGCACCATGCCAATCCCGAAATTCGGTGGCATGGCCGCTGATTTCAGGCCTGACTGCTGCCAGGCCCCATGTTTCAGGTTCGACACATACTGCGGGATGCGGCGCATCGCGGCCATGATCAGCGCCCAGGTGAGTTCGGCGGGCGCAATGGGCGAGCCCACGCCTTCGGCCACGGCAATGCCTCGCTCCGTGCAGGCGGCCACATCCACGTGACTGCCGACGGCACCTGTCTGGGAGATCAGCTTGAGGCGCGGCAGTTTTTCAACCAGTTGTCGGGTGATCTGGGTTCTTTCGCGTATCAGCACCAGCACCTCGGCGTCACGCAACCGGACCGACAGTTGCCCAACGCCCTTGACGTTGTTGGTAAACACCTTTGCCGGGTAGGGATCGAGCTTGGCTGCGCACGGCAGTTTGCGAACCGCATCCTGATAGTCGTCGAGTATCACAATGTTCATCGTTCTATTGTGCCTGCGTATTCGACAGGTGACAGCGGGGAAGAACGCGATCGCTTACCATGTATTGCATGTCAACATGGTCTGCTGGCGCGACGCCGCCCTTGCCAGCCGTGCCCCTGCGCGATGACGCCCTTGTCATGGCACTGGTGGGGCTCGCGCATGGCACGTCACATTTCACGCACCTTCTGCTGCCGCCGCTGTTTCCGGTGCTGATGAGCGAATTCGGCCTGTCTTACTCGCAGGTGGGTTTGCTGATGAGTGTGTTTTTCGTGGTGTCGGGTATCGGGCAGGCCAGTGCCGGGTTTGTCGTCGACCGACTGGGCGCTCGGCCGGTGCTATTTGGCTCGCTCCTCCTGTTCATGGCCGCTGCCTTGACGGCCTCCATGGCCAGCAGCTATGCAGGGCTGGTGCTGGTTTCGGCGTTGGCCGGTCTGGGGAACGCCTCGTTCCATCCCGTCGATTTTTCTATTTTGAACCAACGGGTTTCGGCCCCGAGACTGGGTCACGCTTTCAGCGTGCACGGTCTCACCGGCAACCTGGGTTGGGCAGCGGCACCGGTGTTCCTGGTTGGCATCTCGGCGCTGACCAACTGGCGAACCGCTTACCTGGCTGCCGCGGTGCTGTACCTCTGTGTATTCGCCGTCCTGTTGTGGCAGCGCGACCACTTGAAAACCGAGGTGGTGATACGGCAACCCGGTGCCACGCGGGGCAGTGACCTCGCCTTCATGAAGCTCCCGGTGGTGTGGTGGTGTTTTGCCTTCTTCCTGTTGTCCACCATGACGCTGGCGGTGGTGCAGACCTACTCGGCCTCCATCCTGAAGGCGATGCACGCGGTCAGTCTGGAGGCCGCCACGTTCACGCTGACGGCCTACATGCTCTGTGGTGCGCTCGGCATGGTGGTGGGGGGATTCGTCGCCGGCAAGGCCGCGCACACCGACCGTGTGGTCGGTGGCTGCATGGGCGCGGGGGCTCTGCTGATGCTGCTCGCCGCCACTGGATGGATGGGCGGTGCGGGCACCATGATCGTGCTGGCGATCACGGGTTTTGCCGTCGGCATCGCGGGACCCAGCCGCGACATGATGATCCGCCGCGCGACACCCAAGGGCGCCACTGGCCGGGTGTATGGCACGGTCTATTCCGGGCTGGACGTGGGCTTTGCCATCTCGCCGCTGATCTTTGGTGCTTTCATGGACCGGGGCTGGTACGGGCTCACCCTGGCCGGGGCGGCGGTGGTGCTCATGTTGTCGGTGTTTGCCGCGCTGGGCGTGGGACGGCGCACCTCGGGGGTGCATGCATGAACCTGACTGATGACTCTTCCCGTCTGGCCGGTCATCTGCTGGTCGAATGCCTGATCGAACAGGGGGTGACCCATGCCTTCGGGGTGCCAGGCGAGAGCTACCTGGCGGTGCTCGACGGTTTTCATCGCCATGCCGATCGCATCCGCTTCGTCATCAACCGGCAGGAGGGCGGGGCCGCCTTCATGGCCGAGGCCCATGGCAAGCTGACGGGCCGACCGGGCGTGGGTTTCGTGACGCGAGGGCCGGGCGCCACCAATGCCTCCATAGGCGTTCACACGGCGTTCCAGGATTCCACGCCCATGGTGCTGTTCGTGGGCGATGTGGCCAGCGACTGCCGTGACCGAGAGGCTTTCCAGGAGGTGGACTTTTTCCGCTTCTTCGGGCCGCTGGTCAAGCGGGTGGAGCGTATCGACGACGCCCGCCGCATTCCCGAATATGTGGCCCGCGCCTTTGCCACTGCCGTGAACGGCCGCCCTGGCCCGGTGGTGCTGGTGCTGCCCGAAGACATGCTCACCCAAGCGGTGGACAGCGCGCCGCTGCCGCGTGTGGAGCCGGTGGAGGCCTGGAGCGACCCCGGTGCGCTGCGCCAGTTGCGCGAGATGCTGTTGCAGGCACGGCGCCCGATGGTGTTGGCCGGTGGCGGCGGCTGGACGCCGCAGGCCGCCCAGGCGCTGGCGCGTTTCGTGGACAACTGGCAACTGCCGGTGTGCAACACCTTCCGCTTCCAGGACACGTTCGACAACCACCATCCGCTGTACGCGGGCGATTTGGGACTGGGCATCAACCCGGCACTGGCGCAGCGCATCCGGCAGGCCGATCTGCTCATGGCCATCGGCCCCCGGCTGGGCGAGGCCACCACGGGCGGTTATACCCTGATCGAGGCGCCGCGTCCCCGACAGAAGCTGGTGCACATCCACAGCAGTGCGGAGGAGTTGAACCGGGTCTATCAGGCAGATCTGGCCATCTGTGCGAGCCTGTCGGCCGCCGCCCGTAGTCTGGAGGTGCTGACCGCCCCACCGCAGGTGCCATGGACCGAGTGGGTGCAAGGCTGTCATGCGGACTATCTGGCGAACATCGACCCGGCCAACGGCGGCGTGCAACTGCCTGGCGAGATTGACCTGCCCCAGATCATTCATACCTTGCAGCGCTTGCTGCCGGCGGATGCGGTGTTGACCAACGGTGCAGGCAATTTTGCGAGCTGGCTGCATCGCTTCTACCGGTACCCGGGGCTGGCAAGGGGCCTGAAAACCCAGCTCGCTCCCACGAATGGCGCCATGGGCTACGGCGTGCCGGCGGGGGTGGCCGCAGCCATCGCCTCCGGGCGCACCGTGTTCACCCTCACAGGGGACGGCGATTTCCTCATGAACGGGCAGGAACTGGCCACCGCCGCGCAGCACGGCGCCAAGACCATCGTGCTGTTGCTCAACAACGGCATGTACGGCACCATCCGCATGCATCAGGAGCGCGAGTACCCCGGTCATGTGGCCGGTTCATTGCTCAGCAATCCCGATTTCTGCGCCCTGGCCCGGGCCTATGGTTACGCCGCCGAGCGCGTCACCCGCACGGCCGAATGGGAGCCTGCGCTTCGTCGGGCTTTGGAGGCCCCCATCGGCACCCTGATCGAGATGCCGCTGGACCCCGAGGTCATCACCACGCGCGGGACCCTGGACGCCATCCGTCAGGCCGCCTTGCGCAGGCAGCAGACGTAAAACGCGTCGGTGCGTTCGCTGGGCAAAATGCGCAGCGACAGCGCCAGACGCGGGTCCAGTTCACGCCCTTGCCAGTGGGTGAGGCCGGCCAGCGTGGGCAGTGTGTCCGGTCGGGTGGGCAGCGTGATGGCCTCGAGCGTCGTCTCGGGGTGTTCGACCAGCAACCCTTGCACGGTCAGCTCGTTTTCTTCGGGTGACAGGGAGCAGGTGCTGTACACCAGTCGCCCCCCTGGCTTGAGGGCCGCCCAGGCCGATCGGATGAGCCGTGCCTGGAGGCAGGCACTTGCCTTGACCTTCCTGGGGCTCCAGTGGGCCCATGATGCGGGGTCCAGCCGGGTGAACTGGGCCTCTGACGAGCAGGGTGCGTCCAGCAGCACGCGATCGAAACGTTCGGGCGTCAGCTGACCGACCACGGCACCGTCCTTGAGGTAGGTGTGTACGTGCCCGGCGCCCAGGCGTTGCAGGTTGGCCTTGAGTCGGTGGAAGCGCGCCTTCACGGGCTCCACGGCGGCCAGCCGGCCTTGGCCTTGCATGCAGGCGGCGATGTAACTGGTCTTGCCGCCGGGTGCTGCGGCGAGATCAAGGATTTCCTCGCCGGGCAGCGGGTCCAGTACCCAGACGGCGGCCATGCTGGACAGTCCCTGGATGTAGAGGCGACCGTCAGCCGCTGCCGGATGGTGGGTGAGGTGTTCGCGCTGTTCGGCGGGCACGGTGAACACACCATCCACACCGTCGAGGGCCTCCAGGGTGAGCGCCGGGTGGACCATCAGTTCGGCCAAGGTGTCTGAGGGGTTTCCCTTGAGCGGATTGAGGCGGAAGCTGGCGCGTTGCCGACGGGTGTAACTGTCATCCACCCCTTCGCGTCGGGAGGCGGGCACCACCGCGTCGAGCAACTGCAAAAAGGCAGCCGGCAACGGGGCCAGCCCGTCGGCAGGCCATCTGTTTTCAAGTGATCGCTGGACCCGACTGCGCTTCGTCACTGGGTAGCCGCGTTTTGCAGGTCTTCGATCAGGGCGGCCACTTCCAGCCAGGCCTCTTCGGTATCAGCGAGCGCATCGTCCACGGCCTTGAGGCGTTTGCCGGTTTCGGCGAGTTGGGCGGGCGAGAGGTTGCCTTGCAGCCGAGCGTGCAGTTCAGCCTGTTCGGTCTGCAGGGCTTCCAGCTGCTTTTCCAGTTGGTCTCGCTGCTTCTTGTGGGGTTTCAACTGGTCGGCGAGTTGCTGGCGACGTTGTGCTTCCAGCTTGCGTTGTTCGCCGGGATGGACGCGTGAGGCATCGCCATGGGTGCTGGGTGGGGTCGACTCGCTGGCTTCACTGTCCGCTGCCGGGATCGCCCTCGTTGGCGTCTGCGCCGCTTCGCGCTTCTGCTTGGCCACGTCCAGCAGGTAGCGCTGGTAGTCGTCCAGATCGCCATCGAAGGGGGCGATACCGCCGTGCGACACCAGCCAGAACTCGTCGCACACCGAGCGAAGCAGGGCCCGGTCATGGCTGACCAGCATCACCGTGCCTTCGAATTCGTTGAGGGCCATGGCCAGGGCTTCTCGGGTGGCGAGGTCCAGGTGGTTGGTGGGTTCGTCGAGTAGCAGCAGGTTGGGGCGCTGCCACACGATCATGCACAGCACCAGCCGGGCCTTTTCGCCACCGCTCATGGTGCCCACGGTTTGCTGAACCATGTCGCCACTGAACTGGAAGCGACCCAGGAAGTTGCGCAGATCCTGCTCGCGCAGGGCCTGGCCCATCAGGGCGCCTGCGGCTTCGGTCTCGCGCGCCAGACGGATCATGTGGGCCAGTGGGGTGTCTTCGGGGCGCAGCACATCCAGCTCCTGCTGCGCGAAGTAGCCGATACGCAGGCCCTTGCCCTCGGTGAGCGTGCCGCCCAGCAGGGGCAGAGCCCGTGCCACGGTTTTGACGAAAGTGGATTTGCCCTGACCATTGGCGCCCAGGATGCCCAGGCGCTGGCCTGCCTGAACCGAGCGGACTACGTTCTGCACGATCACGGTGTCCACTCCCGCTTCGCTGCGGTAGCCAAAGCGGGCGTCGCGCAAGTTGAGCATGGGGTTGGGCAACTGGCCGGGTTCGTCGAAGGTGAAGCTGAATTCGGCATCCGCCAACACCGGCGCGATCTTTTCCATGCGCTCCAGGGCCTTGACGCGGCTTTGCGCCTGCTTGGCTTTGGTGGCCTTGGCCTTGAAGCGGTCAATGAAACGCTGCAGGTGGGCGATCTGGTCCTGCTGGCGGGTAAACGCGGCCTGCTGCTGGCTGATCTGCTCGGCCCGCATGTCTTCGAAGCGGCTGTAGTTGCCACCGTAGCGGGTGAGTTTGCCGTTGTCGATGTGCAGGGTGACCTGTGTCACCGCGTCCAGGAATTCGCGGTCGTGGCTGATGACCAGCAGCGTGCCTTCGTAGCGCTTGAGCCAGCTTTCCAGCCAGACCAGGGCGTCCAGGTCCAGGTGGTTGGTGGGTTCGTCGAGCATGAGCAGGTCGCTTGGGCACATGAGCGCACGCGCGAGTTGCAGCCGCATGCGCCAGCCGCCAGAAAAGCTGTTGACGGGACGCTCCAGTTCGTTCACCTGGAAGCCCAGCCCCATCAACAGCGCCTGGGCGCGGGCGGGGGCGTCGTGGGCGCCGGCGTCATGCAGGGCGGTGTAGGCATGGGCCATGGCCTCGCCGTCGCCGCTGGCTTCGGCGGCCTGTACCTCCTGTTGTGCGTCGCGCAGGCGGGTGTCGCCATCGATCACGAAGGCGGTGGCCGCCTGGTCGGTTTCGGGCATGTCTTGCGCCACCTGGGCCAGGCGCCACTGGCGCGGCCACTGGAATTCACCACTGTCTTCGTGCAAGTGACCTTGCAGCAACGCAAACAGGCTGGACTTGCCGGCACCGTTTCGGCCCACCAGGCCAACGTTTTCGCCGGGGTTGAGGGTGGTGCTCGCGCGGTCGAGCACGACCTTGGCGCCGCGCCGCAGCGTGACGTCGCGCAGGGTGATCATGCGGTGCCTCTGGCGAGTTGGCGCGTGGCTTGCCAGTCTTCCAGCGCTTCGCGGGTCAGCAGCAGCACGGGCCCTTCGCCCGAAGTGGTTTCAGGCCAGTAGGCGAGCAGGGTGGGATAGGCTCGTTCGAAGTGCTCGCGTTCGTTGCCGATTTCCAGCACCAGCACGGCGTCTTCGTTCATGTGGTCCAGGGCATGTTCCATCAGGTGGCGCACGAAGTCCATGCCATCGTTGCTGCCGTTCAACCCACCGTCCAAGGCGATCACCGGCTCGGCTCGGTACTCGGGCGGCAAGGCCTCCATGCCGGCGCGGCTGACATAGGGCGGGTTGCACAGGATCAGGTCGTAACGGTCCGGCACGTGCGCCCAGCCGTCGGACTCGATCAGGCGAATGCGGTCTTGCAGACCGTGCTTGTCTACATTGATCTGGGCCACCGCGAGGGCGTCAGGCGAGATGTCCGCGGCGTCCACTGTCACGTCGGGCCAGGCGAGGGCCGCGAGCACGGCCAGGCTCCCATTGCCGGTGCACAGGTCCAGCACGCGGCGGGTGTGCTCCCCCAGCCAGGGGTCGATGCTCTCGGCCCCTTCGGAATGGGTGATCAGTTCGGCGATGAAACTGCGCGGGATGATCACGCGTTCATCCACGTAAAACGGCACGCCCTGCAGCCACGCCTCTTGCGTGAGGTAGGCGGCGGGCTGGCGGGTAGCGATGCGGCGCTTGATCAGTGCCAGTACGAGGGCTTGCTCGTCATGGTTGATGGGCCTGGATGCCAGTTCCGACAGATTGCTGTCCAATGGCAGGCCCAGCGACCACAGTGTGAGCCATGCGGCCTCGTCGCGGGCGTTGGTGGTGCCGTGGCCGTAGGCCAGCTGGGCGGCGTCCAGCAAGCCGGTCGCGTGCTCCAGCAGCGCATCCAGCGTGAGCAGCCCGGAAGCCTTGGGGGATGGTGGATTCACGGTGTGGCTTCGTCCGCGGCCGGCACGCCGCCCAGGTTGTCCAGCACGCGCCGGTAGATATTCTTCAACGGTTCCATGTCGGCCACGGCCACGCATTCGTTGACCTTGTGGATGGTGGCGTTGGGCGGGCCCAGTTCGATCACCTGCGGACACACCTGGGCGATGAAGCGCCCGTCGCTGGTGCCGCCGGTGGTGGAGAGTTCGGTCTCGATCCCGGTTTCGGCCCGGATCGCGTCGCGCACCGCTTCCACCAGGGTGCCGGGTCGGGTGAGGAAAGGCATGCCGCCTACGGTCCAGGTCAGATCGTAGTCTGTGCCGGCCTGCAGGCCGTGGCGAGTCAGGATGCCGGCCACGCGCTGCTGCAGGCCCTCGGCCGTGCTTTCGGTGCTGAAGCGGAAATTGAAGTCCAGCACCGCGGTGCCGGGAATGACGTTGCTGGCGCCGGTTCCGCTGTGGATGTTGCTAACCTGCCAGGTGGTGGGCGGGAAGTGGTCGTTGCCCTCGTCCCAGCGGGTGGTGACCAGTTCGGTGAGGGCCGGTGACAGCAGATGGATGGGGTTGCGCGCCAACTGGGGGTAGGCGATGTGCCCCTGAATACCCTTCACAGTGAGCTTGCCGCTCATGGTGCCGCGCCGGCCATTCTTGATCATGTCACCGGTTCGTTCCACCGAGGTGGGCTCGCCGACGATGCAGTAATCCAGCCGCTCGCCGCGCTTCTGCAGTTCGCGGCACACCACCACGGTGCCGTCGTGGGCCGGTCCTTCCTCGTCGCTGGTGAGCAGGAAGGCGATATTCAGGGGGGCTTGGGGATGGCTGGCGACGAAGTCTTCACACGCCACCACCATGGCTGCGAGCGAGGTTTTCATGTCGCTCGCGCCACGGCCATACAGTTTGCCATCCCGCTGGGTGGGGATGAACGGATCGCTGTGCCATGTGTCCAGCGGGCCGGTGGGCACCACGTCGGTGTGTCCAGCAAACACCAAGGTGGGTGCACTGGGATCGACCACGCGCTTGGCCCATAAGTTGGTGACGCGGAAGTCAGCGGGACCACTCTCGATGGTTTCGCATGCGAAGCCCAGCGGCATCAGCCGGGCGGCGATCAGGGCTTGACAGCCCGCGTCATCGGGGGTGATGGAGGGACGGGCAATCAGCGCCTCGGTCAGGCGCAAGGTGGCGGTCATGGGATCGGCTCGCTATCCGATGTCAGTGGTTGACATCCAGGGTGAAGTCGGAGAACGAGGGACCAGGCACAGCCGGGGGTTCCGGTGGTGCGGCAGGGCTGGTGGTTTTCGATCTGGCGGGGGCCTGGTTCTGGAGTCGCCACATGAGGTTGGTGGGCGAATCGGCATAAGACACCCCCTCATTGCGTTCCACCTTTCCATCCATGATCAGGCGGGCGATATCGGCTTCAAAGGTCTGGGATTCTGCCGCCATCGATTTCTCAAGGGCTTCACGAATGCCAAAGAAATCGCCTTTCTCAATGAGTTCACTGATCAGTCGGGTGTTGACCATCACTTCGACCGCTGGGATCCGTCCGCCTTCGACGGTGCGCATCAGTCGCTGCGACACAATGACATTCAGCGCCGATGCCAGGTCGTTGAGCATGGAGGACCGCACCTCGGCCGGGTAGAAATTGAGGATCCGGTTAAGCGCCTGGTAACTGTTGTTGGCGTGCATGGTGGCCAGCACCAAGTGGCCAGACTGGGCATAGGCAATGGACTGTGACATGGTTTCCCTGTCACGGATTTCACCAATCAGAATGACATCGGGCGCCTGACGCATGGCATTCTTCAGAGCGGTGTGCAGCGATTCCGTGTCAGTGCCGACTTCGCGCTGGTTCACGATGCACTTCTTGTTCTTGAACAGGTATTCGACGGGATCCTCGATGGTCAGGATGTGCCCGGAGGTGTTTTCGTTTCGATGATCCAGCAGCGCGGCCAGCGTCGTGCTCTTGCCCGATCCCGTTGAACCCACCACCAGCATCAGGCCGCGCTTGGCCATGATCATGTTGCTCAGGACAGGCGGGATGTTGAGTTCGGCAATCGTGGGAATGACGGTGCTGATGAATCGGATGACGACCGCACAACTGCCTCGCTGTTTCATCGCGCTGATCCGGAATCGACCCACGCCTGCCAAAGGGACCGCTATGTTGAGTTCGCCGGTCTGGTGAAAGATCTGCAATTGGTCTTCCGTCACCACTTCAGCCAGCAAACGCAAAGGACCATCCACTGGCAGTGGCTGTGAACTCACCGGTTCGCATACGCCGTTGATCTTGATCTGTACCGGATACGCGGGTGACATGAACACATCGGAGGCTTTCTTTTCCCCCATCAGGCGCAAGATGCGTTCCATCATTCCCATGGCTACCTCTGTGGTGATTGTTGATGAGCTGCGAGGATCAGTCGCGCAAGAGGTCGTTCAGGCTGGTTTTGGCGCGGGTCTGGGCGTCAACACGTTTCACGATGATGGCAGCGTACAAGCTGTATTTTCCGCCTTCTTTGGGCAAGCTCCCACTGATCACGACAGAACCGGCAGGGACCCGCCCGTAAGTGATTTCCCCGGTGGCTCGATCGTAGATGGGTGTGCTCTGACCAATGTAGACACCCATGGAGATGACCGAGTTTTCTTCCACGATCACGCCTTCCACCACTTCGGATCGAGCCCCGATGAAGCAGTTGTCTTCGATGATGGTGGGGTTGGCTTGCAGGGGCTCCAGCACCCCGCCGAGGCCAACACCGCCACTGAGGTGGACGTTCTTGCCCACCTGCGCGCAGGAACCCACGGTGGCCCAGGTGTCGACCATGGTGCCTTCGTCCACATAGGCGCCGATGTTCACGTACGACGGCATCAGGATGGCGCCCTTGGCAATGAAGCTGCCGCGGCGGGCCACGGCCGGCGGCACCACGCGC
>CAZEZY010000010.1:0-31489 GCA_964516635.1 uncultured Tepidimonas sp. | reverse complement strand
CGCTTCCTGTGGATGTGGCCCAACGCCCGCATCTCCGTGATGGGCGGCGAGCAGGCCGCCAGCGTGCTGGCCACCGTGAAGCGCGATGGCATCGAGGCCAAGGGCGGCCAGTGGAGCGCGGCGGAAGAAGAGGCCTTCAAGGCCCCGATCAAGCAGCAGTACGAGGAGCAGGGCCATCCCTACTACGCCACCGCCCGCCTCTGGGACGACGGTGTCATCGACCCGGCCGACACGCGCCGAGTGCTCGCCCTGGGCCTGAGCGCCAGTCTCAATGCGCCGATCCCGGACACCAAGTTCGGCGTGTTCCGCATGTGAGGGGCCGGGCATGAGCAACCTGACCTTGACCGTGCAGGCGCACCGCGCCACCGTGACGCTGACGCGCGCCGAGATGCGCAACGCCTTCAACGACGCCGTGATCGCCGAGCTGACCCAGGTGTTCTCCGAGCTGGGCCAGCGCGAGGATGTGCGCGCCATCGTGCTGGCCGCCGAGGGCCCGGCCTTCTGTGCGGGCGCCGACCTGAACTGGATGCGCCGCATGGCCGACTACAGCCGCGAAGAAAACGTGGTCGATGCCGGCAAGCTGGCCGAGATGCTGCGCGTGATCTACACCTGCCCCAAGCCCACCGTGGCCCGGGTGCAGGGCGACGTGTACGCAGGGGGCATGGGCCTGGTGGCCTGCTGCGACCTGGCGGTGAGCGTGGACACCGCCGGCTACTGCCTGAGCGAGGTGAAACTGGGCCTGATCCCCGCCACCATCGGCCCCTATGTGGCACGAGCCATGGGCGCGCGCGCTGCGCACCGCTACTTCCTCACGGCCGAGCGCTTCAGCGCCGCCGAGGCGCACCGCATCGGCTTCGTGCACGAGGTGGTGCCCGCCGAGCAACTCGACGCCCAGGTGGACGAATGGGTCAAGGCGCTCACCAGCGCCGGCCCTGCCGCCGTGCGCGCCTGCAAGCAACTGGTGCAGGACGTGGCCGAGCAAACCATCGACGCCGCGCTGATCGACCGCACGGTGCAAGGCATTGCCGACATCCGCGCCAGCGCGGAAGGCAAAGAGGGCGTGCAGTCCTTCCTGCAGAAACGCAAACCGAACTGGCTGGGCTGAGGAGCTACAAGATGTTCAAGAAAATCCTGATTGCCAACCGCGGCGAAATCGCCTGCCGCGTGGCCGCCACCGCGCAACGCCTGGGCGTGAAAACCGTGGCCGTGTACTCCGATGCCGACGCCCGTGCCAAGCACGTCGCTGCCTGCGATGAAGCGGTGCACATTGGCGGCAGTGCGCCGAAAGAGAGTTACCTGCGCTGGGAGGCCATTCTGGACGCTGCCAAGGCCACCGGTGCCGAGGCCATCCACCCCGGGTACGGCTTCCTGAGCGAGAACGAAGACTTCGCCAACGCCTGCGCGGCCGCGGGCCTGGTGTTCATCGGCCCGCCGGCCTCGGCCATCAACGCCATGGGCCTGAAGGCCGAATCCAAGCGGCTGATGGAGCAGGCCCAGGTGCCGCTGGTGCCCGGCTACCACGGTGCCAACCAGGACCCGGCGCTGCTGCAGGCCGAGGCCGACCGCATCGGCTACCCCGTGCTGATCAAGGCCAGCGCCGGCGGCGGCGGCAAAGGCATGCGTGCGGTGGAGAAGACCGAGGACTTCCTGGCCGCGCTCGAATCGTGCAAGCGCGAAGCCATCAACAGCTTTGGTGATGACGCGGTGCTGATCGAGAAATACGTGCAGCGCCCGCGCCACATCGAAATCCAGGTGTTTGGCGACACGCACGGCCACTGCGTGTACCTCTTTGAGCGCGACTGCTCGGTGCAGCGCCGTCACCAGAAGGTGCTGGAAGAAGCCCCGGCCCCCGGCATGACGCCCGAGCTGCGCGCCCGCATGGGCGAGGCCGCCGTCGCCGCGGCGCGCGCGGTGAACTACGTGGGCGCCGGCACGGTGGAATTCATCGTTGAACAGCCGGGCGGTTACGACCACCCCGAGCAGATGAAGTTCTACTTCATGGAGATGAACACCCGCCTGCAGGTGGAGCACCCCGTCACCGAAGCCATCACCGGGCTGGACCTGGTGGAGTGGCAGTTGCGCGTGGCGTCCGGCGAGCCCCTGCCGCTCAAGCAGGAGGACTTGCGCATCCACGGCCACGCCATCGAGGCCCGCATTTGCGCCGAAAACCCCGACAACCAGTTCCTGCCTGCCACCGGCACGCTCAATGTGTACCGCAAGCCGGCGCACACCAGCTTTGCCCGCGCAACCGAGGACCGCCTGACCGGCGGGGTGCGCGTGGACGACGGCGTGCGCGAGGGCGACACCATCAGCCCGTACTACGACTCCATGGTGGCCAAGCTGATCGTGCACGGCGACACCCGCGAACAGGCCCTGGCCCGGCTGGACGAGGCGCTGGCGCAGACCCACATCGTGGGGCTGGCCACCAACGTGCAGTTCCTGCGCCACGTGGTGCGCAGCGCTTCGTTTGCCCAGGCGAAGCTGGACACGGCGCTCATCCCGCGCGAACAGGCGGTGCTCTTCCACCAGCAGCCGGTGGGCCTGCCGCTGGCAGTGGCCGCTGCCGTGGCGCAGACCCTGGTGCAAGAGCGTGCGGGTGAGGGCGCTGACCCCTTCAGCCAGACCGACGGCTGGCGCAGCCACGGCATGTTCAACCGCCGCTTTGTCTTCGAGGATGGCGAGGCGCACCTACCCGCCACGCTGGCCTACCTGCACGATGGCGCTTTGCGCCTGACGGTGGGTGAAGGCGACGCGGCCACGGCCGGCCTGCTCGCCTTTTCTGCCCGCGCCCAGACCGGCCCAGCCACCGACACCAGCGCCTGGTCGCTGGATGTGGCCTTTGCTGGCGACAGCACCCGCGCCACGGTCTACATGCAGGGCGAGCGCGCCCATGTGTTCACGCCGCGCGGCGCCCGCCCCTTGGTGGAGGTGGACCTGCTGGCCCATGCTGGCGACACGGCCGCCGAAGGTGGGCGCCTCACCGCACCCATGCCCGGCAAGGTGGTGTCGTTTGCCGTCAGGGCCGGCGATGTGGTGAAGAAAGGCCAGCCGCTGGCGGTGATGGAGGCGATGAAGATGGAGCACACCATCGCCGCGCCCGCTGACGGCACCGTGACCGAATTGCTGTTTGCCCCTGGTGACCAGGTGACCGAAGGCGCCGAACTGCTGAAGCTCTCCGTGGGTTGAACGTCCCGAGGGTGCCGGCCGAGCCTGGCGCTTCGGCTTACCATCTGGCCCATGAAGATTGCTTTCTGTTGCACCGATACCCGCCCGGAGCCCTGGCTGGACGGGCTGCGCGCCACCCTGCCCGAAGCCGAGGTGAGCCTGTGGCAGGCGGGTGTGGCGTCCGAGCCGGCCGACTACGCCATCGTCTGGGCACCGCCGCAGGCCTTCATCGACGCGCAACCGCGCGTGAAGGCCCTGTTCAATATCGGCGCCGGGGTGGACGCCCTGTTGCGCCTGAACCTGCCCGAACCCCTGAAAGTGGTGCGCCTGGACGACGCCGGCATGGCCGTGCAGATGGCCGAGTACGTGTGCCATGCGGTCATTCGCCATTTCCGGGAATTCGACCGCTATCAGGAGGCCCAGGTCGAAAGAGAATGGGCTTTCCGCAAACCGCGCCCGAGGAGCGATTTTTCCATCGGGGTGATGGGGCTGGGCATCCTCGGGACCCGCGTGGCCCAGGCCTTGCAGGCCTTCGAGTTTCCCGTCAACGGCTGGAGCCGTTCGCCCAAAACCCTGGCGGGTGTGCAGACCTTCCACGGGCAGGGTGAAGGCTTCGAGGCGTTCCTGGCGGCCAGCCAGGTGCTGGTCAACCTGCTGCCGCTCACGGCCGACACCCGGGACATCCTCAGCCGCCAGACCCTGGCCCGCCTGCGTCCTGGGGGTTACCTCATCAACGTGGCGCGTGGAGCGCACCTGGTCGAGCAGGACCTGCTCGACCTGCTGGACAGCGGCCACCTGGCCGGGGCCACGCTCGACGTGTTCCGCACTGAGCCTTTGCCCGAGACGCACCCCTTCTGGGCCCACCCCCGCATCACCGTGACACCCCACACCTCGGCCCGCACCCTGCGCGACGAAAGCATCGCCCAGATCGCCCGCAAGATCCGCGCGCTGGAGAGGGGGGAGCCGATCGCGGGGGTGGTGGACCGCTCACGCGGATACTGAAACCCGATTCACATGGCCATGAACACATCGAACCACCCTTCACCAGTCCGCCTCATCGACGTCGGCCCCCGCGACGGCCTGCAGAACGAAAAGCAGCCGGTTCCGGCCGCGGTCAAGATCGAACTGGTGCACCGTCTCCAGGCCGCGGGCCTGAAGGAAATCGAGGTCACCAGCTATGTGTCGCCCAAGTGGGTGCCGCAGATGGCCGACAACCACGAGGTGATGGCGGGCCTGCAGCGCCAGCCCGGCGTGCGCTACGCCGTGCTCACGCCCAACCTCAAGGGCTTCGAGGCAGCGCTGGCCGACCGGCCGGACGAGATCGTCGTGTTCGGGGCCGCCAGCGAGGCGTTCAGCCAGAAGAACATCAACTGCAGCATTGCCGAGAGCATCGAGCGTTTCGCCCCGGTGGTGGAGGCGGCCCTGAAAGCCGGCATGGCCGTGCGCGGTGCCATGAGCTGCACCGTGGGCTGCCCGTATGAAGGCGAGATCGCACCCGAGCGCGTGGGTATGCTGGCGAAGCTGATGAAAGACATCGGTGTGCAGCGGGTGGACGTGGCCGACACCATCGGCGTGGGCACACCGCTCAAGGTGCAGCGCGCCATCGACGCCACGCTCCAGCACTACGACATCGATCACATCAGCGGCCATTTCCACGACACCTACGGCCAGGCGCTGAGCAACACGCTGGCGGCCCTGCAGATGGGGGTGTGGAATTTCCAGTCGTCGGTGGCCGGGCTGGGGGGATGCCCCTACGCCAAGGGTGCGACCGGCAACGTGGCCACCGAAGACGTGGTCTACCTGCTGCACGGCCTCGGCATCGACACCGGGATCGACCTGGATGCCCTGGTGGATGCCGGCGCCTTCATCAGCGACCACCTGGGTCGCCCGAGCGGTTCCCGCGTCGCCCGCGCGTTGCTGGCCAAACGCGTACACTGAACCCATGGATCTGCAGGTCTGGCTGGCCTATTTTGTGGCCGCATGGGTGATTGCCGTTTCACCCGGTTCGGGTGCCGTGCTGTCGATGACGCACGGCCTGGCTTATGGGGTGCGCCATGCCAGCGCCACCATCCTGGGCTTGCAGGCGGGCCTTTCGGTGGTGTTGCTGATTGCCGGGGTGGGTGTGGGGGCGCTTCTCGTGGCATCCGCCACCGCATTCACGGTCATCAAGGTGCTCGGTGCCCTGTATCTCGTGTGGCTGGGATGGCGCCAATGGGTGGCGCCGGTGGCAGATGAGCCACGCCCCGAACCGGCAGGGCACGAGCGATCGCCGGTATCTGACAGGCCGCCGGGTCTTCCATCGGTCCGGCAACGTTTTCTGCTAGGCCTGTTCACCAACATGACCAACCCCAAGGGGATCGTGTTCATGGTGGCCGTGCTGCCCCAGTTCATCAACCCGCAGCGCCCGTTGTGGCTCCAGTTGCTGATTCTTCTGGTCACCACCGTGGCCGTGGACGTGATCGTCATGCACGGTTATGCCTGGCTGGCATCCCGTGCCCAACGCTGGCTGGCGACGGCGCGCGCTCGGCGGGCCCAGAATCGGGTCTTTGGCGGTGTGCTCATGGCCATGGGGGCCAGCCTGTTCATGGTCAAGCGGGTAACGGCCTGATCGGGCGCGGGGATAGACCAGCGCGCCTGTAGGGAATGCCTGCCTCGGCTAGAGTCCCGGCCATGCCCGTCCGTTCGCTTGCCCCTGCTTTCGTTTCGCTTGAACAAACCCGTCAGCGCAAAGGCGGCGATTGGCCATCGCCGTGTGTGAGTGTGTGCCGCATGTCGTCATCGACGGGCCTGTGCGAGGGATGCTGGCGAACCATCGAAGAAATTCGCGACTGGAGCGCCCTGTCTGACGATCGCAAACAGGCCTGCTGGCAACGGGTAGACGCCAGGCAGCGAGCCGCTGGGGTCTGTCCCCCTCGTTGAATCCCTTCAGTGACTGGCCAAAATCCCGGTTTCACCCACTGTCGCGAACGCCATCCGGATGTTTGATTTTTTGGCCTGGTACATCGCCTGATCGGCCAGTCGCAGCAGCGTCTTGAGGTCGGAGGCGTGGGTGGGGGCCAGCGCCACACCGGCACTGGCACTCACCTGGAAAGTGTCGTCCTGCCACGAGATGGGTGCCTCCAGGGCTTCACAGAGCCGCTTCACCATTTTCTCCAGTGTGGCGCGATCCGGGCACTGGCCGATCACGACAACGAACTCGTCACCACCCAGGCGTGCCGCCAGATCGCTTTCCCGGCAATGCTGCTCGAGTCGGCGCGCCATCTGGTTCAGGACCAGGTCGCCGACTTCATGACCGTGCACATCGTTGATGGGTTTGAAGCGATCCAGATCGAGGAGGATCAGGGCATGTTGTCCCGGCTTGCGCAGCAATTCGCTGGCGCTCGCGGTCAGTCCGCGGCGGTTGAGCAGTCCGGTGAGAGCGTCGCTCATGGCGGCCTGGGTCATGTGGTGGGCCTGCTGGCTCAGGACCGTTTTTTCCTGCTGAACCCCACGGATCCGGACGCTCAATGCCACCGCGAACACCACCATCTCGACCATGATGCCGATCTGCAGACCATTCGCCAGCATGAAGGGCGCGTTCCACCAGCCCCAGGAGACCCACACCACGCCGACCACCGACAGAAACAGCGTCAGTTGTGCCAGCAGGTACCAGGCGGCGGGTGTGTAGCCCCTGCGCCAGATCCAGAGGGCCATCAGCGTGATGACGACCACGCCAACCACCGCCAGCCATTCGTTGGCCCGCTGTGCCAGCACCGTCTGTCCCAGGGCGCCGGCGAGGGCAGAGGTGAACGCCATGGCCACGATGGCCAGAATCACCCCATCGGCTTGGGAACTGGCGGCACGGATCGACAGGAAAGCGCGTGCGAACAGGCCACTGAAGGCCACCCAGAGGGACGGCCAGATCACGTAGGTGTGCTCGATCCACCAGGGGTGTTCTGGCCACAGGTAGCGGGCCGTGTGGCCGTTGAAAGTGGCGATGGTCAGCAGGGCGGCCGCGCAGGTCAGCACGTAATACAGGTAAGCCACATCGCGGAACACGCCGGCCAGGGTCAGGTTGTAGACCAGCAAGGTCAGCAAAACTCCATAAATGATCCCGTCGAACAGCCGCTTGTGCTGGCGGTTTTCCACATAGTCGGACAGAACCCACAGACTCGGTGTCACGTTCTGGGGAATGTCGTTCTGGACTCGGATGTAGACGGTGTAGGTGCCGGGTGCCTCGATCCCCAGCGGGAAGACGATCCGTTCCATGCCCATGGGGCGGCTGCTGTAGGGGTGTGTCAGCCCCGTGGACAGGCCGGTCGCCAGGGCACGGCCTTGCGAGTCGTACGGGCCATGGAACGTGATGTCCCGGATGGCGGTGGTGGGCAGGGCCAGGAGCCACGGGCCTGAAACCTGCGTCTGCTGGAGAGTGATCTTCATCCACCAGGGGTGGGCCCCTTGAGCACGCAGAGGGTCGTCAGGGGTTTCCCAGCCGAGGGCCTCGCCTCTGGCCAACACATCGGGCAGGCTGAGTTGGCCTGTCAGGTCCTGGTGCCACTGGACCAGACCTTGCAGCCACAGACCATCCGTCGAACGCTCGAGGCTGACCACTGGACCAGCGATGGCCTTCCAGGGCACCAGCAGCAGGCAGCAGACCAGCATGCCCCACCAGGCGAGCGGCCTGCGCAGGCAGTGGCGTGTGGTTTCAGGGTGGGAAGCTTGCATGATCAGATGCAAACTGTATACCGACACGAGCCTTATGGACACAAACCTGATTATGTGCATTAAAATGCATGTATTGGCGAAGTTTTTGCCAGCGGCATTGGAGACATATGAATAAAAGTGCCTCATCGCAGGTCATCTGGATGGTCGATGGTGGGCGTTCTCGCCAGTCAACCCCCAAAGGACGTCAGGTCAGCGCTCAGGATCGTGAGCAGGTCGCCCGGCTGTGTGATGGCCTGCCGCCTCGGCAGGACCTCCTGATCGAGCACCTGCACCGGCTGCAGGATGCCGATGGGGGTTTGCGCAAAGGCTGTCTGGCCGCGCTGGCCGAGCGGTTGCGCCTGAGCCAGGTGGAGGTGTACGAGGTGGCCACGTTCTACCACCACTTCGAGGTGGTGGAAGACGATGCCGAGCGGCCTGCCCACACGGTGCGGGTGTGCACCAGCCTGTCGTGCGCCATGGCGGACGGCGGGGCGCTGCTGCAATCGCTCCAGCAGCGGTTTGCGGCAGACGGCACGGTGAAGGTGGTGGAAGCCCCCTGCATGGGGCAATGCCATCAGGCGCCAGCCGCCTGTGTGGGGCAGCGGCAGTTGCCGCAGGCCACGCCCGAGGCGGTGCAGGCGCTGCTGACCGAAGGCCAGACCGGTCCGCGCGATCTGCCGGCCAGCGGCGTGCCCGATGCGCCGGCCGACTATGCCCAGCTTCAGCGCCTGCTGCGCGGAGAGTGCTCACCCGAGACGGTGTTGCAGGTGCTCAAGGCCTCGGGCCTGCGCGGGCTGGGTGGGGCCGGCTTTCCCGCCTGGCGCAAATGGGAAACCGTGCGCGCCCAGCCGGGGCCGCGCCACATGGTGGTCAACATCGACGAAGGCGAAGTCGGCACCTTCAAGGATTGGCAGGTGCTGGCCTGCGAGCCGCGGCCCTTTCTGGAAGGCATGCTGATCGCGGCCCTGGTGGTGGGGGCCGGGCATGTCTGGATCTACCTGCGCGACGAATACCACGACGTCCGCCAGTTGCTGCAGGACGAACTGAGCCGGCTGGCTCAACGCGTGGCCGCCTGGCGTGGCCAGTACCCGACGGTGGATTTCCCGGTGGTGGAACTCCGGCGCGGCGCGGGGGCTTACATCTGCGGCGAAGAATCGGCGCTCATCGAATCCGTGGAGGGCAAGCGCGGCATGCCCCGACTCAAGCCACCCATTGTGGCGGTCAACGGCGTCTTTGGCCGGCCCACCCTGGCGCACAACATGGAAACCCTGTGGTGGCTGCCCACACTCCTGGCCCGCGGTGGTGAGTGGTTCGCCCAGCAGGGGCGCCATGGGCGCAGCGGCCTGCGGCGGTTCAGCGTCTCGGGCCGGGTGGCCCGGCCGGGGGTGTATCTGGCACCGGCCGGCATCACGCTCAACGAGCTCGTCCAGGAATACGCTGGCGGCATGGCGCCGGGTCACACCCTGTACGCTTACCTGCCGGGCGGGGCCTCAGGCGGCATCCTGCCGGCATCGCTGGCCGATGTGCCGATGGACTTCGACACCCTGGCCGAGCACGGTGCGTTTGTCGGTTCCATGGCGGTGGTGGTGCTGAGCCAGCATGACCGGGCACGCGAAGCGGCACTGAACCTCATGCGATTCTTCGAGCACGAGTCCTGCGGGCAATGCACCCCTTGCCGGGCCGGTACCTTGCAGGCTGTCGCGCTGATGCAGACGCCCGCGTGGGATGCCGACCGGCTGGGCGACCTGTCGCATGTGATGCGCGAGGCGTCCATCTGCGGGCTCGGCCAGGCCGCGCCCAACCCCTTTGACAGCGTGTTGCGGTATTTCCCGCAGGAGGTGCAGGCATGAGCGCGCACGACCTTCCCGTGACCGAATTCAGCCTCAATGGGCAGCCCGCTCAGGCGCTGCCGGGTGAAACCCTGTGGCAGGTGGCGCAGCGCGTCGGCCTCGACATTCCGCACCTGTGCCACAAGCCCGGCCTGCCCACCGCCGGCAACTGCCGTGCCTGCGTGGTCGAGATCGAGGGCGAGCGGGTGCTGGCGCCCTCGTGCTGCCGCGCCCCCCAGGTCGGCATGACCGTGCGCACCGACACCCCCCGCGTGCAGCGCGCCCAGCGCACCGTGCTGGAACTGCTGCAGGCCGATGCGCCCGACACGCGCCGCCTGAAGCACGACAGCGAACTGGCGCAATGGGCCGACCGGCTGAAAGCAGATGGTGGCCGATTCCCGGCGCGCGGCCCGTCGCAGCAGCAGATGGCCGCTCACGGGCCTGACGCCACCCACCCCGCCATGACGGTGAACCTGGACGCCTGCATCCAGTGCACGCGCTGCATCCGCGCCTGCCGAGACGTGCAGGGCAACGATGTACTGGGCCTCTCTTTCCGGGGTGGGCAGGTACAGATCGTGTTTGACCAGAACGACCCCATGGGCCAGAGCACCTGCGTGGCCTGTGGCGAATGCGTGCAGGCCTGCCCCACCGGTGCGATTGCGCCTGCCAATGGTGCCTACACCCGCGTGGCCGAGCGGCAGGTGGATTCCGTCTGCCCGTACTGCGGCGTGGGGTGCCAGCTCACCTACCACGTGCAGGGCGAGCGCATCGACCATGTGGAAGGACGCGCCGGCCCGGCGAACGATGGCCGGCTCTGCGTCAAGGGCCGTTTCGGGTTTGATTACGCCCACCACCCGGACCGGCTGACCGTGCCGCTGGTGCGCCGCAGCGATGCGCCGAAAGACCCGGCCATCCTGACCCGGGGCCCCGGAGGGCGGGCCGATACCGCCACCTTGCGCGCGCAGTTCCGTGAAGCCACGTGGGACGAAGCGCTCGCGCTCGCGGCCGATGGCCTGGCCCGCGCCCGCGACGTCCAGCCCGTGAAGGGACGCGGCGCGGCGGTGGCCGGCTTCGGCTCCGCCAAGGGCACGAACGAAGAGGCCTACCTCTTCCAGAAGCTGATCCGCAGCGCCTTTCACACCCACAACGTGGACCACTGCACCCGCCTGTGCCACGCGTCCAGCGTGGCCGCGCTGATGGAGGGCATCGGGTCCGGCGCGGTCAGCAACCCGCTGCGCGACGTGGCGCATGCCGAGTTCATCTTCCTCATCGGGGCCAACCCGGCGATCAACCACCCGGTGGGGGCGAGCTGGATCAAGAACGCGGTCAGGCGTGGTGCGAAGCTGGTGCTGGCCGATCCGCGCCGTACCGAACTCGCCCGCCACGCCTGGCGCACGCTGACCTTCCAGCCCGGCAGCGACGTGGCGCTGCTCAACGCCCTGCTGTACGTCATCCTCAGTGAGGGGCTGACCGACGAGGCCTTCATTGCCGAGCGCACACAGGACGATGCGCTGCTGCGTGAGCACATCCTGAACGGCCCGGAAAATGGCGGCCAGGACTGGCGCCCCGAAGCCATGGCGCCGATTTGCGGCATCGACGCCGAGACCCTCCGCGAAGTGGCCCGCGCCTACGCCACCGCCCGCCGCAGCATGATTCTGTGGGGCATGGGCGTGAGCCAGCACACCCATGGCACCGACAACGCGCGCTGCCTCATCGCGCTGGCCATGGTCACGGGCCAGATTGGCCGCCCTGGCACCGGGCTGCACCCCTTGCGGGGCCAGAACAACGTCCAGGGCGCCAGCGATGCCGGCCTGATTCCCATGGTGCTGCCCGACTATCAGGCGGTGGCGAACCCGGGTTCCCGTGAGCAGGCCGAACGCCTGTGGGGCCTGCCCGAAGGTTCGTTGGACGCCCAGCCTGGCCTGACGGTGGTCGAAATCATCAACGCCGCCTACGACAGGCAGATCCGCGCCCTGCTGATCCAGGGTGAAAACCCCGCCATGAGCGACCCCGACAGCACCCACGCGCGTGAAGCGCTGGCCCGGCTGGAGCACCTGGTGGTGCAGGACATCTTCCTCACCGAAACGGCGGCGCTGGCCGACGTGGTGCTGCCCGCCACCGCCTGGCCAGAAAAGACCGGCACCGTCACCAACACCGATCGCACGGTGCAGCTGGGGCGCAAGGCCGTGGCGGCACCCGGCGAGGCCCGCGCCGATGCGTGGATCACCGAGCAGCTGGCGCAACGCCTGGGGCTGCCCTGGGCCTATGGCATCGCGGCCGACGGCAGCGGCGCCGAACCCGACAGCGGCATCGGCCGGGTCTACGAGGAAATGCGCGCACTCATGCCATCGATTGCCGGCCTGTCGTGGAAGCGGCTGCTGAACAGCGGCGCCATGACCCATCCGGTGCTGACCGATGAAGACCCCGGCCAGCCCATCGTGTTCATGGACCAGTTTCCCACGCCGAGCGGCAAGGCGCGGCTGGTGCCTGTGGGCCTGCGCGAGCCGGCCGAGCGCCCGGACGCCGATTACCCCATGGTGCTGATCACCGGACGCCAGCTGGAGCACTGGCACACCGGCTCCATGACCCGTCGCAGCGGTGTGCTCGATGCCATCGAGCCCGAACCCACGGTGAGCCTGCACCCTCTCACTGTTCAGCAACTGGGCCTGCAGGCGGGTGGCTGGGCGCGTGTGGCCAGCCGCCGCGGGGCGGTCCGGTTGCGCGTGCGCGCCGACGACGGCATCCAGCCCCATGTGGCCTTCATCCCGTTTGCGTATGTGGAAGCCGCCGCCAACCTGCTCACCAACCCGGCGCTCGACCCGGTCGGCAAGATTGCGGAGGTGAAATACGGTGCCGTGAAGGTGGAGGTTGGTTAAGATGGGGGTTGTTTTCATCCACCCTGAAGAGGAGTCGACATGTTCAAGAAAATCCTGGTGCCTTCCGATGGATCCAAGCTCGCCCACGGTGCGGCCGAATTTGCCGCCGATCTGGCCAAGATGCATGGCGCCACGGTGGTGGGGCTGTACGTGATCGATCCCTTCCCCTACATCGGGATCGGTGATGCATCGGCTGCCGGCCTGCAGGCCTACATGGCCGAAGCGCAGGCCGCCGCCGACCGTTCCCTCAATGACATTCGCCAGTGTTGCGAGAAGCGCGGCGTGGCCTTTGCGGGCGACACCATCGAGCGCAACGTGACCTACGAGGGCATACTCGAGACCGCCCAGGCTGAAGGCTGCGATCTCATCGTCATGGGTTCACACGGCCGCAAGGGCGTGCAGGCGCTCATCCTGGGCAGCGTGGCCCAGAAAGTGCTCACCCACGCCAAGGTGCCGGTGCTCATCGTCAAACCCTGATTCGCCCTGATGCCTCCGCAAGGGCATTGTCCGTGTCGCGCGGACAATGCCCTTTTGCTTTCTAGAATGTCTGCCTTCACCTGCACAGGCACGCCATGTCCGACCACCCGGCTTCTGACTTTCGCACCACGACGCCCCCCGCTGCATCCGACCAAGCGGACGCCGGCGTGATCCGCATCCGTGGGGCTCGTCAGCACAACCTCAAGCAGGTCGATCTGGACATCCGCACCGGAGAGCTGACCGTGGTGACCGGCCCGAGTGGGTCGGGCAAGTCCAGCCTGGTGTTCGACACCCTGTTCGCCGAGGGGCAGCGCCGTTACGTCGAGACCTTCAGCGCCTATGCGCGGCAGTTCCTCGACCGCATGGACAAGCCCGCCGTGGACAAGGTGGAGGGCGTGCCCCCGGCCATCGCCATCGACCAGACCAACCCGGTACGCTCCTCGCGTTCCACGGTGGGCACGATGACCGAGCTGAACGATCACCTCAAGCTGCTCTTCGCGCGCGCGGCCCAGCTGTTCGACCGGCGCACCGCCCGTCCCGTTCGCCACGACTCGCCCGACACCATCTACGAAGCGTTGCGCCATCGGGTAGAAGCGGCCATGAGTCCCGCCGGGCCGTCCCAAGGGGCGAAGGCCCCCTCGGGGGGCAGCGTCAGCGTGGGGGCTGGCGTTGATCCCAGGCTGGTCATCACCTTCCCCGTGGAACTGCCCGTCAGCGCCACGTCCGAAGACATTGAGCAATGGCTGGCGGCCAGCGGCTTCACCCGTGTGCAGGCCGAGCGCGCACAGGGACAGGTTCGCGTGCTCGACGTGGTGGCCGACCGGTTTCGTTTCAGCGGGGCCGAAAGGGCCCGCGTGATTGAAGCCATCGAACTGGGGCTCAAACGCGGCAGTGGACGGCTCACCGTGTACGCCCTGCGACCGGCGGGCGACGATGGCGTCGAGCCCGAACCCGAGCTTTGGAAGTTCTCCACCGGCTTGCACTGCCCCGAAAGCGACCTGCGCTATGCCGATCCGCTGCCCTCGATGTTCTCGTTCAATTCCGCCGTGGGCGCGTGCGACACCTGCCGGGGTTTCGGGCGCGTCATCGGCGTGGACATGGGGCTCGTCATCCCCAACGACAAGCTCACGCTGCGTGCCGGGGCCATCAAGCCCATGCAGACCCCTGCCTGGCAGGAGTGTCAGGACGACCTCATGCGCCACGCGGAGGCCGCCGGCATCCCGCGCGACACGCCTTGGTACCAGTTGAGCGACGCGCAGAAAGCCTGGGTGATTGATGGCTCGCCCAACTGGAACGGAAAATGGAACCAGCAGTGGTACGGCGTGCGGCGGTTCTTCGAGTACCTGGAGAGCAAGGCCTACAAGATGCACATTCGCGTGCTCTTGTCCAAGTACCGCAGTTACACCGAATGCCCGGTGTGTGCAGGGGCAAGGCTGAAGACGGAAAGCCTGTTGTGGCGCCTGGGCACGAAGGCCGATGCCGATGCGGTGCTGCCGCCTTCAAAGCGGTTCATGCCGGTGGGGGTGGCGTGGACGCGTGAGCAACTGGAGGCGCTGCCGGGGCTGTGTCTGCACGACCTGATGCAGTTGCCGATTGATCGGTTGCGAAAATTCTTTGCGTTGTTGACGGGTGAGGCCGGTGTGTCGGGTGAGGTTTTGGCAATCGCTGCTGAGGGTGGGGGAATGCCGAGCACCTCATACCGTCCGCTGCGCGGCCAAAAATCGGTGCCCGACACCCCCCCGCCCTCAGCGGATATGTGCGAAAGCGAGGGTGCTTCTTCTGCGTGCAACGATGCCGCCACGCTGGGCGGCGAGGGTGCGGGGGGCGACAATTTCTGCTCGCAGTATGCGGAGCCCCCCGTACCTTCGTCGCCCAACCAACCAAGCAACGAAAAAAACGGTACCCACGCCAGGGCATCAACCGGCGAAACCCAAGCCCTCAAGCTGCTGTTCGACGAAATCAACACCCGCCTGAAGTACCTGTGCGACGTGGGCATTGGCTACCTCACGCTGGACCGACAGAGCCGCACCCTCAGCGGCGGCGAGGTGCAGCGCATCAACCTCACCACCGCGCTCGGCACCTCGCTGGTCAACACCCTGTTCGTGCTGGACGAGCCCAGCATCGGGCTGCACCCCCGTGACATGAACCGCATCAACCAGGCCATGGCGCGTTTGCGCGATGCGGGCAACACCCTGGTGGTGGTGGAGCACGACCCCGCTGTCATGCTGGCGGCCGACCGCGTCATCGACATGGGCCCCGGCCCCGGCGAGCGCGGCGGCCGCATCGTTTTTGACGGCACCGTGGCGCAACTGCGTGAAGCCGACACCCTCACCGGCGCCTACCTGGGCGGGCGCAAGCAGGTGGGCTTTGGCTTCAAGCGCATGGTCACCGACGCCACACCCCGTCTGGTGCTGGAGGGCGCACACGAGCACAACCTGCGCCACCTCAACGTCGAGTTCCCGCTGCAACGACTGGTCACCGTCACGGGCGTCAGCGGCTCGGGCAAGTCCACCCTCATCCAGGATGTGCTGGCCCCGGCGTTGATGCGCCACTTCGGCCAGGCCACCGAAACGCCGGGCGCACACGACCGACTGCTGGGTGCCGATCACCTCAGCGGCGTGGTCTTTGTGGACCAGTCCCCCATCGGCAAGACGGCGCGCTCCAACCCCGTGAGTTACGTGGGGGCATGGGATGCCATCCGTGACCTGTTCGCCACGGCGCCCCTGTCACAGCAGCGCGGCTACACGGCGGCCAAGTTCAGCTTCAACAGCGGCGACGGGCGCTGCCCCACTTGCGGCGGTTCCGGCTTCGAGCATGTGGAAATGCAGTTCCTGAGCGATGTGTACCTGCGCTGCCCCGACTGCAATGGCCAGCGCTACCGTCCCGAGGTGCTTGAGATCACCATCGAGCGCGGTGGCAGGCTGCTCAACGTGTCTGACGTGCTGGACCTGACGGTGAGTGAGGCGGCTCAACTGTTTGCTCACGACCGCGAGGTCATCGTGGCCCTGCAGCCCATCGTGGATGTGGGCCTGGAATACGTGAAGCTCGGCCAGCCCGTTCCCACCCTCAGTGGCGGCGAGGCGCAGCGGCTCAAGCTGGCCGGATTTCTGGCCGAGGCCGCCAAGGCGGGCAGGAAAGGCAAGGGCGGGCAGGGCACTGGGCGGGTAGGCCGCACCGCGTCGGGCCAGCCCCTGGCCACCAAGGGCCTGCTGTTCCTGTTCGACGAGCCGACCACGGGCCTGCATTTCGACGACATCGCCAAGCTCATGCGCGCGCTGCGCAAGCTGCTGGAGGCGGGCCATTCGCTCATCGTCATCGAACACAACCTGGACGTGATCCGCGCCAGCGACTGGTTGATCGACCTGGGGCCGGACGGGGGTGACCAAGGGGGGGTGGTGGTGGCGGAAGGAACACCGGAGGAGGTGCGCCTGCACCCGCGCAGCTACACCGGCCAGGCGCTGCGAGAGTACGCCGAGGCGGTGGGTGAGCTGTACATGACGCAAGAGGGGCGGGTGACGGATTACCTGCCGGTGCGCGGGGAGGTGGTGTCGTGGGGTGGCTATGGGGCTGACATGGTTTTCGGCGCTGACGGGGCGAGGGGTGTGCCCGGCAAGGAATCGGAGCTTGCGACTGACGCGCCGGGGCGCACCCCCTCCCCAGCCGCGAGGTCTCCGATCGAACCCCCCAGCCAACCCACCAACGCCATCCGCATCATCAACGCCAAGGAACACAACCTCAAGGGCCTGTCCGTCGACATCCCCCGGGGCAAGTTCAACGTCATCACCGGCGTGAGCGGTTCAGGCAAGTCCACGCTGGCGTTCGACATCCTGTTCAATGAAGGCCAGCGCCGCTATCTGGAAAGCCTCAACGCCTACGCGCGCAGCATCGTGCAACCCGCGGGTCGGCCCGAGGTGGACGCCGTCTATGGCATCCCGCCTACCGTGGCCATCGAACAGCGGCTGTCGCGCGGTGGTCGCAAGTCGACCGTCGGCACCACCACCGAGGTCTGGCATTTCCTGCGCCTGCTGTACGTGAAGCTGGGCACCCAGCACTGCGTGCACGACGACACCCCCGTGCAGCCGCAAACACCCGACAGCATCCTGGCCCAGCTCGTGACGGCCTTCCGAGGCCAGCACATCGGCCTGCTGGCGCCGCTGGTGGTCAACCGCAAGGGGGTCTACACCGAACTGGCCGACTGGGCGCGCCCACGCGGCCACACCCACCTGCGGGTGGACGGCGAATTCCTGCCCACGCAGGGCTTCCCGCGCATCGACCGCTTCAAGGAGCACACCATCGAGCTGCCGGTGGGCAGCCTGGATGTGACCCCGGAATCGGAGACCGAACTTCGCCAGTTGCTGGCCCGTGCGCTGGAACACGGCAAGGGCGTGGTGCATGTGCTGTCGGGTCTGACGGGTTTGCAGGCCGCACTGGACAGCGGCGCCCCGACGGCCGGCATCGGGCGGCTGCAGGTGTTTTCCACGTTGCGCGCCTGCCCGTTGTGTGCCACCAGCTATGCCGAACTGGACCCGCGCCTCTTCTCGTACAACAGCAAGCACGGCTGGTGTCCGGACTGCGTGGGCACGGGCGTGCAGCTCACACGCGAGCAGCGCAAGGCGTTCGACGATTCCGTGCGCGATGACGATCAGAAAGGCCGCGAGCAGAGCTTTGCCGAGCCCGAGGTGGAAGACGTCGCTGATCAGCCCTGCGCGAGTTGCGGTGGCACACGTCTGAACGCCACAGCCAGGGCCGTGAAGTTCCACGGGCAGACCATCACCTCGCTGGCGCGCTTGAGCGTGCGCGATGTGCGCGAGTGGGTGCAAGCTTTGCAGGCCTCGGGCGGCCTCACCGCCCGCGAGGCCGACATCGCCCGCGACCTGCTGCCTGAAATCCAGAGCCGCCTGGAGTTTCTGGAAGAGGTGGGTCTGGGTTACCTCACGCTGGACCGTGGTGCGCCCACGCTCAGTGGCGGTGAGGCGCAGCGCATCCGCCTGGCGGCGCAGCTGGGCTCCAACCTGCAGGGCGTGTGCTATGTGCTGGACGAGCCCACCATCGGCCTGCACCCGCGCGACAACCAGATCCTGCTCAATGCCCTGCACAAGCTGGGCGACAAGGGCAACACCCTGGTGGTGGTGGAGCACGACGAGGACACCATTCGCCGCGCCGACCACGTCATCGACATCGGGCCCAGTGCGGGGATCCGCGGGGGTCGCTTGGTCGCCGAGGGGTCGGTGGACGATGTGATGGCCGCCGCCGATTCACAAACTGGGCGCTACCTGCTGCATGCGATGCGGCATCCGTTGAAGGCGCGGCGGTTGGTGTCTGCTTCTCTCGCTGCCGAGACAAGGGGTGTGCCGGACGCCTCATACCGTCCGCTGCGCGGCCAAAAATCGGCGCCCTGCACACCCCTTGCCTCAGCGGGAGCAGGTGCTGGTGAGATTTCAAGCTCTGTGCGCACCGAATCCGCTGCCCAGGGCGGCGAGGGTACGGGGGGCGACAATTTCTGCTCGCAGTATGCGGAGCACCCCGTACCCTCGTCGCCCCACTCAAAACCATCGAGCGACGAATATATCGACTGGCTCACCGTCAAAGGCGCCAATCTGCACAACCTGCACAACGTGACAGCGCAAGTGCCGCTCAAGCGCCTGGTTGCCATCACCGGCGTCAGCGGGTCGGGCAAGTCCACCTTTGCCCGCGACGTGCTGCTCACCAACGTGGCGGCTGCGGTGCAACAGCAAAGCACCAAAGCCGGGCGCGACGCCTGGCACGCCGGCGAACGCCCCCAATGGCAAGGCTGCGATAGTGTGGTGGGCAGCGAGGCCATCCAGCGCGTGCTGGAGGTGGACCAGACCCCCATCGGCAAGACGCCCCGTTCCTGCCCGGCCACCTACATCGGCTTCTGGGACACCATTCGCAAGCTCTACGCCGAAACGCTGGAGGCCAAGGCACGTGGCTATGCGCCGGGGCGCTTCAGCTTCAACACCGGCGACGGCCGCTGCCCTGCCTGCGAAGGGCAGGGCATGCGCACCATCGAGATGAGCTTCCTGCCCGACGTGAAAGTGCCCTGCGAGGCCTGCCATGGTGCGCGGTTCAACCCCGAGACGCTCGCCGTCACCTGGCGCGGCAAGAGCATCGGCGACGTGCTTCGCATGGAAGTGGATGAGGCGGTGGATTTCTTCGCGTCCATGCCCAGCATTGCCTACCCGCTGCAATTGCTCAAAGCCGTGGGCCTGGGCTACCTCACCTTGGGCCAGCCATCGCCCACGCTCAGCGGCGGCGAGGCGCAGCGCATCAAGCTCGTCACCGAACTCACCAAGGTGCGCGACGAAGTGGGGCGGCGCGGCCAGAAGACGCCGCACACGCTTTATGTGCTCGATGAGCCCACCGTGGGCCTGCACATGGCCGATGTGGACAAGCTCATCCGGGTGCTGCATCGGCTGGTCGATGGCGGGCACAGTGTGGTGGTCATCGAGCACGACCTGGACGTGATCGCCGAGGCCGACTGGATCATCGATCTGGGTCCCGAAGGGGGTAACGACGGCGGGCGCATCGTTGCCGCCGCAACACCTGAAGCACTTGTGAGGCTGGACACACACACCGGCCGAGCCTTGGCTCCCGTGCTGGACAGGGCATGAGTTGAAGCAGCAGGTCATCCACATCCACCCCGAGGCCCCGTCAAAACCGGCTTACGGCGCGCCATGCAATGGCTGCGGGGTCTGCTGTCTGGCCGAACCCTGTCCGCTCGGCATCCTCCTCTCCCATCGTCGCCAGGGCGCCTGCGTGGCATTGCGCTGGTCGCCAGAAGACCGGCGTTACCAGTGTGGAGCGCTGGTCCAGCCTCGCGAAACCCTGGGTTGGTTCGGACGCTGGCCATTCATCCGCGCATGGGTCCAGCGCTGGATCGCTGCCGGTCAGGGATGCGATGCCCGTCTCGACGTACAGTGGCCAGACCCTGGGCGGTGAGGGAAATGATGAAGTTTCATGATCGCGACTGGCTTCAACCCAGCTTCCACCACAGGATGAGCAGTGCCATCAAAAGCCCGAGGGTGATCGTACCCAGCCAGCGCGTACGCCAGCGCAACACTTCCACGGCTTCAATCAGCTGGGTGTTCTGCTCGGCCAGTTCGGTGGCGGTCTGGGCCAGTTGTTTCAGGTCTGCCTGCAGGCGTTGTTGTTCAGCGTGGAGGACGGCCCATCGGGAGGCTTCATGATCGCTCTCAGGCTTGCGGTCGGCTGGCGCGACATCGGAGGCATGGCCTTGCTTGTCCAGCAGTTTTCGCGCACTTTTCAGCACCTTGGGCGCGTGTTCGATCACGTCTCCCCAGGGAATCACCTTGAGCGCCACCATCCATGGAAAGGCCATCTGAAATCTCCAGCAACATACCAACCAGACAGATACAGTTTAGTTCGCATGGTTCAAACGCGCTTCCAATGAAGTTACAGTTGGTCCATGGACACCTCATCGCCAACGACCACCGATACCTTGCAGCAGTTGCTCGCTGACTGGTTTGCCCCCTGGGTGCAGGAACTCGGCCTGCGCGTGGAATCTTTTGCCGACGGCGAAGTCACCCTGCGTCTGCCGTTTTCGGAGCGACTGGCCCGCATTGGCGGCATGGTCTGCGGGCAGGCCATGATGTCGGCAGCCGACACGGCCATGGTGCTGGCCATCGTCAGCCGGCTGGGAACGAGCAAGCCCATGACCACGGTGCAACTCAACACCAGCTTCCTGAAGCCTTTGTCGGGGCAGGATGCCCTGGTCACCGCGCGCATAGTCCGTGCTGGCAAAAGCCTGGTGTTTGGCGAGATCGACATCGTTTCGGCCGGCGATGGCAAGAGTGTCTGCCGGGCCAGCACCACGTACGCGCTCCTGTGAGTCAGGCCGATGGCACTTGCCAGCACCGCATGAGACCTCTATAATGCGCAGTTCGGCGGAAATCCGTCCGTCGAAATCACCATTCGAGGTTCATATGTACGCGGTCATAAAAACCGGCGGCAAGCAGTATCGCGTTGCCGTTGGCGAAAAATTGAAAATAGAACAGATTGCTGCGGACGTGGGTCAAGAGATCGTGATCGACCAGGTGCTGGCTGTGGGTAACGGCGACGGCATCAAGGTGGGCACGCCCTTGGTCTCCGGCGCAACGGTCACAGCCACCGTGATCAGCCACGGTCGTGGCGACAAGGTGCGCATCTTCAAGATGCGCCGTCGCAAGCACTACCAGAAGCGTCAGGGCCATCGTCAGAATTTCACCGAGCTGCAGATCGGCTCGATCAACGGCTAAGGAGTCAACACCATGGCACAGAAAAAAGGCGGCGGCTCAACCCGCAACGGTCGCGACTCCAAGCCGAAAATGCTCGGTGTGAAGGTGTTTGGCGGCCAGGAGGTGTCGGCAGGTTCCATCATCGTGCGTCAGCGTGGCACCAAGTTCCATGCCGGCACCGGCACCGGCTTGGGCAAAGACCACACCATCTTCGCGACCGTGGACGGCACGGTCAGCTTCGCCACCAAGGGCGAACTGAACCGCAAGACGGTTTTCGTCACCCCGGCGTGACGATCCGCTGAGGCGGCCCAGGCTGCCCCGGTACCCCAAGGGCCCGCGCTTGCGGGCCTTTTGTGTTTCTCCGTTTCAGGGACAATCCCGCCATGAAGTTTGTTGATGAGGCCTACATTGAAGTCGCTGCTGGCGACGGGGGCAATGGCTGCGCGTCGTTCCGGCACGAGAAGTACAAGGAATTCGGTGGCCCCGATGGCGGCGACGGCGGCCGTGGCGGCCACGTCTGGGCATTTGCCGACGAAAACCTCAACACCCTCATCGACTTCCGCTATTCGCGCAAGTTCGAGGCTCCGCGCGGTGAGCACGGCAAAGGCTCCGACATGTTCGGCGCCAAGGGCGAGGACATCGTCCTCAAGATGCCGGTGGGCACCATCATCCGCAACGCCGAGACGGGCGAGGTGATGCACGAACTGCTGCAGGCTGGCGAAAAGATTCTCATCGCCAAAGGTGGCGATGGCGGTTTTGGCAATCTGCGCTTCAAGAGCGCCATCAACCGGGCACCGCGCCAGAAAACCCCGGGTCACCCGGGTGAGCGTTTCGAATTGCAGCTGGAACTCAAGGTGCTGGCCGATGTGGGTTTGCTGGGCATGCCCAACGCCGGCAAGTCCACCTTCATTGCGGCGGTGTCCAATGCCCGCCCCAAGATAGCCGACTATCCCTTCACCACCCTGCACCCCAACCTGGGTGTGGTGAGGGTGGGGCCGGAAAAGAGCTTCGTGATTGCCGATGTGCCTGGCCTGATCGAGGGTGCTTCAGAAGGCGCCGGGCTGGGTCACCAGTTCCTGCGGCACCTGCAGCGCACCCGCTTGTTGTTGCACATCGTGGACATGGCGCCCTTCGATGACGGGGTGGATCCGGTGGCGCAGGCGAAGGCCATCGTGAAAGAACTCAAGAAGTACGATCCCGAGTTGCACGCCAAGCCGCGCTGGCTGGTACTGAACAAACTGGACATGGTGCCGTCCGAAGCGCGTGAAGCCCGTGTGAAAGACTTCGTCAAGCGCTTCAGGCACCAAGGGCCGGTGTTCGAGATTTCGGCGCTGACCCGTGAGGGCTGCGAGTTGCTGGTCCAGAAGATCTTCCAGCACATCGCGGCCACCCGAGACGCCGAAAAACCACCCGTCGACATCGATCCGCGCTTCGACGAACAGCGCGACACCATTGAGCCCGCTGCGCCTGCCAGCGATGATCCCCGATTCCGCCCTTGATGCCATCATGACCGTCGAGTCTCCCGCGATTCCCTTGGCCACCCCCCAGTCTGCACCTGCCGATGTCTTGCGCGGGGCCCGCCGCATCGTGGTCAAGGTGGGTTCCAGCCTGGTCACCAACGAAGGCCGTGGGCTGGACGAAGACGCCATCGGCCAGTGGAGCCAGCAACTGAGTGCCCTGGTGCAGGACGGTCGCGAGGTCATCATGGTCAGCAGCGGCGCCATTGCCGAAGGCATGAAACGACTCGGATGGGCCAGACGCCCGACAGCAATCAACGAGTTGCAGGCCGCTGCCGCCGTGGGTCAGATGGGTCTGGTGCAGATGTACGAATCCAAGCTGCGCGAACTGGGTCTGCGCAGCGCCCAGGTGTTGCTGACCCACGCCGATCTGGCCGACCGCGAGCGCTACCTGAACGCCCGCTCGACCCTGCTCACATTGCTTGAGCACCGTGTGGTCCCCGTCATCAACGAAAACGACACGGTGGTCAACGACGAGATCAAGTTTGGCGACAACGACACCCTGGGCGCCCTGGTGGCCAACCTGGTCGAAGCCGATGTACTGGTCATCCTGACCGACCAGAAAGGCCTCTACACCGCCGATCCACGCAAGGACCCGGCCGCGCAGTTCGTGCACGTGGCCCGTGCCGGCGACCCGAAACTCGAGGAGATGGCGGGTGGTGCCGGTTCGCGGGTGGGCACCGGCGGCATGATCACCAAGATCCTGGCGGCCAAGCGTGCCGCCGGCTCGGGCGCCTCCACCGTCATTGCCTGGGGCCGCGAGCCGAACGCTCTGGTGCGGCTGATGGCGGGGGAACCCATCGGCACCTGCCTGGTGGCCGACACGCCCAAAAAACAGGCCCGCAAGCAGTGGATGGCGGACCATCTTCAACTGCGTGGTGCGGTCATGGTCGATGACGGCGCCGTTTCAAAGATCGTGCAGGAAGGCAAGAGCCTGCTGCCCATCGGGATGACCGGGGTCGAAGGCGATTTTTCTCGTGGCGACGTGATTGCCATCCGCGATCTGCGGGGCGGTGAAGTGGCTCGCGGTCTGGCCAATTACGCCGCCAGCGAAGCCCGGCTGCTGTGCCGGAAATCGTCCGCCGATTTCGAGCGCCTGCTGGGCTACGCCGCCGAACCCGAGATGATCCATCGCGACAATCTCGTCCTGACCCGCTCGGCTTGAAACCTCAGTCTCGGGGCTTGCCCAGGCGAAGGTCCCTCAGCATCCGTTGAGGGTTGCCGTTGAGGGTGCTGCCGTCGCACAGGGCCGTGCGGGCAAGCGCCAACGCGGGCCTCGCCTGAGGGCCTGTCGTGAGGCCGATCCAGTCGACCCGCTCCACGGTCCGCCATTCGCCGTCGGCCTGCGTGAACGGACTGGGCAGCGGTGACGAATTCGGAGACCAGCGCGCGTAAGTGCGCATTTCGCGTGTCTTGCAACGCACACCTTCGTACAGCACGTTCACCGCGCCGCTGCGACTCTGCGCGACGATCACATAACGCACCACACCGTCATCGCCCACCTGCAAGGAATCGGGAATCAGGCCGTAGCGGAGTTCCGAGTGAACCGACACGTCAAAGGACGCGAGCCGTGCCGTGGAAAAGTCGGGCGGTGCAGGCACCGTGCCTTCTTTCCACTCGGCATCGTTCGCGCTGGCCCACTGGGCCTGCACGGCAGACGTCAAAACAACCAGGCACAGGCCCAGGCCTGCCTTCAGGGCGCGTGAATTCAATGGGTTTCCCCGGAAGAAGGTGAGGCAACGCCACCGAACAGGGGCGTGGGGTGTTGCGGGTCTGGGTCGTAGCAGGCGCCTGGTGGCAGTTCCATGTGTATCGAAAGGCCTCGGTGGGTCAGGGTCGCGGCTGGCACCACATCCGGCGACAAACGGGGGCTCCGTGGGCGGGCATTGCCTCTCAGAAACCGGTTGCGGTTGTCCTGACGCGGCAGGTATCTCGACAACTCGGTCAGTGCCATTTCGTAGACGCCGCGCTTGAATTCGACCACCACATCCAGCGGCACCCAGTAGTCGTTCCACCGCCAGGCATCGAACTCGGGGTGGCTGGTGGCCCGCAGGTTCAGATTCCAGTCGCCACCCAGCAGACGCAGCAAATACCAGATCTGTTTCTGGCCTTTGTAGTGACCGCGGGCATCCCGGCGGATGAAGCGGTCTGGCACTTCGTAGCGCAACCAGTCCCGTGTGCGGGCAATGATGGTCACGTGTTCCGGCTTGAGGCCGACTTCCTCGTGCAATTCGCGGTACATCGCCTGCTCCGGGGTTTCGCCCCGGTCGATGCCACCCTGCGGAAACTGCCAGGAGTGGGTGCGTATGCGCTTGCCCCAGAACACCTGATTCTTCTGGTTGAGCAGAATGATGCCGACATTGGGCCTGAAGCCGTCTCTGTCAAGCATAATCAACCCCAAATTTTTAAACTGTCTCGATTATGCATCGTTGACTGCCACTTGGGTAGCATTTCTCGGGGTAATCCCTGGGGTGTGGCCCAGCCGGAAGCCCACTGCAAGTACCAGCCAAACACCCATGAAAGCGTCCCAGTTTTTCATTTCCACCCTCAAGGAAGCCCCGGCCGACGCCGAGGTCGTCAGTCACCAGCTCATGACGCGCGCCGGCATGATCAAGAAGCTCGGTGCGGGCATCTACACCTACATGCCCATGGGGCTTCGGGTCATCCAGAAGGTCGAGAAGATCATTCGCGAAGAAATGAACGCCGCTGGCGCGGTGGAGCTGACCATGCCGGTGATCCAGCCGGCCGAGCTGTGGCAGGAAACGGGCCGATTTGCCAAGATGGGCCCCGAATTGCTGCGCATCCAGGACCGCCATGAGCGTGATTACGTGGTGCAGCCCACCAGCGAGGAGGTGGTGACCGACATCGCCCGCCAGGAACTGCGCAGCTACAAGCAGCTGCCCAAAAATTTCTACCAGATCCAGACCAAGTTCCGCGACGAGCGGCGCCCGCGTTTCGGCCTGATGCGAGGCCGTGAATTCATCATGAAGGACGCCTACAGTTTCGACCGCAGTGCTGAAGCGGCTCAGGCCAGCTATCAGGCCATGGCGGCCGCCTACCGCCGCATCTTCGACCGCTTCGGCCTGACGTACCGCGCCGTGGCGGCCGACAGCGGCGCCATTGGTGGCGATCTGAGCGAGGAATTTCAGGTGATTGCCGCCACGGGCGAAGATGCCATCGTTTACTGCCCCGCCAGCGACTACGCCGCCAACATCGAGAAGGCCGAGGCACTGGCGCCCCAGGGGCCGCGCCCGGCGCCCGGCCAGTCACTCACCAGAACCCCCACCCCTGGCAAGAGCACCTGCGCCCAGGTGGCTGAACTGCTCGGCGTTCCGCTGTCGAACACCGTCAAGTCCATCGTGCTGGCCACCGACGAGATCAATGAGCGCGACGAGATCGTCAAGAGCACCGTCTGGCTCCTGCTGCTGCGCGGCGATCACGACATGAACGAGGTCAAGGTGGGCAAGCTGCCGGGCCTTGACCTGGGTTTCCGTTTTGCCACCGAGGCCGAGATCGTCGACCATTTCGGCTGCAAGCCAGGCTATCTGGGCCCGTTGAATCTGAAGCGTCCGGTCAACGTGATCGCCGATCGCGAGGTGGCCGTGATGGCTGACTGGATCTGCGGCGCCAACGAGGCCGATTTCCACCTGACCGGCGTGAACTGGGTGCGTGACCTGCCCGAGCCGGATCGGGTCGCCGACATCCGCAACATCGTGGCGGGCGACCTGTCGCCAGACGGACAGGGTGTGCTGGCCATCGAGCGTGGCATCGAGGTCGGCCATGTGTTCTACCTCGGCACCAAGTACAGCCGCGCCATGAACGCCACCTTCCTCGACGAAGACGGCAAGCCCAAGCCCTTCGAGATGGGTTGCTATGGCATCGGCGTGACGCGCCTGCCGGCAGCAGCCATCGAGCAGAACCACGACGAGCGCGGCATCATCTGGCCCGACGCCATTGCGCCGTTCACCGTGGTCATCTGCCCCATCGGCATGGACCGCAGCGAGGCGGTCAAGGCGGCTGCCGAGGCATTGCACGACCAACTCGCGGCCCTCGGGGTGGACGTGATGCTGGATGACCGTGGCGAGCGCCCGGGCGCCATGTTTGCCGACTGGGAGTTGATTGGCGTGCCGCACCGTGTCACCCTTGGCGACAAGGGCCTGAAGGAAGGCCTGGTGGAGTACCAGCACCGCCGAGATGCGGCCGCCACCAAGTTGCCCGTTGGCGAGGTGCTGTTGTGGTTGAAGGGCAAGCTGGGGGTCTGACATGGCGCGGGTGAACCGCCTGGGGATTCAAGGGTTGCAACGCCGAGCTGGTTTGCTGGCTGGTGTCTCGGCCGTCGCTGCTCTGGCATGCCCCTGGGCGGTGCATGCCGGTCAGATCGAGGAGCCTTTGTCCGATTCGGTGCGTCAGGCCCTACGGGCCGCCATTGATTTTTCCGCGCCGCTCGAACCCGAGTTCGTGTCCTCAGAAGCCCGGGTGGCCTATCTGCGGTGGCTCGGCGAACTCAGCCCTCGCCTGCAGCGACGCAAGCCGGAACTGCAGGACCGTGTCGATTTTCTGCAGACCGTCTGGTATGAAAGCCGGCGGTCCGGTTTGGACGAATCCCTGGTGCTGGGTGTCATCCAGGTCGAAAGCGCCTTCCGCAAGTTCGCGATTTCCTCGGTGGGAGCACGGGGTTACATGCAGATCATGCCTTTCTGGTCCCGATTGATTGGCGATGGCGATCCTGGCAAGCTGTTTCATCTGCAGACCAACATCCGATTCGGCTGCGTGATCCTGCGCCACTACCTGGACATGGAGCGCGGGGACCTGTTTCTGGCGTTGGGCCGGTACAACGGGAGCCGGGGTCGGGCCACCTATCCCGACGCCGTCTTTGCCGCCCAGCGCCAGTGGCGTCTGGCCTGAGGGCGGCTACTGCAAAAAGCCGATCCGGCTTTTGCCGCTGCCGGTACGCGGCAGGTCCTTGACCTCGATGGCGTCCCGCCGGTCAAGCCGGGCGTTGCCAAATCCGGTCATCAACGCGCGACGCATCTCCCGAGGGGCGAGGGTGGCCAGTTGATCCAGGACATCGTCCGACGGGTCTTCGGCAAACAGCCGTCCCCAGTCGTGCTCGTCGCGCAGGCTCTGGTAAAGCTGGCGTGCAATCTGCCGGGCGGCTTCCAGCGTGGGTGGCTCGATCTGGAACACATTCATCCGGTTCAGGATGGGTTCCGGGATGGTGCGCTCGTCGTTGGCGGTCGTGATCCAGATGACCTGGCTGGCATCGATCGGCACTTCGGCGAACTCGTCCACAAAGCGCTGGGCAGTGTCGTGCTCGAGCAGGCTGTACAGGGCGCCCAGCGGGTCGTACTGCGCGTCGGCACTCGCCTTGTCGATCTCGTCGACCACGATCACCGGATTCGCATACTGCCCGTCCACCAGCGCTTCAAACACCTTGCCGGGCTTGGCGCCTTTCCACTGCGAGGACGATCCCGACAGCAGCCAGCCGGCCGTCATGGAGCTCATGGGCACCAGGCTCATGGTGGTGCCGAGCAAGTCGGCCAGTTTGTGGGCAAAGTGGGTTTTGCCCACGCCGGGTGGGCCCAGCAGCAGCATGGGCGTGACCTCCAGGTGGTCCTGGCTGTCCTGGGCCAGCGCCACATGGCGTTTCACATCGTCCAGCACTTCCCCGAAATTGGGCAACTGGCCATAAAGCGGTGCCATGTCCGGCACCCCCGAAGGTTTGACGGCAAACCGCTGAGGCCCACGTTCCAGCATGCGTTCGTAGGTGGAGCGCAGGCCTTCAAACTCGCGCTCGTTGCCCTGTGATTGCAGCTTGGCCAGCTTGCGTTCGACATCGTCGGCGCGAAACACGTTGCGCATGCGGGCAATGGGCAGACCCAGGCTGGGAACAGTGAGGCTGGTGGAACGCATGATGGGCTCCTTCACGACGCGATACCTGCATTCAAGCATAGGTCGTGCCAGCGTTCAAGCGCGAAAAACCCACCCGATTCGGGGGGAATCCGGGCGTTCAGCTGCCTGCAATCACCTGCTGCAACTCGCCCGACTCGTACATCTCCATCATGATGTCGGAGCCGCCGATGAATTCGCCGCGCACGTACAGCTGGGGGATGGTGGGCCAGTTGCTGTAGTCCTTGATGCCCTGGCGCACTTCTGGGTCTTCCAGCACGTTGACGGTGGCCACCGAACGGGGATCGGCCCCGCAGGCTTTCAGGATCTGGATCGCGCGGCCCGAAAAACCGCACATGGGGAAGCTGGCCGTGCCTTTCATGAAAAGCACGATGTCGTGGGACTTGACCAGTTGATCGATACGTTGCTGGACGTCGCTCATGGGGATTGCTCGCTTGGAATACAGGAACGAATCCGATTATCCCACTCGGGCATTCGAGGGGAAACCGGGCAGGGGTTGGGCCTGCGGTGGCTGGGGGTTTGTGCCACGCTGTCCGCCCGTGCAGCGAATGTGGCCACCCAGGTCGCGGCGGTGTCCGATCAGCCGGTACCCTGCCGCTTCCAGCAGTGCCGCCACGTCATCGGCCTGGTCCCAACCATGCTCCATCAGCAGCCAGCCGTCGGGAGCAAGGCGTCCGGGTGCCGTGGCCACGATCTCGCGCAGGTCGTCCAGTCCGTCGCTGCCACTCACCAGTGCTTGCCGGGGTTCGTGCCGCAGCGCGGGCAGGTGCGGGTCGTTTGAACGGATGTAAGGGGGGTTGCTGACGATCAGGTCAAACCGGCCGGGCACCGCCAGGGTCCCCGCCTGGCTGTTGTGCCGAGAAGGCCAGTGTCGCAGCCAGTGGTTGTGCAGGCAGCGAACGGGCAACCCGAGATGCTGCGCATTCGCGGTGGCCACGGCCAGCGCATCGAGGCTGGCGTCCACCGCCCACACCCGTGCATCGGGCCGTCTGGACTGAATGGCCAGCGCGATGGCACCGCTGCCGGTGCCCAGGTCCAGCACGGTTGGGGAGGTATGGGTGGATATGCCTTGCATCACCTCCAGCGCCCAGTCCACCAGGGTTTCGGTGTCGGGCCGTGGGTCCAGCACACGGGCGTCCACCTGCAGGTTCAGGCCGTAAAACGACCGTTCTCCCGTCAGGTAGGCCACCGGTTCACCGGCCTCCCGCCGCTGGCAAAGCGTTTCATAGCGGGCCTGCGCATCGGGGAGCATGGGGTCGCTGTCGTGCGCCAGCAGCCATGCGCGGTCATGCAGGGGTTTGCCCAGAACATGCATCAGCAGCAGTTGGGCGTCCAGCCGTTCCAGCCCCCTTTGCGCAGCATGCTGCAGCGCATCGCGCAGGGTCCCTGTCAAGAGAGCGCTCCGTGGCTGGCCTGCTCGGCACGCTGTTCCAGATCGGCCATCAGTTCGGCGCCATGGGCCAGTTGCAGGGCCTGCACCACTTCGTCCAGGTCGCCTTCCATCACGAGGCCCAGCTTGTACAGGGTGAGGTTGATGCGGTGGTCGGTCAGCCGGCCCTGCGGAAAGTTGTAGGTGCGGATGCGGTCGCTGCGGTCACCGCTGCCGATCAGACCCTTGCGTTCGGCCGCTTCTTTGGCGGCGCGCTCACTGCGATCCTTCTCCTGCAGGCGGGCCTGCAGCACCTGCAGGGCCTTGGCCTTGTTGCTGTGCTGGCTGCGACCATCCTGGCATTCCGCCACCAGCCCGGTCGGCAGGTGCACCACACGCACCGCCGAATCGGTCTTGTTGATGTGCTGGCCCCCCGCGCCGCTGGCTCGGAAGGTGTCGATGCGCAGATCGGCCGGGTTGAGGGTGATGGCTTCCGTGTCGTCTGGCTCCGGCATCACGGCCACCGTGCAGGCGCTGGTGTGGATGCGTCCCTGGCTTTCGGTGCTGGGCACGCGCTGCACCCGGTGGCCGCCCGACTCAAAGCGCAGCACGCCGTAGGCACGCTCGCCCACCATGCGCAGCACCAGTTCCTTGTAGCCTCCCAGCTCGGCTGGCGATTCGCTGATGGTTTCGACCCGCCAACCCTGGCGTTCGGCGTAGCGGGTGTACATGCGGGCCAGATCGCCGGCGAACAGCGCGGCTTCGTCGCCTCCCGTGCCAGCGCGGATTTCGAGAAAGGCGTTTCGGCTGTCGTCCGGGTCGCGTGGCACCAGCAGGGCTTGCAGCTCGGTGTCGAGCGCCGCCAGGTCGGCCTCGGCGGCGGTGATCTCTTCCAGCGCCATCGCTGCCATGTCGGTGTCGCTGTCGGTCGCCATCGCACGGGCTTCCGTCAGGTCGGCCTCGCGTTGCAGGTAGCGCAGGTAGGGCTGCACCAAAGTGTCGGTCTCCGCATGTTCACGAGTCAGTTGCCGGAAGCGCTCCCTGTTGTCCACGACGTCGGGGGCGCTGAGCAGGGCGTCCAGCTCGTGCAGACGCAGTCGCTGCCTCTCGAGGGTGTCGCGGATGAAGGGTTTCATGGATGCAGTCTTGAAGCGAACGGCCCGGCAGCCGTGACGCGAGGGGGGAGGGCTAGCCGCGCGGCTGTCCGCGCAGGAACAGGCGCGACACGGTTTCGGCGGTCTGCTGGCGGGTGTGTTCGTCGCCGGCGTGCAGTTCGGCAAGGGCCCCGTGCAGCATTTTCTGCGTCAGGCCACGCGACAGGGCTTCCAGCACCGCGTCCACGTCCTCGCCTTTGGCCAGCAGCTTGCGGGCGCGGGCCAGCTCGGCCTCGCGCCAGGCATCGGCCTGG
>CAZEZY010000009.1:0-33001 GCA_964516635.1 uncultured Tepidimonas sp. | reverse complement strand
CCAGAAAATCGACATCGGTGGTGGTGTTGAAGGTCACCACATCGGCGGCCAGGCCATCGGCCACGGCACGGGCCTGGGCGCTGGAGCCCGCATGGGACTGATCCACTTTGACATCTTTGCCGGTGGTTTTCTTGACATGCTCGACGAAGGCGGCGTTGAAGTCTTTGTAGAACTCGCGCGACACGTCATACGAGACATTGAGCAGCGAGGTCTGGGCAGAAGCCCAGGTGGAAGCGGACAAGGCGATGACCGCCAAGGCGGTGCGAAGTGTTTTTTTCATGATCGATGGGTGGGTATTCAAGATGGGAACGATTGTGCGAACGCGGCTTCAGAATTCAAACTACTTTGTTTTTGTTTCTTTATTTGTTTTTTGCATATAAAGCGAGCGCCTCATGGATCAAGTCGGCGATCCATGGCTGAGCGAGCCGATACACATGAGAATCACCAACCCGCTGCCTGGAAACCACCCCGGCTTTCAGGCAGGCGTTCAAATGCTTCACCACGTTGGTGCGCGTCGCACCGCATCGGTCCTGCAATGCATCAACCCCCTGCGGTTTCTCGGCAAGTGCCACCAGCAACTGCAGCCGTCGTGACGCAGAAAGCAGCTTGAACAGATCAGCGACTGGCTTCAGGTTTTCCATGGGATTCCACCGCGGCCATCACCATCCTTCGGTTCAACGTCGGCACAAAGTTCTCGATAAACCCGAAAGCAAAACCTGGCAGCCAGTGGTTGTGACGGATGGCCAGCCGGGTGACATTGATCTGAAACAGGTGACCCGCATCGATCGCGCAGAGGTGCGTGTCACGGGATTCATCGATGGCAATCGAAGCCACAATCCCCACACCCATGTCAAGCTCGACATAGGTCTTGATGACATCGGCATCCATGGCCGTCAACACCACGTTGGGCTGCAGACCTGCCTGCAAGAATGCCTCGTCGATATGGGACCGTCCCGTGTAACCTTGCTGATAGGTGATGATGGGATACATCACCAGATCGGACAGAGCCAGCGGCCTGGAAAGGCGAGACAGCGGATGGCCTGGGGGTACCACCACGCAGTGACTCCACCGGTAGCATGGCAAGGTGACCAGGGAGGGTATCTGGGCAATGGCCTCGGTGGCCACGCCAATGTCCGCATCACCGGCCAGCAGCATGTTGGCCACCTGCTGCGGTGAACCCTGGTGGAGATGGAGCACCACCTTCGGGTAACGAAGCCGGAAGTCCTTCACGACATGCGGCAAGGCATAACGCGCCTGGGTGTGCGTGGCCGCGATCGACAGGCAACCTTCTTCTCGCCCCTGAAGTTCCAGACTGGCCCGCTTGATCGCGTCAGCGTCTTGCAGCAGCCTTTCAATGATGGGCAACAGCGCCCTGCCCGCCGCCGTGAACCCCAGCAGGCGTTTGCCCGAACGCTCGAAAAGCGCCAGCCCCAGCTCTTCTTCGAGCTCCCGCACCTGACGACTGACGCCGGGCTGAGAGGTGTGGAGAGCCGTGGCCACTTCGGTGAGGTTGAACCCTCGCCGCTGGACCTCCCGAACCGAACGAAGCTGCTGGAAGTTCATGTCGACGGATTTCCACCCTCAGAGGCGACGCACAAAAATCTGGTCAAACGTGCCTCCATCGACAAAGTGCACCTTCGTGGCGGCATCCCAACCGCCAAACGCCTCGGCAATGGTGAACAGATTCAACTTCGGCAACTGTTTGGCGTACTTGGCCTGGGCCTTCTCGGAACGCGGGCGGTAGAAGTGCTTGCCGATGATGTCCTGCGCCTCTTCGGTGTACAGGTATTCCAGGTAGGCCTGGGCCACGGCCCGGGTGCCCTTTTTGTCCACGTTCTTGTCCACCACCGTCACGGCCGGTTCGGCGAGGATGGACAGCGATGGGTACACGAAATCCACCCGGTTGCCAAATTCCTTTTCCAGCAGGTAGGCTTCGTTCTCCCAGCTCAGGAACACGTCGCCCTGGTTGCGCTGCGCAAAGGTCACGGACGAGCCCCGCGCACCGGTGTCGAGCACGGGCACATTGTCGTAGAGCTTCTTGACGAATTCCTGCGCCTTGGCATCGCCCCCGTACTTGCGTTTGGCAAACTCCCAGGCCGCCAGGTAATTCCAGCGGGCACCGCCGGACGTTTTCGGGTTGGGGGTGATGACCTTGACGTCGGGGCGGATCAGGTCATCCCAATCCTTGATGTTCTTGGGGTTACCGGCTCGCACCACCAGCACGATGGTGGAGGTGTAGGGTGAACTGTTGTGGGGCAGACGCTTCTGCCAGTCCTGGGGAATCCAGCCGCCGTTGGTGTGCAGGGCATCGGTGTCACCGGCCAGAGCCAGGGTGGCCACATCGGCGGCCAGGCCATCGATGATGGAGCGGGCCTGCCGACCGGAGCCGCCATGCGACTGCTGGATGGTGACGTTCTGCCCGGTCTTCTCGCGCCAGTGCTTGATGAACGCGGCGTTGAATTCCACGTACAGCTCGCGCGTCGGGTCGTAAGACACGTTGAGCAGGGTGATCGAAGCGGGCTGCGACTGGGCCAGCGCGTGGGGCCCGAGGGCGGTGACGGAAGCGGTGGCGGCGATGACCTTGAGGGCGTGACGGCGATGCATGTGAACTCCAGCGTGTTGAACGATTGGAGCGAATCATCCCGGCAGTCCCACAAATCTGGAACGAATAAAAACTCAGTTGCAAATAACAAAACCAATGATCAGACCGACTGACGCAGCTGATCTGCCACCTCGCGGGCCAGAAAGTCATAGACCGCCCGGAAGCGCGGCGTGGTCCGTATTTCACGGTGCACCGTCAGCCAGACCGGAAAGGCGGGCAACCGGAGCCCAGACAGCGCCATGCGCTGCACGTCCGGGTTGGTCCGGATCACGTAATCGGCCACAAAACCCACACCCATGCCCGCCTGCACAGCCGCCCAGTAAGCCATGAGGTCGTCGGTGCTCAAGGCAAACTGGCCGGGCGTCGGCCGTAAACCCATCGCGCTGAACCCTCCGGCCACCTCGCCCCGCTGGTCGTCAGCCAGAACATCGTGGCGCAGCAAATCGGCCGGACACGAAGGCACACCCCGGCGTCGAAGGTAATCCCGGTGCGCACAAGCGCTCACGGTCACTTCGCCAATGCGCTTGCTGATGAGCGAGGGCTGTTTGGGCCTGACCATGCGCAGGGCCATATCGGCCTCCCGACGCAACAGGTCGCTGACGGCGTTGGTGACCACCAGTTCGACCGAAATCGCGGGCCACTGTTGACGCAGGCGGGCCAGGACCGGTGGCAGCAGCACGCAGGCCACGGGCTGACTCACCGAAAGCCGCACCACGCCGTCCAGACCCGCCTGGGCACCGGTCACGGTCTGCGCCAGCGCAAAGGCACCTTGTTCCATGGCCCGGGCCGACTCGGCCAACCGCCACGCCATGGGGGTGGGCAGCAAGCCGCGGCCGGTTCGCTCGAACAGCACCGTACCCAGTTGCGCTTCGAGTTCGGCGATGTGCCGCCCCAGGGTGGGCTGACTCAGGCCGACCGATCGGGCCGCACCCAGCAGGCTGCCTTGTTCCAGCGCAGCCAGAAACGACCGGATCAACCCCCAGTCAAATGTCTTGTTATTCATCGATGAATACGTCTTGAAAGATTTCAACAATTGTGTACGGATTTCCACGACATCACAATGGACCCATTCATTCACTGGAGTCACCGACATGGAAAGAAGACAGTTCATCCGGATCGCAGGCGGTGGGGCGGTCCTGGCCGCGCTGGCCCCGGTGGCCGGCTGCTCATCGGCCCTGCCACCGGAAGCACTCACCGCCTGGCAGCCACCGGCCGAAATGACCGATGTTCGCCACTGGCTGCTGGCCCACGCCATCCTGGCACCCCATTCGCACAACCTGCAATCGTGGCTGGTGGACCTCTCCACACCCGGTACGTTGCTGCTGCGGATCGACAGAACGCGGTTGCTGCCGGAAACCGACCCTTTTTCCAGGCAGATGATGATGAGCCAGGGCACCTTTCTGGCGTTGCTGGAAATCGCCGCACGCGAGCGCGGGCTGCGTGCCGACATCACGCTGTTCCCGGAGGGTGTCTTCGACGACCGCACCGTCGATGACCGCCCCACCGCTCGCGTGGTACTGAGCGCTGACGCCTCGCAGCCGCCCGACCCGCTCTTCCAGCAGATTTTCAGGCGGCACACCAACCGGGGGCCTTATGACACCCGCTATCCCGGTGCTGAAGGCCTTGAGGCCATCCGGCAGAGCCAGCAGGGGTATCCGGTGCGGATTGGCTTCACCAAGCCAGATGACGCGGCGCTGGACCGACACCGCGCCATCGCCAAAGCCGCCTGGCGCATCGAACTGGAGACGCCACACACCCTGCTGGAGTCGTACAAGGTGTTGCGGATCGGTCCGAGGGAAATCGCCGAACACCGGGACGGCATCTCGATCAATGATCCGCTGGTGCGTGCACTGGTGGCCGCGGGCCTGTTTGATCGTTCCAAGCCATCCGCCCCTGGCGACCGGGCGCTGGAAGGCCAGATTCGTGACTTCAACCAAACGGTGGACGCCACACCGGCCTTTTTCTGGATGGTGACGGCGGATAACCAGCGGCCGACCCAAGTCCTGGCCGGCATGGCCTATGCCAGGGCCCAGCTGGCCGCAACAAGGCATGGCTTGTCCATGCATCCACTGCAGCAAGCCTTGCAGGAATACCCGGAACAGGCTGGCCCGTATGCCGACATCCGGTCTGTGCTGGGAGTGAGCGGCTCAGAAGTGGTGCAGATGTGGGCCCGCCTGGGTCATGGGCCCATGGTGCAGCCTGCTCCACGCCGGGGCTGGCAGGCGCACGTGGTGTGATCAGAGGTGCTGCAGCGAGGACGGTCCCGTCGACCAGGCGCGACGCAGCACGCGAGGTGAGCGGGCTTCCTCGGGAACCAGCAGCAGGTGCTGAGACCGGAGTGCAGCGCCCAGCCGCTGATCGCTGGTGATCACGGCCATGGGCACGGCGTAAAGCAACGGCAACCACACGGGCGCCAGCCACAGCAGCGCAGAGGGACCAATCTGTGTCGCAGCCAGTGCCAGCAGGCCCCCGACCAGCGTGGGTAGCGCCAGTGCCCATGCCGCATCTTTCCAGGCAATCTTGCGGGCATCCCGGGGCGGCGACTTCCACTCGAGCTTCCAGCCGGTCAGCGCCACGATGACGAACACCGTGTGCGCGAGCATGCGGATCGGTGCCTGGATCAGCGCGAGAACGGTCTCCACCAGCGCGCTACGCACCAAGGCGAACGTACCACCGAAGCGGGCCGCGTCTTTCTGCAGCATGATGGACAAGACGCCCAGGACACGGGGCAGCACGAGCACGAACAGCGTCCAGAACCACAGTCCCAAAGCACCCACACGGACAACGTTCTCGGCCATGCCGGTGCCGTCACCCTGCAGGTGCCACAGCACCATGCCCAGCCCCATGAACAGCAGCCAGATCGGCGCCGACACGTATGACATGGTCCCAGTCAGAAACATGAAACGGTGCACGGTGCTGAAGCCGGGCTCGGCCATCAGACGCAGGTTCTGCAGGTTGCCCTGGCACCAGCGCCTGTCGCGCTGCAACTCGGACAGCAAATCGGGCGGCTGTTGCTCGAAGCTGCCCTTGAGGTCGCTGACCATCCACACTTCGTGGCCTGCGCGCCGCATCATGGCGGCCTCCACGAAATCATGGGACAGGATGCTGCCCGTCAGACCGCCCTGACCGGGAATGGTGGCCAGGGCGCAGTGATCCATGAACGGCTTGACACGGATGATGGCATTGTGGCCGAAGTAATGGGAATCGCCCAGTTGCCAGAACTGCATGCCCAAGGCGAACAGTCGGCCGGCCACGCGGGCGGCAAACTGCTGGACGCGGGCGTGCAGGGTGGCATGACCGATGCTCTGGGTCATGGTCTGGATGATGCCAGCCCGAGGATGCGCTTCCATGAGTTGCGCCAGGGTGACCACGCATTCGCCGCTCATGACGCTGTCGGCGTCGAACACGATCATGTAGGCATAGTCCTTGCCCCAGCGACGGCAGAAGTCGGCGACGTTGCCAGCCTTGCGGTGGGTGCGACGCTTGCGCGCACGGTAGTACACCTCGATGAGGGGCGCGTCCTTGGAACGGGCCGCCAATTCGGTGCGAAGCCCGGTCCAGGCCTGCCACTCTTCGGCCAGCACGGCCGGGTCCTTGCTGTCTGACAGGACGAACACGTCGAAATGGCGCGACTGCCCGGTGGCAATCAGTGACTCGCAGGTGGCCCGCAGACCGGCGAAGACGGTGGACACGTCCTCATGGCAGATGGGCATGATGATGGCCGTGCGTCGAGAAGGGTCCAGGGCCTGATCGCGCACCGCGCGGTGATCGAGCGCATGGCGGTCTCCTTTCACACTCACCCAGAAACCCATCACCGCGGTGATGGCGCCACTGGCCACCCACGCAAACAGCAATGCGAACAACGTGCTTTGCACCAGCGTCATCACCAGAGAGTCCGAGGCGGGCTTCAGATCGATGAAGGTGGCAGTGGCCCAGGCTGTGAGGACCAGGATGAGGGCCAGAAAGGCCCTGCGCCGAGACTGGCCTGCGGCGGCCCACGCTGGCTGGGTGGTGCCGCCCGCAGCGCGAGGTGCGCCCCGCGATGGGCGACCCGTCAACGACGAGATCAGGGCCATGCCCACGCTGTTCCAGAATCCCCGCCAGGGGGTGGGGGTCATGGAGCCCCGGTGGATCGGGGGCGCGCTGGCCCCGCGCAGCGAGGCATTCATTCCGGCAGAAGGACGTAGCTCCATGTTTCGCTCACAGTGTGTTGTTGATGCCGAAGGAATGCACGCAGCTCGATGGGCCGCTGCACGGGGGTCGTCGCGTCAGAGGGCGATGGCCGCTCGACCCGAAGGGTCAGGCGCCAGTCCCCGTTGACGGGGTTGCGATAAACATGCCGTTCGACCACGCGTGCACCATCGCTGGCGCTGGCAATGGCTTCGACCGGGGCGTCCGCGCCCAGGGCTTCGAGCGCCGGACCACGGAAATCGATCACGAATTGCACCTGCTGGGCCAGCTGGGCCGGGGTGAGCTGGTGGTAGCCGATCCCACGTCGGGACTGAACCGCCCAGCTGCTCGGGGGCACTGTCTTCAGTTCGCCTTCCCAGTGCAACTGGTAGGCAAACTCCAGAGGCTCGCCGGGGGCAGGCAGGCGGTCGGGCACCCAGTACGCCACCACGTTGTCGTGGGTTTCGTCGGGCGTGCTGAGCATCACCAGTTCCACCCGACCCGGGCCCCAGGGGTTCGTGGGCACGACCCACGCGCTGGGACGCCGCTCGTAACGCGCTTCCACGTCCTCGTAGCTGCTCCACGCACGGTCCCGCTGCATCAGCCCGAAGCCTTTGGGGTTGGTGGTCTGGAACGACGTCACGGTCTTGCTGCGGGGGTTCTGCAAAGGACGCCAGATCCACTCGCCTTCACCGGTTTCGATCATCAGGCCATCGGAATCGTGGACCTCCGGCCGGAAGTCGCCCGGCAGGGGCTGGTTCTCGCCGAAGAAGAACATGCTGGTGAGCGGGGCGATGCCCAGGGTGCTGATGGGGTCCGTACCGGCCGGGCGACTGGTCCGGACGTACACACGGGCAGAAATGTCCACCCGAGTGGTCTTGCCCGGATGGATCACGAAACGGTAGGCACCGGTCACCCGGGGAGACTCCAGCAAAGCCAGAACCTCCTGCACATCGCTCGTGGGGGTGGGACGCATCAGCCAGAAGTCGGTGAAGCGCGGAAACTCTTCGGGCCCGCCGCCCACCGTGTCAACCGCCAGTCCGCGGGCCGACAGACCATACTGCTGGCCGGCGCCGAGTGCGCGGAAATAGCTCGCGCCCAGAAACACGATGAGCTCGTCCTTGTACGCGGCGCTGTTCAGCGGGTAGTGCAGGCGAAAGCCCGCGTGCCCGACATCGCCCCAGCTGGCGGGGTCCAGCCGGTTGTCGCCGAAATCGTAGTCGGTCTGCCGGTAGGGGATGGACCGGCTTTGCCGATTGCCCTGGGCGTCGGTCGTCACCTCGTGAATGCGCACCGGATGCTGGTGGTACAGACCCAGGTGGAAAAACATGGCCTCGAAAGGCAGTTGCTGGTCGCGCCACAGGGCTTTGCCAGGCTGGTAACGGATGTCCCTCAACTGGTCGTAAGTGAGGTTGCGCAGGGCGTCGGGGACCACGGGAGCGGGCCGATAGGCTTCGCGCGACAGGGCCTGGGCTCGGGCGGACACGGCGTCCCACGTGTCAGCGGCTGACGCCAGTGGCAGCAGGGTCAGCGCGCTCAGGCAGGCAGGACCCCACCAGCGGGACACGCGGCTTGCCGCAGCAGACAGACGGGCAACAATGGAGATCATGCCCAAATGCTGCAAGTATCATGCCAGCATAATTAGTCTTTTAAAATCAAAGGCTTAAATACATTCTTCTCAAGAAGATCCGGCCGATCGAGGGAAAACCCTCGATTTGTGTCGCCAAACAGCGACAGAACAGCAGACGGAGCACGAAAAGCCTCTATTTTTCAACGACTTGCATGTGTCACTTTTTGGCGACAGTCGTTACTCCGTTCCCTGAGCGTCGACGCCGTCATTCTTGAACAGGCCAGGCGTGAGGTCGTGTTTCTGCAGCAGCCGGTAGAACTCGGTGCGGTTGCGCTGGGCCAGCCGGGCCGCGTCTGCCACGTTGCCATCGGTCATGCGCAGCAGGCCCACCAGGTACTGGCGCTCGAAGCGCTGCTTGGCCTCGGCAAAGCTCAACACCTCGACCGACGGAATCCGGAGCGCCCGCTGCACGAGCGACAGGGGAATCAGCGGGGTGGGCGAGAGGGCGCACACCTGCTCGACCACGTTGTAGAGCTGGCGGACGTTGCCTGGCCACGAGGCCGAGGTGAGCGCTTTCATGGCCTCAGGCGAAAACCCGGCTATCCGGCGCTCGTACTTCCTGGCCAGCTGCATCAGGAAATGGTTGGCAAGCAGGGGAATGTCTTCTCGCCGCTCGGCCAGTGTGGGCAGGTGCAGCGTCACCACATGCAGGCGGTAATACAGATCCTCGCGGAACTGCCCCTGCCGCATCGCGTCTTCGAGGTCGCGGTGGGTGGCGGAGATGATTCGCACATCGACATCGATGGACTGGCTGGACCCGACCTGGCGGACGGCGCGCTCCTGCAGCACCCGCAACAGCTTCACCTGCAGGGGCAGTGGCATGTCACCGATCTCGTCCAGAAAGAGCGTGCCCCCGTCGGCGGCCTGAAACAGACCTTTGTGGTGGGCCACGGCACCGGTGAACGCCCCTTTGACGTGACCGAACAGTTCCGACTCCAGCAACGCTTCGGGAATGGCGCCGCAATTGACGGCAATGAAGGGTTTTCGGGCGCGGGGGCTGGCACGGTGAATGGCCCGTGCCAGCAATTCCTTTCCGGTCCCGCTGTCGCCCAACAACAGCACGCTGGCGTCGGAACGGGCCACCATGCCCGCTTCCATGAGCAGGTCGTCCATGCGGTGAGACCGGCTCACGATCTCGGCCCGCCAGGCCTCGTCGCGCGTGCTGTCGGTCTCGATGGTGCCGCCCATGGCCACGGCCTGCTCGACCTTGTCGAGCAGCGCCTTGGCATCGTAGGGTTTGGTGAGGTAGGCGTAGACCCCCCTGGTGGTCGCCTCCACCGCATCGGGGATGGTGCCGTGCGCCGTCAGAAGGATCACCGGCAGCGAAGGATGCCGACGCCGGATTTCATCGAACAAGGCCAATCCGTCCTGGGCAGGCAGCCGCACGTCCGACACCACCACCTGCGGGCGCTCCACATCCAGCAGGTCGAGGGCACTTTCGGCCGATGTGGCGGTGACCACCTGGTAGGACGCAGCCGACAGGCGCATCGACAACAGCTTCAGGAGGTCGGGGTCGTCGTCCACCAGCAAGACGCGTGGGCGGTGAGACCGGGGGCGTGTATCGGCCATCGGTGGCGGGTTCATGGCGTGGCAGAGCGAGGTGCCGCCGGCAGCGGGGCAGGCCGATTGAGGCTGCGTTCGATGGCTCGCATCGCTTCGAGGCGATCGTTGAGCTGCTCGACACGGCGCTGATTGTCCCGCAATTGCTGGCTGAGCCGCTCGTTCTGGGCGTCAAGGCGTCGCTGCTCACGGAGCATCTGACCCAGGAGGTGAGCCAGAGGGCGCAGCGCCACACTCTGCACGTCGGGACTCTCCAGCACCTCCTGAACGAGGCCGAGCGCTTTCTGGGTGTCTTGCACCTGCAGCGTCTGGCTCAGGGCCAGCGCCCACCGAAGGCGCTGCTGCGCATCGAGGCGGATGCGCTCGATGCGCTCCATCCGGTCGATTTCTGCCGCCAGTTGCGGGCCGTTGAGAAGCCTGAACTGGTAGGCATCGCGCAACAGCTCCAGCATGGCCTCGGAGCCATCAGAGGCCGCGGTGGGCCGGGGCGCAGGGGCTGGGCTGACGGGTGGGGCACTCTGGGGGGCAGGCGACACGGCGCTGCCCCCCCCAGCCGGGCTGGTGGCCGCAACCGGGTCCGAGGGCGTCACGGCAAGGGGAGCCACGACGGCAGGGACGGGCGCAGCAGGCACGGCAGGCACGGCAGGCACGGGATCGGCAGCACCCGCTGTCGGAGCCCGGTCCCAGCCGGCACACCCAGCGAGTAGCAGGAGGGCACCCACGGCCAAGACACCGCGGTGCCGCTGGCCAGGTGCTTGTTGAAAATCCATCACACGTGTCGTCATGAACGGCATCCTATCGCGTCCGGGGCAACCTGACGCGCAGATGGGCGCCTGTTTCGGACGGCATCAGCCGCACCGTCCCCCCGTGGGCGGACACGTATTCCTGCACGATGGACAGGCCAATGCCCGTGCCCCGGATCTCGTGTTCGGGCTGACGGCTGCCGCGGTAGAAGGGCTCGAAGATCCGGTCGCGATCGGCCTGGGCCACTCCCGGGCCTTCGTCTCGGATGTCCACCACCACGTCGTGGGGATCGTTCGACAAGGCGATGTGGATGGTGCCTCCCGGCGGCGAAAACCGGATGGCGTTGGAAAGCAGGTTGCCCAACGCCGACGCCATCTTCTCGCGGTCCATGTGGATCTGGGCGTTGTCGCCGTCGATACGGACATCAAGCGACTGCGCCTGCCACTGCAGTTTCTGGTCCTCGACGACCTCCTGAAGGAGCGAACGCAGGTCGCACCGGGTTCGCTTGAGTTGCCGAGCCTCGAAGGCGGCCGCGTTGAAACGCAGCAAGGTTTCAATCTGCTGCTGCAAAGCGACCGTGTTGTGCTCCAGAATGGCCACCACTTCGACCTGATCGCTGGTCAGGGGACCGGCCACGCGGTCCTTCAACACAGCCACCCCTTCATGCACCGCGGCCAGAGGGGTCTTGAGCTCGTGGGAAATGTGCCGCAGGAACCGCGCCTTGTCGGCGTCCAGTTCCGTGAGGCGGTCGCGCAGCCACGACAGTTGCTGTCCCAGCCGACGCACATCCTCGGGACCGGATATCTCGATGGCGACGTCGAGCCGGTTTTCGCCCAGTGCCGCGATCGATTGCTCGAGTTGCCGGAACGGCCGCGCCAGCCACAGACCGGACGTGAGCGCCATGATCAACCCCAGCAGCAGCGCACCCACCACCAGCTGCGTGAGCCGCTGGCGGCTCTCCTGAAAGCGGCTTTCCAGCTCGTTGGTGCGTCGGGTCACCGTGTCCTGGACCTGAAGGCCGATGCGGGCACTCTCGCGGCGGATGTCCTGAAACTGCAGGGCCACCGCCTCCTCTCGGGTGAATGCGTCCACGCTGGCATCCGCCAGAAGCTGTTCGACTGAGCGCACATGCCGCCGCCACGCCTGCGCGTGTTCGCCGGGCAGCCCCAGTGTCTCTAGCCGCTGCAGGATGCTGCGCGCCTCCGACAGCGTTTCGTTGAACTGCCGCAGCAGGGCCGGGTCAGCCAGCACCAGCGACTGCCGGGCAGCCCGTTCCATGTCCAGGCTGCGCGCATCAAGGGCCTGCGCGCCGGAATGCATGTCCATCGACTCGTAGGCCCGTTTCTGGCTCTGCGCCATCAGCCGGTCCACCGTGACCAACGCCCAGATGGATGAACCACCGAGCAGCATGCCGATGAGCAGAAAAGCCAGCAGGAGCAGTTGCTTGAACGAGAGCTTGGACAGGAGGGGCATGGCGTTCAGGATTGAGCGACCACGATCAAGCCTTCGAGGGCATGCTGCACGGTGGCACGCCGCACAGCGTCGCGGTCGCCATCGAAGCAACGGCACTCGGCGCGTGCGCCGCGGGGTCCCGACCAAGCGAACCAGACGGTGCCTACCGGCTTCTCGGGCGAGCCGCCGGTGGGGCCTGCCACGCCCGTGACCGCCACACTCACCTGCGCCATCGAATGGCGCCTTGCCCCCTCGGCCATGGCCCTCGCCACCGGCTCGCTCACGGCGCCGTGCAGGGCAAACAGCGACTCGGGAACGCCCAGCTGGGCGACTTTCGCCGCGTTCGAATAGGTGACAAAACCCCGGTCGAACCAGTCGCTGGAACCGCTCAGACCGGTGCAGGTGCCCGCAATCAGACCGCCCGTGCAGCTTTCGGCGGTGGCCAGCATCCAGCCTCGCTGACGCAAGGCTGCCGCCAGTTGCTCGCAGAGCGTCACCAGATCCGGGGCCAGCGTGTTCATGGCTCAGACACCCAAGCGCCACAGCGCAATCACCAGCAGCGTGCAGAAAGCCGCCACCAGATCGTCGAACATGATGCCCCAGCCGCCGCGCCAGCCATCCCCCTTGAACACCCGATCCGCCCAGGCCACCGGGCCCGGCTTGGCGGCATCAAAGAACCGGAACAGGCCAAAGGCCACCGCCTGACCCAGCAGGCCCATGGGCATGGCCAGCCACAACACCAGCCAGAACGCCACGATCTCGTCGATCACGATGTAGCCCGGATCGGCAATCCCGCAGCGCCGCACGGTGGCCACGCTGGCCCACCAGCCCACGAGCAAGCCACCACCAATCAGGGCTGCCCAGACCCAGTCGGTGGGCCGGAAGAGGGCATCGATGACCAGAAACATCGCCCAGCCCCAGAGGGTGCCCACCGTCCCCGGGGCCCGCCGACTCAGCCCCGACCCAAAGCCCAGCGCAATCAGGTGCGACAGATGCGCCAGGAGAAAGCGCGTGTCGGGGGCAACCACGGGGGATGCCGTCATCGGAACCACCCTTCAAACCCGTCAAAGGGCTCGAACCGCTTCTGGGCAAAGCGCAGACGGGTGGGCCCAGGCAACGCCCGGTCGGGCACCGGGTGCAGGGGGTCGCCGGGGTAGCACATGGCGCGTACATCACCATCCATGAAGTGCACTGGCTGGATGCATGGCGCACGGCGCCCCAGCGCCTCCTCCCAGGCGCTGGCGGCGCTGTCATGGCGAGCCAGCTGGGCCAGCGCCATCAGCTGAGGCGGGATGAGCTCGATCTCTCGCTGCCAGTAACGCGCCAGGGCTTCGCGCGGCGCGAGCCAGACACTTTCGACCGCTTCGTGGTCATCGTGCACCGCATCCTGCCCGTCCGGCAGGCGCCCCAGAAAGAAGCGGGTGTCAAAGCGTGGGGTGCCCACGGGCGGGTTGCGCGGGGTGATCCAGCGCGACCAGGGCCACAGCGCACTGACCTGCCAGCGCATGTCCACGGTGGCCTCTTCCCAGAGCTCTCTGAGTGCCGCCACATAAAGCCCTCTGGCTTTGTTCACAGGGGTATCGGGTTCATTCAGGCGCTGGTGCAACACCTCGTCAGGCAGGTCCAGCAGCGCCTGCCAGTGCGCTTCAACGTCGGCGTGGTCGAGCTTGCCCCCAGGAAACACATACAGCCCCCCCAGCACACCCGAATTCTGATGGCGACGCAACAGCAGCACTTCGAGGCCGGAGGCCCCATCGCGCAGCAACACCACGGAAGCGGCATCGCGTGGCGGCGTTTCTTCCGGCGCAGGGTCTGAGGGATTCAGGCGAGACGGTGAGGCATTCATGCCGCCATTTTGACATTGGCCCTCAGGCAAAGTGGTCGAATCCACCCAGCCGGGCATCGGCAGGCAATGGGTAGAGTGCCCCATCGACCCCTAGCAGCCGCGCCTGACACGCCCCGCCTTGGGCTGGCACGATCCGGGCAAAGCGTGTGACCGCCAAGCCAGCGCTCCGGGCGGCGTCGCGGACCGCCTGGCGGGCCGATTCGGGCGCCGTGAACACCAGTTCGTAATCGTCGCCGCCAGCCAGCACGCAAGTGTGCGCCAGCCCGGCTGGCAAGTCACGGACGTCAGCGCTCACCGCTGCCGAACCCATCAGGGTGGCCACATCCACCTCGGCCGACACGCCGGAGGCCTGCAGGATGTGCCCCAGATCGCCCAGCAGCCCGTCGCTGACGTCGGCGCAGGCATGGGCCACCCCGCGCAAGGCCAGTCCCAGCGCTATGCGAGGCTCGGGCCGCTCCATGCGCAGGCGGGCTCGGGCAAACGCATCGGCTGGCACCTGCAACCGGCCACGAAACACCTCCAGCGCCAGCCGGGCGTCACCCAACTGGCCGCTCACATAGACATCATCGCCAGGCCGCGCTGCATCGCGCCTGAGGGCCTGATCGGCGGGCACCTCGCCCATCACGGTGATGCACAGGTTCAGCGGCCCGGCCGTGGTGTCCCCCCCCACCAGGGCGCAGCGATGGGCATCGGCCAAGGACAGCAGCCCGGCCGAAAAAGCCTGCAGCCAGTGGTCATCGGCGCGGGGAAGTGCGATTGCCAGGGTGAATGCGACAGGGCGCGCCCCCATGGCGGCCAGATCGCTCAGGTTCACCGCGAGCGCCTTGTGGCCCAGCGCCATCGGATCCACCGTCGACAGGAAATGGCGCCCCTCCACCAGCATGTCGGTCGAAACCGCCAGCTGATGCCCGGGAGCCGGTGACAGCAGGGCGGCGTCATCGCCGTTGCCCAGACTGACGCCAGGCGGCTTCAACGCATGCTGAAAATGGCGACGAATGAGGTCGAACTCACCCATCAACGTTCCTCGGCTCCTCGCTCCCCCTGGGCCAGAACCCGGCCAGGCGCCGCGTCGGCACCCTCTTCCAGGTCGTCGGCGGGGGGAATATCCACCCCTTCGCGGGCCTGGGCCTCCTGGCGGGCGTCCACCGGCCACAGAAAGCTCAAGGGCGCTTTGCGCAAGCGGTGGCGGATGGCGGCCTGGATGCGCTGGCGGTTGACATCGCTCACCCCTTGCGACTTCAGGGCCAGCCGGAACGCCAGATAGAACGAAACGGCCAGATTGACAGGCCCCACCAGCAAGGTGGCCAGCACCGCCGCCCAGAAGCCCGACTCCAGGAACACCGAAGGGCCCAGCGCGGCCACCGCCGCTGCCATCTGGCCCATCACGAGCGTCACGTGGCGCACCTCCAGACCGAGACCGAAGAAGGCGGCAATGGCCGGCACCAGGCCGAGCATCAGACCCAGCGACATGTTGGCAGCCAGACCCGAGATGTTGACACGCATGAACCGGGCCCACCGGGCCGCACGGCGGGCGCCGATCCGCCGGGTGATCGCGGGGTTGTACTCGATCGCGGAGTCCAGCTTGTGCAGCACAAACCAGTTTTCCACCCAGCCGGCCACAATGCTGCTGACAAACAGCAGCAGACCCGTGATGGCCGCAAAGATCAAGGTGGGGCCGATCACATGGTGGGCTTCGATGACGTGATGCGCGTAGGCCGGCGTGATCATGGAGCTACCCTGCCACAGCCACAGCGCCGTGCTGATCAGCAGCACCACCGGCACGACCAGCCCGAGATTGCCCGCGATGGCGGCCACCTGGGAACGGAAAAGATGGGCCACCTCATCCACAAACCGCAGCACGCCCTCGCGGGCGCGCAAGTCCTTGAGGCGTGCCACCATGGCCGGTGCCGTGACGGCCGGCTGCTTGGTGGCCACCGTGAAATGAAGCAGCTGTATCAGCACGAAGGCGAGGGCATAGTTGATCCCCGCCGCCAGCCCACCCCAGAAGGCGGACAGCGCCAGGCCGCCAATCAGAAACTTGAACCAGGTGGTGAAGCCCAGCACCGCACCCCCGCCAGCGGCACGCCACAGCATGCGCCGGTACTCGGGCCAGTCGCGGGTGATGTACTGCTCACCGGTTTCGGCGCTGCGTTCGGCCACACGGGCGGCCGTCAGCTGGGTGCTCGTGGCCACGAGCGCGCGAATGCTGCGGCTCTCTCGACCCACCTGCACCAGCTGGGCCAGCAAACGGGCCGTGGCCCGGGGGCGGTCCGCCGCCAGCAGACAGTCCAGCAGGGTCTTGGCACGCAACACGCGTTCGCGCAGCTGGCGCAGGCGAAACACCACCCCCACGGAAATCCCGTGCTCCTCCAGATATCCATAGACCGTGTAGGCCGCATGCCGTGCGACATCCAGACAGCTGCGCAGCCGCTCAGCGGCGACCCCTGTCGGTTCGCTCTCATGGCCATGCGCCAACACATCGGCCCGCAAGGCCTCCATCGCGGCGGGAAGATCCTGGAAGATGCGCGTGCGCCGAGCCTCGGGCGACATGCGGACCCGCAACTCCGAAGAAAACCCGGCTGCGCTGATCTGCCCCACTTCAAAAGCCAGGGCGTCGAGCAGGATCCGCTCCCAGAGGCCCACCGGTTCCGCTGGCGACACCTCATCCCGAACCAACAGGAGGTCGGCCAGCCGCGACAGCAATCGGGGCGACAGCGCCCGTAACCAGCGGGCATCCCGAGGGTCGGAAAAAAGCAGGCCAAAGAGCTCCCCCATGTCGGTGGTCAGGGGCGATGAAGGCAGCAGCTTGCGGCGAAGCCGGTGCGTGAGTTCGGTGATGAACACCGACCGGGAGGCAAAACCGAAATCGGCCAGCAGCGGCGCCAGGTCCACGGTGTCGTGAAACCGCCTCCACCACAGGGCCCATCGCAAACGCCACTCCGGGTCCGATTCGGCGGCCTCCAGCAATGCCTCGATGCGGCGCAATGCCTGAGGCACATCGGCATCGGCCCCACGGATCCAGGCCACCAGGCCGATCAGCCACACATGCCGAAGGGCCAAGGGCGCATCCGCGTCCATGAGGGCCAGCTGCTGGCGGGCTTGAGCCAAAGGGTCGTTCATGAACATCAGTGCAAGGAACGACCGCCAGCGGCATCACCCGCCTTGAGGACGAAGGCCGGCACCGGGACTTCAAACCGGTGACCGTCCACCGCCACGAAAAAATAATGACCGCTCATCAGTCCGACCGGTGTTCTGATCGGGGCGCTGCTGGTGTATTGAAAAGCCTGACCCGGCTGAAGCAGCGGCTGCTGCCCCACCACACCCAGGCCATCGACCACCTGCGTGTGGCCATGGGCATCCTCGATCTCCCAGTGGCGCGACACCAGCTGGGCCGCGACATCACCGGTGTTGCGGATGGTGATGGTGTAGGCAAACACATACAGCGCCCCCCCCGGGTCTGACTGCTCCGGCAGGAACTGGGGCGATGCGTCGCAATGGCATTGATACGTGGACATGCACCTGATTGTGAACCAGCTTCGATCAGACATGTGCGGTGCAGTATGGATTCACCACTCCCAAAATGACAGAATCACGTTTACATTCTGCACATTGCCCAACCGACTGCCCACATGTCCGCCTATCGCATCGCGCCCTCCATCCTGTCTGCCGATTTCGCCCGACTGGGCGAGGAAGTCCGCCACGTCATCGATGCCGGGGCCGACTGGATCCATTTCGACGTGATGGACAACCACTACGTGCCCAACCTCACCTTTGGCCCGATGGTCTGCCAGGCACTCCGACCACATGCCCGAACCGCCAGTGGCACGCCCGTACCGATCGATGTGCACCTCATGGTCCAGCCGGTGGATGCCCTGGCAGGCGCCTTCATCGATGCGGGCGCCGACCTGGTCAGTTTTCACCCCGACGCCTCCCCCCACGTGCACCGCAGCATCCAGGCCATCAAGGCCAAAGGGGCCCAAGCAGGCCTCACCTTCAACCCGGCCCAGCCGCTGGATGTTCTGGACTGGGTGATCGACGACATCGACCTGATCCTCATCATGAGTGTCAACCCGGGTTTCGGTGGTCAGGGTTTCATCGATTCGGCGCTGCGCAAGATCGAGGCCGCCCGCAAACGGATTGATGCCTCCGGCAAGGACATCCGTCTCGAGGTGGATGGCGGCATCAAGATCGACAACATCCGGCGGGTGGCCGACGCGGGAGCGGACACCTTTGTCGCGGGCAGTGCGATTTTTGGCAAGCCCGACTACCATCAGGTCATCAACGACATGCGTGCCGAACTGGCACCCGGCCTATGAAAGACGACACCTCCGCCCTGATGCGCCCCGGGGTCCTCCTGATGCGGCGCCTGCGCATGGGAACCAGGCTGCTGCTGCTCACGGTTCTCATGCTGCTGCCCGTCATCGGCTCGGGCTGGCTGCTGCTGCAAAGCCTCGGCGGTGGCCAGGCCATCGGGGAAGCGGTCCTGATGACCCTGGCAGCGGGCACCGTGCTGGTGCTGCTGTTGCTGATCTACCTGATGGCCAGCTTCTATCAGGCCACCCAGTCGGGGCTGCGCCTGCTGACCGGGGTGATGGACCGCGCCACCGAAGGCGATCTCACCGCCGACAGCGTGATACCCGGCTCGGACGAAATCGCCGACATCGGCCGGAAGTTCCAGACCATGCTCACCAGCCTGTCGGAACTGGTGGCCGACGTCAGAAGCGCGGCAGCCGTTCTCGAACACGTGGGCCGGGAACTGGTGGAGGACAGTCAATCCCTGTCCGATCGCACCCAGTCCCAGGCGGCCAGTCTGGAGCAGACCACGGCCAACGTGCGCCATGTGGCCGACATCGTCTCCACCAACGCCGAATCGGCCGTCCAGGTCAGCCAGGTCACCGGACAGTTGCATCGCGAAACCGAGCACGCCAGTTCACTCATGCAGGACACGATGGGAGGCATGAGCACCCTGCAGAGCACCTCGAAGCGCATGAACGAGATCATCGGCACGATCGACAGCATTGCCTTCCAGACCAACATCCTGGCACTGAACGCCGCCGTCGAGGCGGCGCGGGCCGGCGAGCAGGGGCGAGGATTTGCCGTGGTGGCCTCCGAAGTTCGCAACCTGGCCCAGCGCAGCCAGGCAGCGGCCAGCGAGGTGCGCGCACTCATTGCCGAATCCACCGGCCGCGTCCAGACATCCGTTCAGGAAATCCATTCGGTCAACCAGGCCATGGACACGCTGGTTCAGGGCATCCGTGACATCTCCAACCGCATCGGCGGGATCGCCCAGGCGAGCAGCCAGCAAAGCACCGCGCTTTCAGAAGTGGTACAGGCCGTGGGCGACCTGGATTCCGTGACCAACCTGAATTCCTCCATGGTGGAGCGCACCTCCCACCGCGCTCTGCGGCTCATGGAGCGCACCGACGAACTCGACTCGGCGGTGCGGCACATCCGGTTGCGTCAGGGCACGGCCGATCAAGCCTATCAGCTGGTCCAGAAGGCGGTGCAGCACATCGCCCAGGTGGGCTATTCGCGTGCCTGCGAAGATTTCCATGACAAGACCCTGGGCTTTGTTGATCGCGACCTCTACATCTTCGTGTTTGACCGCGAAGGCATCTATCACGTGATGGGCATGGACCGCCATCGCGCCCGCTCGCGCCTGCATGACGCACCCGGGCTCGATGCCGATCAGTTGCTGCACGATGCCTGGCAGTGCGCCGATCAGGGTGGCGGCTGGGTCGAATACAACATCATCAACCTCCAGACCGGCACCATCCGGGCCAAGTCGTCGTTCGTGATGCCCCTCAACGACCAGTTGCTGATCGGCTGCGGGGCTTATCGCAGCGCCCTCAAATCCGCCTGAGCCCAGTTTAGCGACAATACGGGGTCCTGTTTCGACCCCACTGCCCCTCCTTGACCGCCTCCCATCCGTCGTCCCGCCCCCATCGCATGACACCGGCCGAGCGCCGGACCAGCCTGTCGCTGGCTGCCATTTTTGCCTTGCGCATGCTCGGGCTGTTCCTGGTCCTCCCGGTCTTCGCTCTGGAAGCGGCTCGCTACCCGGGCGGTGACAATCCGGCGCTGGTCGGCCTGGCCATGGGCGTGTACGGCCTGACCCAGGCGTTGCTGCAGATCCCGCTGGGCATGGCTTCGGACCGATGGGGTCGCAAACGGGTGATTCAGGGCGGACTGGCGCTCTTTGCCCTGGGCAGCCTGCTGGCCGCCTGGGCACCGACACTCGAATGGCTCACGGCCGGCCGGGCCCTGCAGGGAGCGGGGGCGATTTCCGCGGCCGTGACCGCCTTCATTGCCGACAGCACACGCGATGAAGTGCGCACCAAGGCCATGGCACTGGTGGGCGTGAGCATCGCGCTCATGTTCGCCCTGTCGCTGGTGCTGGCGCCCATCCTGTCGGCCCAGATCGGCCTGAGCGGCCTGTTTGCCATCACCTGTGGTCTCGCCCTGACGGGCATGGCCGTGGTGGCCTGGGTCGTCCCACCGGAACCCACCGAATCACGGGATCCGGGTCGCAAAGGCCTGGCCATCGTGCTGGCCGACGCCGGTCTGGCCCGGCTCAATTTCGGCGTGTTCGTGCTCCATGCCGTGCAACTCGCCATGTGGGTGGCCGTCCCCGCGCTGCTGGTCAAGGCCGGGCTGGAGCAGGCGGGCCACTGGAAAATCTACCTGACGGCGCTGGTGGGCTCTTTCCTGGTCATGGGTGGGGTGCTGTTCCGACTGGAACGCCTGGGCTATCTCCGGGCGGTCTTCCTGATCTCGATTGCCTTGCTGCTGCTGGTGCAGGGCGTGTTCTGGTGGAGCACGCTGTCTTCGGTGCCGTCGCTCACCACGCTGGCCATCGCCCTGTTCCTCTTTTTTCTGGGCTTCAACACCCTCGAAGCCAGCCAGCCCAGCCTGGCCTCTCGGCTGGCCCCTCCCGATGCGCGAGGGGCCGCCCTGGGGGTCTACAACACCTCCCAGTCGATCGGCTTTTTCGTCGGGGGTGCAGCCGGTGGCTGGATCGTCTCGCGTGCCGGGGCCGAAGGTCTTTTCATGGCCTGTTCGGCCCTGATTCTGGTGTGGCTGGTGGCGGCATGGTCGATGCGGGCGCCGGCGACGGTCGCAACACCTTCTCCAGCATGAGTTCGGCCATGGTCGTGTAGAGCGGCCGGCTGATCATGCGCGACACCAGACTCGACAGCAGGGCGCAACCCATCAGACTCAGCACCATGCTGTGACCGTCGGTCATCTCCATCACGATGATCATGGCCGTGATCGGCGTCTGCGTGACGGCCGCGAGAAATCCGGCCATGCCGATGGCGATCAGGGCCTGCACCTGACGCGAATCCGTCAGCCAGGCGACGTCGGCGCCGACACCCGCCCCCAGCGACAGACTGGGCCCGAAGATGCCCCCAGGAACCCCGGACCAGGCCGACCACCACGACGCAATGAACTTCAGTCCCGAAAACAGGAATGGGGTGTGCTGCTCGACCGACGTCATCGACAGCAGATCCTGGGCATGGTGGTGCCCTCCACCGTTGATCACCCCGCCCGAGACCAGACCCAGCACCGCCACGCCCAAGCCGCACCAGGCGGCAAACCGCACCGGATGGACACGGCGATAGGCGCAGAAACGGTCGGGCAGCCCGGTGAACGAGACCAGCAGCAGGCGCGACAGCAAGCCCCCCATGAGTCCGCAGACCAGGGCGATCAGCAGGCCCGGCCAGAACAGCTCGGCCCATGAAACCACCTCGATGGTGACCCGCCCGAAGTACGACAGGTTGCCAAACACCGACACCGACACCAGCCCTGACACCACGATGGCGGCCAGCATCAGGCCACTGCTGCGCTGTTCCAGCCGCCTCGACAGTTCCTCGATGGCGAACACGATCCCCCCCAGCGGGGTGTTGAAGGCCGCCGCAATGCCAGCCGCCCCACCGGCCACCAGCAGTTCCCGGTCCGTGATGGCGGTTTTGGGTGACAGGTAGCGGCGGGCATGGTGCATCACCCCGGCCGCCACCTGGACGGAAGGCCCCTGTCGGCCGATCGACAAGCCGGCCAGCACCCCACCGGACACCCCCAGCACCTTCGCCACCGACAGCCTGATCGAGACAAACCGGCCCCGCTCGGCCCGCGGCACAACAGGCTCCAGCGCGGCCATCACCTGAGGCACCCCGGAACCGGTGGCACCTGGCGCCGTGGCCTGCAGCGCCCAGACCACCAGGGCCGTGATGGCAGGGGTCCAGATCAGGGTGACCCAACCAGACCCCGATTGCAAGGCCTGGAACCGCTCGAACGCGGCGTCGTAGAGCAAGGTGAAACCCACCACCGCCAGACCCGCCAGCACAGCAAACCCGATCACGATGGCGCGATCCAGCCAGTGACGCCCGTTGACCACCTCGTGTCGCAGGTTCTGCAGAAAATCCGGCTGCTCTTGCCTAGGCATCTTCGCAGTGTAAAAGCGAATGCTGCACAATGGCTGTCTGATTCACACCACGCTAGAGAGGAATTCCCCGCCATGGCATCCGTCAACAAAGTCATTCTGGTCGGCAATTGCGGCCGCGATCCCGAAATCCGCTATCTGCCCTCGGGTCAGGCCGTGGCCAATGTCAGTGTGGCCACCACCAGCCGGCGCAAAGACCGCAACAGTGGCGAAACGGTGGAGGACACCCAGTGGCACCGGGTGACCTTTTACGATCGATTGGCCGAAATTGCCGGGGAATACGTGAAGAAGGGCCGTCCGATCTATGTGGAAGGCCGCCTCAAGTACGGCAAGTACACCGACCAGTCCGGCGTCGAGAAAAACACGGTCGACATCATCGCCACCGAGCTGCAGTTGCTGGGCGGTCGTGAAGGCATGGGCAGCCCCTCGATGGACGAAGGCGGGGCGCATGCGCCCCGCGCGGCTGCGCCCGCTGCCCGCACTGCCCCGTCTGCCGGCCGCCCCGCACCGGCCAGCAAGCCGGCGCCAGCGTCCACCGGTTTCGACGACATGGACGACGACATCCCCTTCTAAGCCTGTCCCACTCAGGCCAGTCGACCCTCCCGGAAATCGCGGATCGCCTGGTGAATGTCGGCTTCGGCGTTCATCACGAACGGCCCATACTGCACGATGGGCTCGTCCAAAGGCTGGCCGGCGATCAGCAGGACCTTGCTGTCCACCGAGGCCTGCATCAGGACCCCGTCGGCCGCCGGGTCGTTCGCCAGAATCGCCATCCGCTGGACCGGCACTGGCGAGCCCGCCACCGTCACTTCACCCCGATACACATACAGAAACGCGTTGTGGCCGACGGGCAATGCCTGCCCGAATGCCGCACCGGCTGGCAGGTGGATGTCGAGGTAGACCGGTTGGGTGCCCTGCCTGTTGACCGCACCCGGCACACCATGACTCTCACCGGCAATCACCGTCACCCGCACACCCTCCTGCGTGGTGAAAGCCGGCAGATCCGCCTGCTGGAAATCCTGATACCAGGGTGGACACATCTTGTCGCGAGCCGGCAGGTTCAACCAGAGCTGAAAACCCTCCATCACCCCTTCTTCCTGCTGGGGGATTTCCGAATGGATGACGCCTCTGCCTGCCGTCATCCATTGCACGCCCCCGTTCTGGAGCAGGCCCTCGTTGCCCGCGCTGTCGCGGTGGCGCATCCGGCCTGCGATCATGTAGGTCACGGTTTCAAAACCCCGATGCGGGTGATCCGGAAAGCCGGCGATGTAATCGTCCGGGTTGTCACTGCCAAACGCATCCAGCATCAGGAACGGGTCCAGACGCCGCTGGAGTGATGGCGTCAGCACGCGGGTGAGTCGCACGCCCGCCCCATCGGAGGTGGGCTGTCCGGCAATCAGCCGTTCGACGGTACGGGTATGGGTGATCGCTTCATGCATGGTCGTGGAATGGCAAGTCTGATAGATTTACAATGTATACAAAAGTCTGGCCAGATGCGTCAGTGGGGTTACACCTGAAGCGGAATTCCCATGGAATACAGAGAAACGCGTGAAAAGAGTGCCGAGTTGTTCCGTCTGGTCATCGCCCTGATGAACCAGCACGACGCCCCCTTCCACCCCATTTCCTACACCGTCTGGTACGAGTATGCCGCTGGCCTCAACGGACGTCTTCGGGAGGCGATCGACCGGCTGACCACCACCGAGCCTCGGCTCGGGCAGGCCACCATCGAGCGCGTGTACCGGGAGCATGTGGCCGGCGTGGACGACAAGACGATGGACCGCATCAGCCGCGACTTCCAGCAGGTCATGAGCAACATGGCTAGCCAGGCGCAACGCACCGGCGAACAGGCCGGTGCATTTGATGCCGAATTGTCGGGCCTCAACCATTCCCTGCAGAGCCAGGACGACGCCGCCACCCTGCAAACCCGCCTGCAGCAGGCGCTGCAGCGCAGCCAGGCCATGCAGAACGCCACCAGCGAATTGCAGCAACAGGTCGCCCTCAGTCGCAACGAAATCGATAAACTCCGTGCCGATCTGGACCGGGCCCGGGAAGAGGTGTTCATCGACAGCCTGACCAAGATCCTGAACCGGCGCGGCCTTGACCACCGCCTCGAGCAGATACTCAAACACCCCGCCGATGGTGGCACCAGGAGCCATGGCCTGGTCATGCTCGACATCGATCATTTCAAGAAGATCAACGACCAGCATGGCCATCTGGTCGGCGATCAGGTGCTGGCGGCCATGGGCGAGGTCTTGCGCAAGGTGGTCACCGACCCTGATCACATCGTCGCGCGGTACGGTGGTGAGGAATTCACCATCGTGATGCCGGGCACCTCACTGGAAGACACCGCCGCCATGGCCGAAAAAGTCTGCCAGACCATCCGGGCCATGAAGCTGCGCAAGCGCAATGCCTACGATGTGGTGTTGCAGATCACGGTCTCGGCTGGCGCCGCTTCCCACCGGGCAGGCGAAAGTGCGCAGGACTGGGTGGCTCGAACCGACCAAGCGCTCTACCACTCCAAGCAGACAGGCCGGAACCGGGTGACAAGGGCCGAATTGACATAAATGTCAGGTTTTTGTCAGGGAAACACATTAGGAAACGCAACGCCACCAGCCTCATAATGTCGACTCCAAGGGCAGGCGAACGAATCTGCCCAGACAACAACGGAGTCAAGCATGTCCAGTGCCGTCTCTTCAGCCGACAGGCCGTGGCTGAATGCGTACCCTGAAGGGGTTCCACACGACGTCGATATCGAGCAGTACCCCTCGCTGGCCAGTCTACTTGAAGACAGTTTCCGACGCTTCCAGACGCGCACCGCCTACCGCTTTCTGGGTCGTGATTTCACTTACCAGACCATCGATGACCAATCGCGATCGATCGCCGCCTGGCTGCAGAGCAGGGGGCTGGTGAAAGGCGACCGGGTCGCCATCATGATGCCCAATGTGCCACAGTATCCGGTGGCGGTGGCCGCCATCCTCCGGGCAGGGCTGGTGGTGGTCAACGTCAACCCCCTGTTCACCGCCCGGGAGCTCGAGCACCAGCTCAGGGATTCAGGCGCCAAGGGCCTGTTCATCATCGAGAACTTCGCGGCCACGCTGGAACAGTGCATTGCTCACACGCCGGTCAAACACGTGGTGCTGTGCGCCATGGGCGACATGCTCGGCCGGGTCAAGGGCACACTGGTCAATCACGTGGTTCGCAAGGTCAGGAAACTGGTCCCGCCTTTCGACCTGCCTGGCGCAGTCCGATACCGGACGGCCCTGGGTGTGGGCAACCGGCTGGTTTTCCGGCCCGTCACCCTGGAGCCAGACGACATGGCGGTTCTGCAATACACCGGTGGCACCACGGGCGTGAGCAAAGGCGCGGTGCTGCTGCACCGCAATGTCATCGCCAACGTGCTGCAATCCGAGGCCTGGAACGCGCCGGTGATGCAACAGATCCCCCCGCACGAGCCATCAACAGCGGTGTGCGCACTTCCTCTCTATCACATCTTTGCCTTCACGGTGAACATGATGCTCAGCACGCGCACCGGCGGCATGAACATCCTCATTCCGAACCCTCGCGACCTGCCCGCGGTGATCAAGGCACTCAGCCGGCAGCCCTTTCACAGCTTCCCAGCGGTCAACACGCTGTTCAATGCCCTGCTCAACCACGCGGATTTCGACCAGGTGAACTGGCGCCATCTCAAGGTGTCGGTGGGTGGCGGCATGGCGGTTCAGCGGGCCGTGGCTGAACAATGGCTGGCTCGAACCGGATGCCCCATCTGCGAAGGGTATGGCCTGTCGGAAACCAGTCCATCGGCGAGTTGCAACCCCGTGACGATCCGTGCATTCTCCGGCACGATCGGGGTCCCGCTGCCCGGCACCCGGATGAAGTGTATCGACGACGATGGCAACGAGGTGCCCGTGGGCGAGCCAGGTGAGATCGCCATCCAGGGGCCCCAGGTCATGGCTGGCTACTGGCAACGGCCGGACGAAACCGCCAAAGTGATGACGCCCGACGGGTGGTTGCGCAGCGGTGACATCGGCATCATGGACGAAAGGGGGCACTTCCGGATCGTTGACCGAAAAAAGGACATGATCCTGATCAGCGGATTCAATGTCTACCCCAACGAGGTGGAGGACGTGGTGATGGGGATGCCAGGTGTGCTGGAATGCGCGGCGGTGGGCATGCCGGATGCCCATTCCGGTGAAGCCGTCAAGCTCGTGATCGTCAGAAAAGAGGCCTCGCTGACCGAAGAACATGTGCGAGACCACTGTCATCAGCGGCTGACCGGCTACAAGCAGCCCCGCGTGATCGAGTTTCGGGACGAACTGCCGAAAACACCGGTCGGCAAGATCTTGCGGCGCGAATTGCGCGACAAAGCCTGAACGGGAGTCTGTACTCATGGGTCAACGCATCGCCATCATCAGTGCCATTCACGAGGAACTGGCTGAAATTCTGCAACTGATGCCCGACGAGCAGAAAGTCCTCGCCGGAGGGCGCTGTTTCTGGACCGGGCATCTCCAGGGCCATGAGGTGGTGGCTGTTCTCTCCGGCATTGGCAAGGTGGCCGCGGCCACCACGGCCACGGTCCTTTGCGAGCGCTTTGCCCCGCAGCAGGTCATCTTCACGGGGGTGGCCGGTGGGCTGGCCGCCGGTGTGGAGGTTGGCGACATCGTGGTGGGCAGCACCTACTCGCAGCACGACCTCGACGTATCGCCCCTGTTCCCGCGCTGGGAAGTGCCTGGCTACGGCAAAAGCCGTTTCACGGCCGACATGGCACTCGCACAGGTGCTCCATGTGGCGGCCAGGGATGCGGTCACCTGGTTGCCCAAACTGCTCGACGAGCCGGTCTTGCGGGGGCTCGGTCTGCACACCCCGAGCGTGCATGAGGGGCTGATCATCACCGGCGACCGGTTTGTGTCCACCGAAGCCGAGTGCACCGCGTTGCGCAACGAATGGCCAGACGCCCTCGCGGTGGACATGGAAAGCGCAGCCGTTGCACAGGTGTGCCAGGACCATGACGTGCCTTTTGCCGGCGTCCGGACCATTTCAGACCGGGCGGACGACAGCGCCCACGTCGATTTCCAGCACTTCCTCCAGCAGGTTGCCCGCCACTACAGCGGGCGGATCGTGCGCAAGGCGCTCAACCTGCTGTAGGCGCCTTACTTCAGCCAGCCCCGCTTGCGGAAGTACACCATCGGAATCACAGCCGACAGGACCATCAGCGCAATCGAGAACGGATAGCCATAGGCCCATTGCAACTCGGGCATGAATTCGAAGTTCATGCCATAGCTGCTGGCCACCAGTGTGGGGGGCAGCAAGGACACGCTGGCCACCGAAAAGATCTTGATGATCTTGTTCTGGTTGATGTTGATGAAACCGATGGTCGCATCCATCAGGAAGTTGATCTTGTCGAACATGAAGGCCGTGTGGCTGTCCAGCGAGTCCAGGTCACGCAGGATCTGGCGTGCGTCCTCGAACTGTTCGGCACTCAGCAGCCGGGTGCGCATCATGAAGCTGACCGCACGGCGGGTGTCCATCATGTTGCGGCGGATGCGGCCCGACATGTCCTCGTGACGCGCAATGCCCGCCAGCACCTCGGACGCGATCTGGTCGGTCACCTGCCCGGAGAGCACCTTGCTGCTGATCCGCTCGAGGTCGTCGTAGATGTCCTCGACGGTGTCGGCACAGTACTCGGCATCGGTATCGAACAGGCTGAGCAGCACGTCTTTGGCGTCCTTGATCAGACCAGGCATGCGCCGTGCTCGCAGACGCAGCAGGCGAAACACCGGCACGTCTTCGTCGTGAATGGAAAACAGCACCCCTCGGCTCTTGAGTGCATCGTTCTGTTCGTTGAGGATGAACGCCACCCGCACCGTGCGCGGATTGTCCTCGTCATCGATCAGGAAGTCGGAGCGCACATGCAGTTCGCCGTTGTCTTCCTCGAAGAAACGGGCGGACTCTTCAATGTCCTCGTCCATCGCGTCTTCGGGAATGGACAACCCGAAGTGCTGACGCACCCAGCGGCGCTCCTCGGGGGTGGGGGATTCGAGATCCACCCAGATGGGCTTGAAACGGGACAGTTCTTCCAGGGAATCGATTTCTTCCTGGAACAGGCGGCCATTGACCAGAGTAAAGACGTTGAGCATCGGATGCTCCCTCACACGTTTGAACAGGGAATCTGACAGGGGGAACGTGCTTCCGGTGCCCGCACCCTGGTGTTCAACCGGATGGTCGGGGTCTCAATGCACCGAAAGCACGCGACTAGGGCTGCTTTCCAAAACGGTCTCCGAAAATGGTCAACAGTGGATTATCGCACTGCCGCATGACACCGCAATGACGAAAAAAACCGGTCTTTTCCACTCGATTCGCCACCCTGGAAATGCTGCACTGCAAGCTTGCCCAAACCCAGCGGAACAGGCATAGTGGAGTCAGAACATGCTTTCCCCATGGTGTGGTGTTTTTTTCGTCACACCCCGTCAAACCGAGCAAAGGAGGCTCTTCATGAACCTGACGATCAGTGGTCACCACCTCGAAATCACCCCCGCATTGCGCTCCTACGTGACCACCAAACTTGACCGGATTTCTCGACATTTCGATCAGGTGGTGGACATCAAGGTCCTGCTCACGGTGGACAACATCAAGGAGAAAGACCATCGCCAGAAAGCCGAATGCAACATCCATGTGAAAGGCAAGGACATCTTCGCCGAAAGCAGCCACGCAGACCTCTATGCCGCCGTCGATGAGCTGGCCGACAAACTGGACCGTCAGGTCTTGAGGTACAAGACCAAGGTGCAGGAACACCACCACGAGACGAGCAAGCGTACCTTGCAGTAATGTCAGTTTGATGACCGCGCTTTATTGCGTTGCAACAAGCCGCCGACTTTGTCAAGGCGGCTTGTTTGTTTTTGGAGACTTGGCAAGACGACTCAGGCAGGCATAATCTGCCCCTTGCGAGGTTGCCATGAACCGTTTATCTGCCATTTTGCCTGCCGAGCAGGTGCTGGTCGCTGTCGATGCCACCAGCAAAAAACGAGCCTTCGAGGAAGCAGGGCTGTTGTTTGAGTCCCTCCACGGCCTCAACCGTGCGCTCATCACCGACAGCCTGTTCGCTCGTGAGCGTCTGGGCTCGACCGGCCTCGGCCATGGCGTGGCCATCCCCCATGGCCGCATCAAGGGCCTCAAGCAACCACTGGCAGCCGTCTTCCAGCTGGCGAGTCCGATCGGGTTCGACGCGCCAGACGAACAACCGGTCCGACTGATGATTTTTCTGCTGGTACCGGAAGCCGCGACCCAGAAGCACCTCGAAATCCTGTCCGAGATTGCGGAGCTCCTGAGCGATGCCTCCCTGCGCGAACAGATGAAGGGCATTCAGGTGGCCGGCGACCTGCATCAGCTCATTGCCAGCTGGCAATCGGCTCACGCACCCGCCTGACGGAGGCCGGCCTCTCAGCCTGCCCATGACGTGAAACCTTCCGTCGTCAGCGCCGACGTCCTGTTCGAGGACCACCGGGAAACGCTCAAATGGCAGTGGGTGGCAGGTCTGAGCGCATCCGAACGCCGTTTTGAATACCAGGCCATCAGCGAAGCCCGTTCCGGCGCCGATCTGGTGGGTTACCTGAATTACATACACCCCTACCGCCTTCAGGTCCTGGGTCACCGTGAGGTGAGCTACCTCCAGAGTGGTTCTGACGAGGATAACCGCCGTCGGATCGCCCGCATCGTGGTGCTCGAACCCCCTGTGCTGGTGGTGGCCGACGACGCCCAGCCGCCTCAGGAACTGGTGGCCATGTGTGAACGGGCACACATCCCGCTTTTCGCGTCCAGCTACTCGGCCGCTTTTGTGATCGATGTGCTGCGGGCTTACCTGTCTCGCCACTTTGCCGAGCGCATCACGCTGCATGGCGTCTTCATGGACATCCTCGGCCTGGGGGTGCTGATCACCGGGGAATCCGGGCTCGGCAAAAGCGAACTCGGCCTTGAACTGATTTCACGGGGCCACGGACTGGTGGCCGACGATGCGGTCGATTTTCACCGCGTCAACCAGACCTCCCTCGAAGGACGCTGCCCGGACCTGCTGCAGAACCTGCTGGAAGTGCGTGGGATCGGCTTGCTTGACATCAAGGCCATTTTTGGTGAAACCGCGGTTCGACGCAAGATGCGCCTGCGCCTGATCGTGCATCTGGTCCGACGTGAAACCATGGAGCGGGACTACGAACGCCTCCCGCATGAACCGCTTTATCAGGATGTCCTGGGTGTGGCCATCCGCAAGGCGGTGATTCCGGTGGTGGCGGGTCGAAACATCGCGGTGCTGGTGGAGGCGGCGGTTCGCAACACCATCCTGCAGTTGCGTGGCATCGACACCTACCAGGAATTCGTGCAACGGCAACGCGCCGCGATGCTGCGCAACGCCTGAACGCGCCCCTCAGCCCCGGCGGGTGCGGGTGCGATATTCGCAGTCTTTCTTGGTGCAATGGGCGTAAAGCGACAGGGCGTGTTCCTGGAGTTCGAATCCCCTGGACTCCGCAATCGAATGCTGCCGCTGCTCGATATCAGGGTCGTAGAACTCCTCCACCCGGCCACAATCCAGACAGACCAGGTGATCGTGGTGCTGGCCTTCGTTCAGTTCATAGACCGCCTTGCCCGACTCGAAGTTGCTGCGCACCAGCAAGCCGGCCTGCTCGAACTGCGTGAGAACCCGGTAGACCGTGGCGAGGCCGATATCACTGCGTTCGTCGAGCAGCACCCGGAACACATCTTCAGCTGTCATGTGACGCTGATGCCCGGCCTGGAAAATCTCGAGGATCTTGAGACGGGGCAGGGTGGCCTTGAGGCCGGTGCTCTTGAGTTCTTCGATGTTGGTCATGCGCTTCTCGCCTCCGGAAACCCGGGATGCGGACCTGCCCGCCGACACAACCAGGCACCAACGGGAGTCCAAGGGCTACAATGCCCTGCATCATAGTACGTCCACCCCGTTGGCGCAGCTTTCTTTTCCTTCACCGCAAAGCGACCATGTCTTCCATTCCTCTGTCAGCCGCTCGCCGCATGGGTCTGGGCGCCTGCGTTGTCGTGTCCGTCCTCCTCACGGGTTGTTCCAGTCTCAACAACGCGGCCGCCTCCATGAGCACGCTTGGCGGACTCATCACGCCCTACCGGATCGACATCCTGCAGGGCAATGTGGTGGTTCAGGAGCAGGTTCAGGCGCTTCAACCCGGCATGCCACGGGAAACCGTGCGTGACATCCTGGGCACCCCGCTGGTGGCCAGCGCCTTCCATGCCGACCGCTGGGACTACGTCTTCACCTTCCGACGCCAGGGGCAGGAACCCCAGCAGCGACGGGTGTCGGTGTTTTTCCAGGGCAATCAGCTCAAGCGCGTGGAAGCCGACGAACTGCCCACCGAAGAGGCCTTCGTGGCGTCCCTGGACACCCGGCCAGTCAGCAAGCGACCCCCTGTGCTGGAAGCCACCGACGAACAGTTGCAGGCTTTCCAGGCACGTTACAACACAGGCAGTCGCGCCGAGCCGGAATCCCGTCCCGCAGCCACCCCCTCCACCAGCTACCCGCCGCTGGAACCTCGCTGACCCCCATGAGTAACGAATTCCTTCATCGCGTCTGCATCGCCGGCGCCAGCGGCCGCATGGGCCGCATGCTGATCGAAGCCGTCCAGTCCGCCGATGACTGCACGCTCAGTGGCGCCCTGGACATCCCGGGCAGCCCGGCCCTGGGGCAGGACGCCGCCGCCTTCCTGGGCCAGCCCAGCGGCGTGGCCATCGCGTCCGACCTGTCCACCCTTGCCGGCAGCCACTGCCTGATCGACTTCACCCGACCCGAAGGCACCATGTCCCACCTGCGCGCCTGCGTGCAGCACGGGGTCAAGCTCGTCATCGGCACGACCGGTTTTTCGGATGCACAGAAGGCCGAAATCGCCGAGGCGTCGAAGCGCATCGCCATCATGATGGCGCCCAACATGAGCGTGGGCGTCAACGTGACGCTGAAGCTGCTGGAAATGGCCGCCAAAGCCATGGCCACCGGCTACGACATCGAGATCGTTGAAGCCCACCACCGTCACAAGGTGGATGCGCCCAGCGGCACCGCACTGAAAATGGGTGAGGTGATCGCGGACGCGCTGGGCCGTGACCTGAAGGACTGCGCCGTGTACGAGCGTGTCGGCCACACCGGCGAGCGCGATCCGTCCTCCATCGGCTTTGCCACCGTGCGCGGCGGCGACGTGGTGGGTGACCACACCGTGATGTTCCTGGGCACCGGCGAACGCATCGAGATCACCCACAAATCCAGCAGCCGGTCCACCTATGCGCAGGGCAGCCTGCGTGCGGTGCGTTTTCTGGCCGACAAGCCCAGCGGCCTGTACGACATGTTCGATGTGCTGAATTTGCGCTGAGCCTATCGCTTCTGTAGATCATGCAAGACAAATACACCCCGCAGGACGTGGAGCGTGCCGCCCACGCCCACTGGACCGCCCGCGATGCCTACCGCGTGACCGAAGACGCGAGCAAGTCCAAGTACTACGCCTGCTCCATGCTGCCCTACCCCAGCGGCAAGCTGCACATGGG